>DASWTQ010000745.1:0-22585 GCA_036402055.1 Herpetosiphonaceae bacterium
TTCTGGGTTTATGAAGGCGACACCAGCGGCGAGCTGATCGTTGTGGAGCTGGAAACCCGCAGCGCCGAAACGGATGTGGCGGTCGCGCCGGTGGGATTCCGAGCTGCGATCAATCATTCGGCTGGAAGCGCATCAAAATAAACCAGGCCAACTATAATTATTACAACACAAACATGTAGGGACGTATTGCAATACGTCCCTACAAACGTTAACCATCAATTATCTGCCGCAACAGAACGGGCCGTGCTCAGCTCCCCGCGACGATGGTTTTTTTGCGCGGCGCCATCAGCGCCAGCAGCAGGCCCAGCTCATACAGCATATACATCGGCACCGCCACGAGCGCAAGATTGACGGGATCGCTGGTGGGCGTCACGATCGCCGCGATCAGCACGATCACCAGCACGGCGTAGCGGCGATATTTGGCCAGCGTTTTGCGCTGCACCGCGCCCAGCCAGATCAGTGAGTAGACGATCACCGGCATCTCGAAAAGCACACCGTTGAGCAGGATCAGCCGTGTAAACAGCGACAAAAACGACTCCACCGTCGGCTTGATCTCGATCGTGCCCAGGCCCTGAGCCAGCAGGAAGCGCAGCGCAGCCGGCACCGTCACGAACCAGCCGAAGGCCAGCCCGGCCAGAAAGCAGATCGTGATGAACGGCAGCATCAAGAAAATAATCTGCCGCTCGCGTGAGGTCAGGCCCGGCACAATGAAGGCCAGCAGCTGATATACGATCACCGGCATTGCCAGCGCGATCCCGATCGCCAGGGCGACGCGGATGGCGTTGGTAAAGACCTCGGCGGGCGCGACGGCCTGCAAAATCGTTCCCTCGGGCGTCTGCCACACCTTGATGATCTCGATCAGCGCGTAGTTATCGTAGGTGACAGCAAAAAATCCCAGCAGCAGGCCGATCACAACCGCGAGCGAGCTTTTGACCAGCCGGTTGCGCAGCTCGCGCAGATGGTCGAGCCAGGTCATCATCCCGGGCTCTTCGTCGGAGCTTACGGGCAGGTGCGGTGTTTGAGCGCTTTGCATGAATCTCTACTCACAACTATTCGAAATGGCCCGTCGTCTCAATCGGGGCCGAGCCATTGGCAGCCGTGGCATGTGACGTTCGATCCGAGCGCGTGTCGGTGCCGGTCGCCGTTTCCGAGCTGCTGGTCGTCTCGCTCGCGGGCTGGCTGGTCTCCTCGGACTTGAGCGTATCGCGCAGCGGCCGATCGAGCAGATCGTCGCGCAGCAGCTGCCGGCTGGCGGCCTCCAGGTCCGCGCGTGAGCTGTAGGCCAGATCTTTGGCCTCGTTGATCTCGGGCGCGTCCTTGCTGAGATCGTCCAGCAGCGAGCGGCCATAGTTGCGCACCTGCTCGCGTGGATTGAGCGAGCGCAGATCGCGAATGCCCTGCTCGATCTCGTCGAACTCCGGCCCCAGATCGGCGCGCAGATTGTTGTACATCCGCCGCAGGTCGCGCACGATCGTGCCGAGCTGACGCGCCATCTCAGGCAGTCGCTCGGGGCCAACCACCAGCAGCGCGACGATCAGGATAATGATCAGTTCTGTAAAGCCAATGCCAAACATAGACTCAATGCTACCACAAAAAGGTCAAGCGATCCTTAACCAACCGCGCAGAAAAACTCGCGCCTTTCTGCCGGAAGTACCAGGCGCTTAACGTACGTCGCCAGCCGCCGATCCAGTTGCACCGGTTCCGCGAGGAATCCGCTCTGCAACCACATTACCGATCTGCCCAAAGACAGAGAACGCCGCGCACATGCGCGGCGTCATCTATACTCAAGCTCGTGCCTTAGTCTGTGTGGTCGCGCAGATACTTCAGCGCATCGCCGACGGTGACGATCTTCTCTGCGTCAGCATCGGGGATCTCGACGTTGAACTCTTCTTCCAGCGACATGATCAGCTCAACCAGATCCAGCGAATCGGCTTCCAGATCATCGGTGAACGACGCGCTGGGAACGACGCGCTTCTCATCGACACCAAGCTGCTCCGCAATCAGCTTCTTCAATCGTTCTTCCATGTGAAATCTCCTTGTGTGCGCCCCGTGGCGTAATAGTTCGATTATGCTCAGCCCTGCCGTTGGCTAACAACAGTGCCTAACACACCATTGACAAAGCGACTGGAATTGTCGCCACCAAAATGTTTTGCCAGCTCAACGGCCTCGTTGATCACCGCCTTGGCGGGAGCAGGATCTTGATCGTTCAGCAGCAGCTCCCAAATCGCCAGGCGCAGGATCGCCTTTTCGATCGCCGGCATCTGATAGATCGGCCAGTTTGGCGCGGCCTGCTCGATCACGGTGTCAAGAAAGCTTTGCCGGTCCCACGCGCCCCGCGCGATGCGCTGCGCAAACTCAGCGGCATCGCCGGGCAGCGCCTCGTCGTCTAGACGACGCTGTAAAACCGGCTCAAGCGGATGATCGGTGATGTCCAGCTCAAAGAGCACTTGCATCGCCGCAATGCGCGCCCGATGACGCACATTAGCCACGCGCAGCCTCCACGTCCTGAATATACACGTTTACTTCACGAACATCCATGCCCACCATCTCACGGATCGCATGGGCGACAGCCGCCTGGACTTGCTGGCCAAGATCCAGCAGATTGGCGTCGTTGTGCGCGATCAGATACACGTCGGCGCTGACCGCTCCGTCCACGCGCACCAGCACACCGTCGCGGGTCTGGCTACCCGTGAACAGCTGCCCAACGCGGGATGGCGGTACCGTACCCATACGGGCTACGCCTTGCACATCCTGTGCCGTGCGACTGATAATGCCGATCAACGCAACAGGCGACATCGTTACAGTTCCGTTCGGTACAGCCATGTTCGAGATCCTATCGTTCTATAGCGCGGCGCAGCTTCCACCTTACGCAAGGGTTACTGACGATAGCGCTGGATAAACTCGCCCAGATAGCCCGTTGAAACATCGCCGCTGCGGTAGCGATCGTCGTCCATCAGCGCGTGTTGGAACGGGATCGTGGTCCTGATGCCGGTGATGATACACTCGTCGAGCGCCCGCCGCATGCGCGCGATCGCGTCGGCCCGATTGTCGGCCCAGACGATGATTTTGGCAAGCAGCGAGTCGTAGTTGGCCGGGATGGTATAGCTCGAATATAGATGCGAATCGATCCGTACACCAGGACCGCCCGGCGGCAAGAAAAGCTCGACTTCTCCGGCCTGGGGCATGAAATCGCGCCCCGGATCTTCCGCATTAACGCGGCACTCTATCGCATGCCCGGTCATTCTAACGTCAGCTTGTTGGAGTGTCAACCGCTCGCCGGCCGCGATGCGCAGCTGCCATTTCACCAGATCGATGCCGGTGACCAGCTCCGTCACGGGATGCTCGACCTGGATGCGGGTGTTCATCTCGATGAAGTAGAAGTTGCCCTCGGGGTCCATCAAAAACTCCATCGTGCCCGCGCCGGTGTAGTTGATCGCTTTGGCGCCGGCCACGGCGGCCTCGCCCATGCGCCGGCGCAGATCCGCGTCTACCACCGGCGACGGCGACTCTTCGACCAGCTTCTGGTGCCGCCGCTGGATCGAGCACTCGCGCTCGCCAAGGTGAATCACGTTGCCGTAGTTGTCGCCCAGCACCTGGATCTCGATGTGCCGCGCCACGGGCAAGAACTTTTCCAGGTAGAGCGCGCCGCTGCCGAAGGCGGCCTCGGCCTCGGCTTTGGCCGTCGCGAAGGCCCGCGCCAGCTCGGCCTCGACCTGCACGATGCGCATACCACGACCACCGCCACCGGCCGCCGCTTTCAGCAGCACGGGATAGCCCATCGCCTGCGCCAGGTCGCGCGCCTCGTCGACGGTAGTCAGCGTCTGCTCGGAGCCCGGCATCACGGGCAGGCCGGCGTCGCGCATGGCGGCACGGGCGGCGGCTTTATCGCCCATGATCGCGATCACATCCGGCTCGGGGCCGATAAAGGTCAGCTGGCACTGCTTGACGATCTCGGCAAAGTAGGGATTTTCCGACAAAAAGCCGTAGCCGGGATGGACCGAGTCGCAGCCCGAGATCAGCGCCGCGCTGATCAGCGCCGGAGCGCTCAGGTAGCTTTTGCTCGGCGGCGGCGGCCCGATACACACGGCCTCATCCGACAGCCGAACGGCCAGCGAGTCGCGATCGGCCTCCGAGTAGGCGACGACCGTACGAATTCCTAATTCGTGGCACGCGCGCACAATGCGCACCGCGATCTCTCCACGATTGGCGATCAAGACTTTTTCAAGCATACACAAGGAGGTTGAGGCTTCGCAGCACGAATCCACAGGCGATTCGCGTCCGAGCGCCATTAGTACATGGTTAAGCCGCCATCGATGGCGAGAGTCTGGCCGGTGATGTACGCAGCCGCATCGGAGGCGAGAAACACCACGGCTTTGGAAATATCCTCGGGCTGGCCGAGACGACCAGCGGGAATGTTGGCCAGCGCCGTGGCTTTGATCTCGTCCGACAATACATTGGTGATCGCGGTCTCGACGTAGCCGGGCGCGACGGCGTTGGCGGTAATGCCGCGCGAGGCCATCTCGCGGGCGACGGATTTGGTAAAGCCGATCAGGCCGGCTTTGGCTGCCGCGTAGTTGGCCTGGCCCGCGTTGCCGGTCAGGCCCACGACCGAGGTGATGGTGATGATCCGGCCCCAGCGCGCCTTCATCATCGGCCGCAGCACCGCTTTGGTTAGCTGGTAGACCGAGCGCAGATTGGTCGAGAGCACGGCGTCCCACTCGTCGTCTTTCATGCGCAGCAGCAGATTGTCGCGGGTGATGCCAGCGTTATTGATCAGAATGTCGAGGCCGCCATAGGTCTCCTGCGTTGTCTTGATCAGCCGCTCGACATCGGCGGGCTGCGCAACATCGGCCTGGACTGCGGTCGCGGTGCCGCCGGCCTGCTCGATCGCCGCGATCACCTCGTCGGCCTCCTGCTGCTGGCTACGATAGTTGACGACGACTCGCGCACCGCTGGCTGCCAGCTCCAGCGCAATCGCCCGACCGATGCCGCGTGATGCTCCCGTGACGAGCGCCACTTTGTTGGAAAGATCGATCTGCATAGGAATTATGTTTGCTCCTTGCTTGATGGCGCTGTCTCGGCCTGTCCGTAGCTGCGCGCAACGTTTGCCGGACCCAGCGCCTTTTTGATCGCCGTGCGGCCCTGCTTTAGCTCAAAAGCTATTTTACGCCGCTTGGCCCAGCTCTGCATCCCTTTTGGGATACGCTCCACCCAATGTTTATTTTTCGCGCCGTGCGGATCGAGCTTGCGGTAGACCGGCAGCTGTTTTTTGGGCTTGCTCTCGACCTGCGGCAGCATTTCTTGCTCCAGGACGCGAATCGCCTCATCAAGCTCGTGCAGCGATGCAAAGGTGAAGGGAAAGCGCTCGATGGTGATGGTAAACGTGGCGTAGCCTTTGCCGGGAATCGGCAGCGGACGCGGTGGATCGTAGACCGCAGGCGCGCCTTCTTCGGCTTCAAGGCGCTTGTGCACCCAGGGCGTCATCGGCGACAGCGTAAAGTGCTGATCGTAGCGAATTTTCCAGTCAGGCATATCTAAAGGCCCTCACCCCCTGGCCCCCTTCCCCGAACCTTGCCAAGCCTTTGGCTCGGTTGCGGCAGGCGAGGGGGCATAGAGGTACTTTCTTTTGGTTTCCTTGTTCTCTGTTCTTTGCTCTTTGTTCTATTCCCCCAGGTTCTTGGTTCTTGGTTCTTGGTTCTTTCGTTAGGTTCTTCGTCACGTCATCGTCCAGCCGCCGTCGACGACCAGCGTCTGCCCGGTGATAAACGATGCTCCCGGCGCGGCCAGAAACGCCACGGCGTAGGCGACCTCCTCGGGCGTGCCAATCCGGCGCTGCGCCGCAATCTCGATGCCCATCACCTGAAGCTCGGGCGGCTGCTCTTGCAGCATGTCGGTCGCGATCAATCCCGGCGCGACGGCATTCACGGTGATGCTCCACGGCGCAACCTCACGCGCCAGCGCGCGGGTCAGACCAAGAATACCACCGGCAGCAGCAGCGTAGTTCGGCTGCGCGTAGCCGCCGGCCTTGCCCTGGAGCCCGGCCACATTAACGATTCGCCCGTATCGCGCCTTCATCATCGGCTTGAGCGCGGCCTTACAGGTGAGATAGACGCCCGTCAGATCGGTGTTGATCACGTCGTGCCAGGCTGCCAGATCCATGTCGCGGGTCAGGCCGTTGCGCAGGATCGCCGCGTTGTTGATCAGCACGTCGAGCTTGCCCCAGCGCGCGACGGCGGCTCCCAGCAGCGCGGCAACCTGATCTTTGTCGCGCACATCGGCCTGCTGCGCAGCCACCTCGCCGCTCAGGTTGGCGCACGAGTCCTGCACAGCCTGCGCCGCGTCGGCTCGCTCACGGTAGCAGAAGAGCACCCGCGCGCCACGCGCCGCCAGCGTCCGCACGATCGCCGCGCCGATCCCACGCGATCCACCTGTGACAACTACAACTTGATCCGAAAAATCCATAGACTCGATACTTCTCTCTGTTCTCTGGAACGGCCCTCACGCCGGCCTGCGGGCAAACAAAGGAACCGGGTGCCCTCTGGGCGAACAAAGGAGCAAAGAAACTAATTAATGGTCAGACCCTTTTTGTTCTCTTGTTCGTTTGTTCCTTTGTTCTTGATCAGGCCCTCACCCCTGCCTCACGTCGTTCGGCATCCCCTTCCCCGAACCTCAGCGGGCTTCCGCTTCGGTTGCGACAGGAGAGGGGAATGAAGGTACTGCTTTGTTCGTTAGGTTCTTGGTTCTTGGTTCTTGGTTCTCTCTTTGTTCTCTTGTTCATTTGTTCATTTGTTCTTTCGTCTCACGGCATCACCCAGCCACCGTCGACGACCAGCGTATGCCCGGTGATATACGACGCCTCCGGCAGCGTGAGAAAGCGCACCGCCGAGCCGACCTCCTCGGGACTGCCGAAGCGGCCCAGCGGGATCGCGTTGAGCGCCCACTGAAGCTGGCGCTCCGGCACCTGCTCGATCATATCGGTCTCGATGTAGCCGGGCGCAACCGCGTTGACGGTGATTCCACGCGGCGCCAGCTCGCGAGCCAGCTCCTTGGTCAGTGCGATCAGCCCCGCCTTGGCCGCAGCGTAGTTGACCTGGCCGACGTTGCCTGCCAGGCCGGCCAGCGACGAGACATTGACGATCCGCCCGTAGCGCCGCTGCTCCATGACCGGCAGCACCGCCTGCACGCAGACAAACGCCGAGGTCAGATCGATCTCGATCACATCGTCCCACTGCTGGTCGCGCATACGCACGAACGGCGCATCGCGCGTCACGCCCGCGTTGTTGACCAGAATATCGATCCGGCCCCAGCGACTCATGGCCGCGTCGACCATCTGCTGGACCTCGGCGGGAACGCACACATCGGCGCCGTGAGTCAGCGCCGCACCGCCGCGCCCGCTGATCAGCCCGGCGACCTCGGCCGCGCCGTTGATGTTGTGCTGGTAGTTGACCACCACCCGCGCCCCGGCCTCGCTGAGCGCCAGCGCGATCGCCCGACCGATGCCGCGCGACGCTCCCGTGACGATCGCGACCTGCTCCTCAAGCGGCAGGCGTGGCAGCGTCATGGCCGCACCTCGACACTTCCCAGCGGCAGCGCATCGACCCAGAAGCGCTCGACCGATGGGCTTTGCTGCCAGGCTTCGAGCCGCTTTCCAGTCGCGGGATCGTACATGCCGACGACGACCTGATAGGTTGCCGGCTGCAAGTTCTCGGGCAGCTTGAGCTGCCAGGCATCGGCGATCTGATCGCCAGATTGCCAGCGCCAGGTCGGCGAGCCGCCGCCGTTGGGCTCACCCTCCAGGCTGAAGGCCGCACCACCATCAGCAGCGATTAGCTGCACAAACGTCGTGTAGCGCCGCGTGATCGTTTCTCGGGCCTGCCAGCGCAGCCGTAGATCGAGCGTCTGGCCGGGCCGTAGCTGTGCCTGCACAATCTCCGCATCGATCAGGCGAATCTCCTGGCCCAGCGTTTGATCGCGAGTCGGCGCGGCCGCGCTCTGCGGCGGGCGGAAATAGGTCCAGGCCCCGTGCGGCTGAACCACCGCCGGCTGCCACACACCGGGCGCGACACAGCAGGTCGCGATCTCGGTCTCGCGCACAACGTCGTCACCCTTAAGCAGCTGCAAGCGCACACGATAATCGGGCGGCACCGGAGCGCTCGCCGCCGGCCACTCAAGGCCAGGCTCGGTGTTCATATAGCCGGTCGCCGCCAGCGTCTGCGGATCGAAGGCAAAGCCCAGATACTGCATGCGCCCTGAGCGCTGCGGCACATCGATCGTATAGGCGGCGAGCTGCTGCCCGGCTCCTTCCAGCACCAGCCGCGCGCGCAGATCCGGCTGATCCAGCGCGTCGAAGACTTCAAGATCAACCTGCTGCCGGCCATTCTTGAACGTGGCCGAGAAGCTTACCGAGAGCGGACGCAGCTCCTGCATCGCGGCCAGATAGCTCTCGTTCTTTTCGAGCACCACGCAGCACTCGTTCTGAAAACGAACCGCAAGGCCGGCGCTGGGCTCGGGCGGCGCCGGCTGCTCCAGCAGCAAGAATCGCGTCGACGCCGGGTGAAAATACCACTCGAAGTAGTTCGACGATGGCCGCGTCAGCAGCGCGTGAGCCGCCTCAGTGCGTGGCTGTTCCAGCACGCCGACATGCACCCAGTAGGCCGGCAGGCCCGGCTGGTGCAGCGCGTACGAGACGCTGTTGGGCGTGCCGTTGTCCCGAATCCAGGCGGCGGCGTTCAGCAGCGCCGGCGAGATCGGATGCGCCTCCGCCTTGGTCGTGGAGGGCAGCAGCGGCAGCAGCAGCGCCCCGGCCAGCGCCGCGATCACAGCCAGCGGCTGAAGCACCGCCCAGGGCCGCAGCGCGCCGCGCCAGCGCTTCAACAGCACGGCCAGCGCATCGGCCAGCAGCCAGCCAATTGGTACAACCAGCAGCAGCGCCAGCAGATAATAGCTTTTATAGTAGATGTAGCCCGCGATCTGGCCGCGCTGCCAGAGCAGCCACAATCCAGCGATCTGCGCCGCCGCCGCCAGAATCAGCCACAGCCCCGGCAGCCGGCGGGAATCACGCCAGGCCGCCAGCAGACCCAGCAGACCCAGCAGCGGAATCGTCACGCCGGTTGTCGCCAGCGGATCGCGGATCGTGCTGCCTTCATGCAAGATCACCGAGTTGCCGGTGCCGGCCCGTGACCAGCTGTAGATCAGCGCCAGCAGACCGATCGGCAGGAGCAGCGCCGCCATGGGAGCCAGCCGCCGCGACCACGAGACCCGGCGAATCAGCAGCGTCAGCGTGAGCGCCAGCAGCGCGACCGGCAGCCAGGTCGTGTAGACCACCAGCAGCGCCGCCAGCAGCAGCGCCAATCGTGGCAAACGCTGCCCATCACGGTGCTGCGTGGCTACATAGCCGATCGCGACCAGCAGCCACTGCGCCAGCATCTGCGGATAATAGTTTTGATCCGCGACCGCGCCGACCACATAGTCAGCCATCGGCAGCACCAGCAGCGCCGCCAGACCCGCCAGGGGCCGCACCGAGTGCGGCACAGTCGACATGATCAGCAGCGCGCAGCCGACCACGCCGGCGATCACAGCCAGCGCCGCCAGCGGATAGATCACGCGCACCGGCGACACGCCAGCCACCTGGGCCACGATCGCAGTCAGCGCGGCAAATCCCGGCGGATAGTCGGCCATCTCGATCAAGAGCTTGCCGACAGTCTCGGGATCGCGCACCAGATGCTGCTGCTCCAAAATATAATTCGCCAGCGCCGTGTGATGCACCGAGTCCGGCGAGTCGCCGATCGGCAGCAGCGCGGGCCAGGCAGGAGCCAGCGTTTGCCAGGCGAGCACAGCCGCAACGCCAAGCAGCACCAGATCGCCCCATAGATCGCCGCGCCACCACGCGGAGCGCTCGCGGCTACGGGTGGCCAGATAGACCAGCGGTGCCAGCAGCACGACGGCCGCGCCGCCAACCGCAAGCGGCGTGAGCGTCAGACGCAGCGCGTCCACCAGCACGGCGGCGACGATCAGCGCGGCGATCGTGAGCGTGCTCCACTCGAAGCAGCGCCCGACGAGCGGCCCGCGATCACACTCCGCGCGCGCGGCCGTGCGCTCGGCGACGGCAGTCTGGGCAGCATCTCCGGCTCGAAACCAGCCTTGGCGAATCACAGAGCGATCCTATCTCTGCCGCTCACGCGCGACCAGCTGCTCGATCGCGGCGGCCGAGTTGACGTTGATCAGCTCAAGGCCGGGCACAATCCGTTTGATCAGGCCGGTCAACACGTTGCCGTGGCCGATCTCGACAAAGCGCGTCACGCCGGCCGCGACCATGCGCTGCACCGAGGCGATCCAGCGCACCGGCGACGTGACTTGCTCGACCAGCTCGGCGCGAATCTGATCCGGCTCGGTCAGCGGCTCGGCGGTCGCGTTCGCAATCACCGGCCAGCGTGGAGCGTTGATGCACTCGATCGCCGCGACGACCGGCGCGAAGGCTCGTGCCGCGCTTTCCATCAACGGCGAGTGCAGCGCCACCGACACGTTCAGCCGCACCGCGCGTTTGGCGCCCTGCTGCTTGGCCAGCACCAGCGCCTGCTCGACGCCCGCGACGCTGCCGCTGAGCGCGTACTGCGCCGGAGAGTTCTCCGTGGCCACAACCACCGGGCCGGCCGCGCTGGCATCGGCGCACACCGATTGGAGTACCGGCAGATCCAGACCCATCACCGCCGCCATCGTACCGTCGGGCGTTTCCGCCATCAGCTCGCCGCGCCGCCGCACCAGCCGCAGCGCATCGCCGAAGCGCAGCGCGCCCGAGGCCACCAGCGCGCTGTACTCGCCGAGCGAGTGCCCGGCTAAAAACGCGGGCGTAATCTCCGATCCGGCGATCTCACGCGCCACCGCCAGCAGCGCCGTGCTCGTCGTGAGCAGCGCGGGCTGCGCATTCTCCGTCAGCATCAGCTCCTCGGACGGACCCTCGAAGCACAACGCGGAAAGCCCAAAGCCCAAGACCGCATCCGCCTCGTCGAAAACCTCGCGCGCCACCGCAAACCGATCGTACACATCGCGGCCCATCCCGACCGCTTGCGAGCCCTGGCCAGGAAATACCCAGGCTGTCGTCATTCAACGTTCTCCTTTGTTTATTTCAGCGCAACGACGCCAAACGCTTCGGGATGGCGTACCACTCGGGTAAAGCCGGACTCTTGCAGGCGACGGATCACGCCGCGCACAATGTTGCGCCCCGACGTGCTTTCCAGATCGCCGATGTAGTGAAACAGGCGACCCTTGCGCTTCAGAATCCGAAACAGCTGGCGGTAAAACTCGCCGCCGTAGAGATGACCCGCCAGGCTGAACATCGGCGGATCGTGTAAAATCCGCGAAAACGACTCGTCCTCGAAGCCTTCCACGACATCGAACGCGTCGCCGATCAGCTGCACAATCTTGCGATCGCTGAAGAGCTGCCGCGACCACGGATTCAGCCGCGCGATCTCCAGACCCGCCGGATCAAGCTCGATCGTCACGACTTCGCTGGCGGTTTTGGCCGCCTCGATCGCAGTATAGCCCAGCCCGGTCGCGGTATCCAGCACGCGGCCCATCATCGGCGCGATGGTTTTGATCTTGCGCAGCGTGTCGGCGTGCGGATCGATGCCTTTGATGCGGTGCATGGGCGTGCCCGACACCAGCATCGTCGGCGCGCCGGTCGTCGGCATCAGGCTGCGCACCCAGTGCGTATGCTCGGAAAAGACGCGAATCTCGTCGATCGTATCGTCGCGCAGCACGAAGCATTTGTTTTCCTCGTCCAGAATCGCTTCGGCATCATCCCAGACCAGCAGCTCGCCGCCGGGAAATCGCGCGCCCTCGGCTTCCAGCCCCACGACGACCGTGCTCAGACCGAGATCCGGCGAGGTGGTCGCCTGCGTCTGTCCCGCTTTGCGTGCGGCCAGCAGCGGCGCGATCTGCACATACGATAGGATCGGCTCTGTCATACGCTCCTTAGAGAGCAAGGAACAAAGCAACAGAAGAACATAACACCGCAGCTCATCACTGCGCAACTCTGTTCTTTGTTCTTTGTTTAGCTATTCTTCTCATGTGTCGCAGCATGACGCGTTCCAGCGCCGGCTCAGTTTATTTTCAAGGCGGACCTAGACACTCCAGCGGATCAGCGCCGAGCCCCAGGTCAGGCCGCCGCCAAACGCCGTGATCGCCAGATGATCGCCGCGCTTCAGCCGCCCCGCCTCCTGCGCCTCGCACATCGCGATCGGGATCGAGGCCGCCGAAGTGTTGCCGTAGCGATCGATGTTGACGAAGACCTGATCCAGCGGCAGCTCCAGACGCTTGGCCATCGCGTCGATGATACGGATGTTGGCCTGGTGCGGGATCAGCAGATCGACCTGGTCCGGCGTCAATCCAGCCTCGGCGATCACCTTGAGCGTGGACTCGCCCATCGCGCGCACGGCATACTTGAAGACCTCGCGGCCCTGCATGCTCATGTAGTGCAGATTCTCGGCGAGCGTCTGCGAGCTGGCCGGATGCGCCGAGCCGCCACCGGGAATCTCCAGCATCTCGCCGGTGCCGGGAATCGCGCCCAGGTCGATCGACAGCACGCCGGTCGGCTCGTCGCTGGCCTGAAGCACGACCGCGCCCGCGCCGTCGCCGAACAAAATGCAGGTGCCGCGATCCTGATAGTTCAGAAAGCGGCTCAGCGTGTCGGTGCCGATGACCAGCACGGTTTTGGACGCGCCCGAGCGCACGAACTGCGCGCCGACCGCCAGACCGTAGGCAAAGCCCGAGCAGGCCGCGTTCACATCCATCGGACCCGCGCGCACCGCGCCAAGCTCGGTCTGAACCACACAGGCCGCCGAGGGCATCCACTGATCCGGCGTGGACGTGGCGACCACCAGAATATCAATCTCGCCGGGCTCGACGCCGGCGCGATCCAGCGCCTGACGCGCGGCGCGCACGCCCATCGTGGCGGATGTTTCGCCCGGCCCGGCGATGCGGCGCTCACGAATGCCGGTGCGCTGAACGATCCACTCGTCGGAGGTATCGACCATACGCTCAAGATCGGCGTTAGAAAGAACGCGCTCGGGGACGTACATCCCCCAACCAGTTAGCGCGGCATACTTCATACTTGCTCCTGCCCTCAGCCGATAGGACTCTTCACCTATCGCGAAGGCAGGCGCATTATACACGATCAACAAGAACAGGCTCCCTCAATCTGAGGAAGCCTGTACAGAACATACACACGTTAGCTGAGAACTATTCTTCGTCCTCGCCGTTGTTGATCGCCACAACCTGCCGGCCGCGATACTGGCCGCACTCGGTGCAGGCGCGGTGGGCGCGGGTCAACTGGCCGCAGTTCGGGCATTTGGCAAGCTCGGGCGGAGTCAGATACTGGTGGCGGCGGCGATTGCCCCGGCGGTGGCGCGACACTTTGCGCTTTGGTACGGCACCCATGAAACGAACGCTCCTTATTAATGACGAATACAGTAAAATCGTGACGCGCCACGAGAAGCTCGCTGCGCGGACAAAACTTAATTATTTCGGTTTGCGTCGCCGAGCAGCTTATTCAGCACGGCGAAACGCTCGTCGATATGTTCGGGCTCGCAGTCACAGGAATCTTCGTTAAGGTTTTTGCCGCACTGCTGGCATAATCCTTTACAATCTTCCCGGCAGCGAGGTGCTGCTGGCATATTGAGCAGCGCATACTCGCGTAGCGCGTCTTCGAGATCTAGTTTATGTGTCTCGTCGATGAGAAACGGATCGTCTTCTTCAGGCGCCGGCAGTCGCGCGCCGGTGTTCACGACCACAGTCTGGTAATACTGCTCGCTGAACTTAAACGCTAGCGGATGCTCATATCGCGTTAAACATCGGCCACACTCAATCTCAACATTTCCCTGAGCCTTGACATCCGCTAAGACGCCTTTGGGCGTACGCGTGAAGCGCACCCGGCCCTTGACCGGCTTCATGGTCAATGCTTGATCCACGGCGAGTTGCGCATCGTCAAGCTCATATTGCCGGGTGGCCCCTATCGGCTCCTGCAAAAGCTGTGAAACGCTGAAGCGAAACTCTGACATGGTTAAGTGCCTTTCAAACAATGCTGAAGCCGTCCTCAGACGGCTTCTAGGGAACATATTATAGCGACTGGACGCGGCTGTGTCAAACATTGATGCCGCCGTTGCACTGCGCTACGCGCCGCATGTCGCCCACACATCCGGTCTGCCGGCACCGCCAATCATGACACAGTCACACCTCGATCCCCAACCTCTAGCGCTCCAAGCCGCACAAAACACCGACGCTTAGCATGGCCTGTGCCTTGATCCGCTATCCCATTTGGTCGCAAGAATCATGATATGACTATCTTGACATCTTATGACTAGTGAGATAAAATTTGACTAACAAGTCATAAATCAAATCGAGAGTACTTCTACTCCGAAAACGGACGAGCGTTTATGGTTGAGAATCAGATAGAAACTGCTGCAAAGCCGGCCCGCAGCTCTTTGAAAGAGCGCCAGCGTCAGGAGCGCGCCGATCTTATCTTGCAGGTCGCCGAAGAGGTACTGACCGAAAAAGGCTACCACGACACCACGATCGACGAGATTGCGGCGCGCGTAGGCATCGCCAAAGGCACCGTGTATCTGCACTTCCCCAGCAAGATCGATCTGGTGATCGCGCTGTTTGATCGCGATATGAACAGCTTTCTCGCATTTGCTCAGCAGGTCGCGCAAACATCCGACTCAGCGCGCGTGCGGCTGGAGCATATTCTGCGGCACGCCTACGAGGGAATGCGCGGCAAGCGCACACAGCTGTTTATGGCGCTGTTGTCGAGCATCAGCGTGCGCAATGAGCTGATGGAGAAGCGCGGCGGCATGCGCGAGCATATGACCTCGCTGGCTCGCGTCATCGAAACGATCCTTGAGGAGGGCAAGGCTGCCGGGCAGTTCGACGCGACGATCCCGACGCCGGTGCTGCTGCGAACGTTTCTCGGCCTGCTTTCGCCGCGCAGCTTCGAGCCGTTGCTCGGCGGCGAGCAGATCTCGCCCGAGGAGCTGGTGACCTACGTCGGACGGATTTATTTTCAAGGCATTATTTCGCCAACATCACAGAGCTAATCTATGAGCACATCAACCACCCCCATCGCCGAAGCACGGCCTGTTCAGACAGCCGCGCAAGACCTCGACGCGCCGCGCTATTCTCGACGCGAAACCTTGCTGACCATGCTCAGCGTGCTGCTGGTCATGCTGCTGGCCTCGCTGGATCAAACGATCGTCGGCACGGCCATGCCGCGCGTGATCGCCGAGCTGCACGGCTTCGAGCACTACACCTGGGTTACAACGGCCTACCTGCTAGCCTCGACGGTGATGGTGCCGATCTACGGCAAACTCTCCGACATGCTGGGTCGCAAGCCGATCTTTTTGTTCGGTATCATCGTCTTTTTGCTGGGCTCCGGCCTGTGCGGCACGGCGCAGAGCATGACACAGCTGATTTTGTTCCGTGGTCTGCAAGGTCTGGGCGCCGCCGCCCTGCTGCCGATCGCGCTGGCGATTGTCGGCGACCTGTTCACGCCGCGTGAGCGCGCCCGCTGGCAGGGCATCACCGGCGCGGTCTTCGGCCTTTCCTCGATCCTCGGCCCGACGATCGGCGGCTGGCTCACGGAGCACGCCTCGTGGCGCTGGGTCTTTTACGTCAACCTGCCGCTGGGCCTGGTCTCGCTGCTGACGCTGATCTTCTTGATGCCGGCGCTCAAACGCAGCATTACCAGCGTCAAGATCGACTATATCGGCGCGGCGCTGCTGATCGCGGGAACCGTGCCCCTGCTGCTGGGCTTTACCTGGGCCGGCACCGAGTACGCCTGGGGCTCCGCGCAGGTGATCGGCATGTTCGTGTTCGCGGCGGCTGCGCTGGTCGGCTTTATCGTCTACGAGAGCTACCTTGAGCGCCACAACGGCCAGCCGATCATCGAGCCGAGCCTGTTCAAAAACAGCGTTTTCCGCATCTCGGTGCTGATCACCGTGATCTCGAACATGGCGCTCTTCGGCAACATTTTCTTCCTGCCGCTCTTTGTGCAGGGCGTCGTCGGCACGTCGATCACCAACAGCGGCCTGATCATGACACCGCTGATGATGACAGCGATCACCGGCAGCATCGTGACCGGGCAGATCGTCGCGGCGCGCGGCAAGTACAAATGGATCGCGATCCTCGGCATGGCGATCAGCGTGGTCGGCTCGGCGCTGCTGCTGCGGCTGGGATTGCACTCGACCAACACCGACGTCGTGATCGCGATGATCGTGCTGGGCATGGGCATGGGCGCCGGTATGTCGCTGTACACGCTGATCGTGCAGAACGCGCTGCCGACCAAGATCGGCCAGGCCACGTCGTCGCTGACGTTCTTCCGCTCGATCGGCAGCACGATCGCGCTGGCGGCGATGGGCTCGATGATGAACACGGCCTATCTGCCGGCGTTCGAGGCAGCGCTCCCGCCGCAGGTGCAGCAGAACGTGCCGGCGCAGGCGCTCGCGGCCTTCCACAACCCGCAGATCCTGCTCTCGCCCGACGCGCAGGCACAGGTCAGCCAGCAGTTCGCGGCGGCGGGACCGCAGGGCCAGGCGCTCTACAACAGCCTGCTTGAGGCCGTCAAGACCGGACTGGTGCAGGGCATTCACTCGGTCTTTATTCTGACGCTGGGCATCACGCTGCTGGGCCTGGTGGCGGTCTTCTTCCTCAAAGAGATCGAGCTGCGCGGCGGACGGCGGCGCAAGGCCGAGGATGGCGAAGAAGAGCCGACGCACTCGAATGTCGAGCATCTGGCGCTCGGCTAGTCGACAGCACAAACAACAAACGATCCAGGACGAGATGCGATCTCGCCCTGGATTGTGCTTTAAATGTGCTACGCTAGGCAGTCTTCAGCGGGGCAAAGTGGCGGATCAGGCTATCGATCAGATCGTCGGTCACCTCAAAGCCCGCGTCGCTGGTTGTCACAAGCTCGACGTGCGGCAACGACTGCGTAAGCTCTGCGACAGCGGTGTGCTTATACTCCGCGCTCTCCTGGCCCACCAGCAGCAGTACGGGCACCTCTACGGCTTGCGCCACCGCCACGGGAACGCCGCCATCGCCGAGCAGCGTGTAATCGTAGGCCAGCGTTGGCGCGTGTGATTCGAGCAGCGTCCAATCAGGCGATGCGCGCAGCTCGTCGACCATCGGCGGCGGCATGATCTCGCTCAGAAAGGTTGCTACCGCCTCGCCGCGACGGTCTGCCGCCAGCAGCGCGTCGATCCGCTGCTTCTCCTGTCTGAACTCCTGCCTGGCGTCGTCGCCCACGGAGAATGGCGGCTCGCACAGGGCCAGCTTCGGGATTATGCCTGCGCCAAGCGCGGCGGCGGCGTGGAGCGCCAGCACCGAGCCGACTGAGATGCCATACACGAAGGCTGAGCCACCCGCCGCGCGAATCACGGCCGCGAGATCTTCAATCTCTCGCTCTATCGCATACGGCTGCGTATCGGTGCTTTCGCCGCGCCCACGACGATCGTAGGTGTAGACGGCAAATTGATCGGCGAGACGCGCGGCCTGCGCCGCACTGGGACCGAACGCACGTGAGCACAATGCGCCGTCGACGATGACGAGCGGCGGCCCCTCACCGGTGCGCTCATAGACGATCGTCGTGCCGTCGTTGGATACAACCTGAGGCATCGGATACTCCTTTCAACGGGATGTTCCATAACTCTAGCCGGGCGCTGTGTCAACCACAGTCACACATGCTGTGTCGACAGTCGAGGCGTGAGCAGCCACGTCACGACAGCAGCCGGCACACGCTCGCTCCTGATTTGAATGGAATCTTAACCACCGCTATAATTGCCGGTACTCTCCAGGAAATCCTCTTCGTGAAAAGGGAAACCCTATGCGCAGTTCGCTTCGTCGCCGGTCCACCTTGATCGCCGCGTTGGTAGCCCTCAGCTCATTCGGCATAGCCAGCCGCCCACAGCCTGCCATCGCCGCCACGCTTACCGCTACGCTCGGCTGCGAAACGCTTCGCACCGGCTTTATCTGCGACGGTTACGCGAGCGGTGGAACAGGAGTCTACACGTACAGCTGGAATATTCTCTACAAGTCGCGCTACGATGGGGCGGCCAGCTCGACGATCACTGTCTCCTGCTCGATTGGCACAACCCGCAGCGTTACCTTCACCGTCCAGGACAGCAGCGGCGCGACGGCCTCCAAAAGCGTCAACGTGTATTGCTCGGGCGGAACACCGTAAGCCTCGGTAGGAAAACGCTACACAGCAGCGCGCCCGACCAGTGGTCGGGCGTTTCGGCAAGTGAGTTGCTGCTGACTAGTGCTACGGCTGCTCATCCGCCAGCCGGATCGCGACCTCGTTGTCCCAGTTCGCGGGATCGGGATCGTCCTGCGGCCCCATGAGAAGCGTCTCGTAGCGCGCGCCGAAGCCATCGCCTTTATCTGATTCGAAGGTGTCCCACACGAGGCCCTGCTTCGCGCCCCAGTCCAGCAGCGCCGCATTCCCCGCAATGCCGTTTCCTATTCCGGTGTACCCCAGCCACGCGTAGCGGCCGGCCGGCAGCGAGTTTGGCTGGATGCGACCATTGCCTGCGACTGTATGCGCCACGGGAACGCCTAGCTCGACGTCGAGGTTGCATTCCATATCGATGACATGGAAGCGCATAATCGGCGGGCCGGCCGGCTCGATTCCCTGCTGCTCCAGCCAACCAAAAAGCTCATCCAGCGTCTGCGGAACCAGACCATTGTCTAGCTCTTGCATCGTAACCTCGGCGCGGATGCCCATGTAGCGCTGCTCGGCGCGCTCTTCGATTTTCGGCTCGGTGATCTTCATGTGCTTGCTCCTTGCTCGTGAACGATTAGCTAGTGATCGACAGCTTTTTCAACCGGATATTGGATTTCCGTGACGTACGAGGGATCGTCGAGGCGAATCGGCATGGTGTGATACAGATTCAGCTCGCGGTCCGGCCCGGCGATACGGTAGCCGTTGTTGTCGATCCAGGTCAGGATCGCGGCGTGGGCATCGCCGATGGTGTTGTAGGCGCCATGATGAACAGTCGCCGCCATCGTCGCGGCGGGCAGCTCGTGGACGTGCATCCGGCCGCTCTCGGGAACTGGGCAGCGCAGCATGAAAGCAGCCGCGCCGTCGACATCGCGCTCTTTGAACTCGGTGTCGTACCACAGCACCAGCGTTTGACCGCCCGCGCCGGGATTAGGCCACAGCGCCACGTTTACGTGCGCGCCGATCGCCTCGTACACCTCGCCAAACAGCGATCCGACCATGCTGTGATGCGGCAGAATCGCCCGGACCTCGGCCACCAGCAGCGGATCGACCTGCTTCAGAATCACGTCATAGCTTGAGATCTGATCCTCGCGCTCGATCTGCTGGAGTCGCGCCTCGACCTCGACCAGCTGGCTGCGTGCCTCGACCAGCTGCTGGCTGATCTGGGCGTGACGCAGCCGCAGCATGCCGCGCATCTGCTCGGGCGTTAATCCTTCGTCCAGCACCGCCGCGATCTGCTCCAGGGAAAAGCCGAGGCCCTTGAGCGCCAGAATGCGATGCAGGCGCGGCAGCTGGCTGGCCGAGTAGTAGCGGTAGCCGGTCGAGCGATCCACCTCGACGGGCTTCAATAGCCCGAGCTGATCGTAGTAGCGCAGGGTGGGAACCGGAACCTGTACCAGCTTCGAGAACTCGCCGATCTTGATCATCGTTACCTGCTTTGCTAGACGTGGCTGCAATTCCTCAGTGCCAGCCAAGCATAAACCCTCAAGCAACTTGAGAGTCAAGACATTTGTTCTACCTAAATCAGATCTTGTAGCAAAGCGGAAACGTGCTATACTACTATTTAGTTAGTTAGGCTAACTAATCGAAAGAGATCTATGGCAGATATTCACGAAAACGCACGCCGGCTGGTACATCTTTTTGATCTGCTGCGCCGGGGCAAGCCCAACCCGGTGCACGCGCGGCTGAGCCAGCTCAATCTTTCGTTCTCGCATCTGCGGACGCTGCATCTGCTGGCTCACGACAACACGCTGGCAATGAAAGATCTGGCCGAACAACTTCAGATGACGCCGCCCTCGGTGACGGCGCTCACGCGGCGACTGATACAAACCGGCCTGGTGCAGCGCGAAAGCCATCCCGAAGACAGCCGCGTGGCGCTGCTCTCGCTCACCGACGAGGGTCGCCGCTTCTTCGAGCAGATCTACCAGGATCAGGTGCGCGGCATGGAGCACTTGCTCCACGGACTCTCGCCTGAGGAGCAGCAGCTTTTTTTGAGCCTGCTTGAGCGAGCGATCTACACGATGCACACGGAACAGATCGGCGCGACCCATAAGCGGCCGGCGCGCGACGAGGAGGACTAACGATGGATGCGGTTATCGATGTGCGTGGCCTGCAAAAAGTCTATGCCGACGGCACAGAGGCCGTCAAAGGCATCAGCTTTCAGGTCACGCGCGGCGAGTTCTTCGGCTTTCTGGGCCCCAACGGCGCCGGCAAATCTACCACGATCAAAATGCTGATCACGCTGCTAGCCAAGAGCGGCGGCGAGGCCACGATCCTGGGCCATGACATCAGCCGCGAGACCAACCAGATCCGGCGGCTGATCGGCTATGCGGCGCAAGAAGTCGGCGTCGACGACGATCTGACGGCGCGCGAAAACCTGACGCTTCAGGGCAAGCTCTACCATCTGCCCGGCGACGTGCTCAGGCAGCGCGTGGACGAACTGCTGGCACTGATGGATCTGACCAACGACGCCGACCGATCGGCGGGCTCGTTCTCGGGCGGCATGCGCAAGCGGCTGGATCTGGCAACCGGCCTGATTCACCGGCCGCAGGTGCTGTTCCTGGACGAGCCGACCACCGGCCTCGATCCGCAGAATCGCGCCAATCTGTGGCAATACCTGGAGCGGCTGAACAAAGACGAGGGCCTGACGATCTTTCTGACCACGCACTACATGGAAGAGGCCGACCGACTGTGCGACCGGCTGGCGATCATCGACCACGGCACGATCATCGCCGAGGGCAGCCCGGCGCAACTCAAGGCTCAGCTTGGCGGCGACGTGATCGCGCTGACTTTCAACGACAACGGCAAGAGCGGCGAAGAGCAGGCGCAGCAGGCGATCGAACTGCTTAAGGGATTGCCGTTTGTGCGCGACACAGCGCTGGCCAAGGACGGCATCAACGTGATCGCGCAGGACGGCGGCGCGATGGTGCCGCAGGTGCTGCTTGCGCTCAACGGGGCCGGATTGAACGTCGGACGGCTGTCGCTGACCAGCCCGACGCTCGACGATGTGTTTTTGAAATATACCGGCCAGTCGATCCGCCAGGAAGAGGTCAACACCAACTGGCGCAGCGGGCGCGGGGGTCCGTGGGGCGGACGGCGTCGACGGCGCTAGCTCGACAGGCGATTGAATGATCCACGCATGAATGGTTGAGGAACAATATATGGCAACACAGGCACAGCCGCAGTCACTGGCCCAGCCGGTGCCGCGAAATCTCGGAACCTTTCTCAGCGAGCTGAGCGCGCTCTACATGCGCTCGATCCGCAAGCTGTTTCGGCGCCCGGCCATGCTCTACTTTTCGCTGATCCAGCCGATGATCTGGCTGCTGCTCTTCGGGCAGATCTTCAGCCGGCTGACGCAGTTTCCGGGCGCGGCGGCGGCGTTCGGCGGCAAGAGCTACTTTCAATTCTTCATGCCCGCCGTGATTCTCCAGACGATCCTGTTTGGCGCGGCGCAGTCCGGCATCGGCATTATCACCGACATGGACAGCGGCTTTCTCGACAAGCTGCTGACGACGCCGATCAACCGCATGGCGATCCTGCTCGGCAAGATCCTGGGCGATCTTACGCGGATGATCGTCCAGGCGATTCTGATCATCCTGATCACCTGGATCGCGGGACAGTTCCAGGCGCAGCCCGTTACCTACGAGTACGGCATTTTGGGCGTGCTGGGGGCGCTGGGCATCGCGCTGCTGTTTGGGCTGGGGCTGGCGGGGCTGAACGTGTTTATCGCGCTGCGCACGCGCAACACCGAATCGACGTTCTTGATCGCAAACTTCCTGACGCTGCCGCTGCTCTTCACCAGCTCGGCGCAGCTGCCACTTCAGCTTCTGCCGTCCTGGCTACAAACGATCGCGCGCTTCAACCCGGTCACCTACGCGATCGACGGCATGCGCATTCTGCTCAACGGCTCGCAGTCGATCACGGGCCTCGATCCACAGAGCGAGATGATCCGGGCGCTGCTGATTCTGTCGGCGATCGCGGCGATCACGCTGACGCTGGCCGTGCGCAGCTTCCGGCGCAATGTGAGATAAGGAATAGGCCCTCACCCCCTGCCTTCGGCTTTCCCCCTCTCCCGTTGCCTGCGGCACAGGCGAGGGGGATCTTTGTAGAAGATCTAACCCCTTCTCCTGTCGCAACGGGAGAAGGGGTTAGGGGATGAGGGCCTGATCACACCCGCCGATCCAGCACCACGACCTGCTCGCAGTGATAGGTCTGGGGGAACAGATCGAAGCCGCGCGCCGCGACCAGATCGTAGCTCTGGCGCAGGATCTCGTAGTCGATCGCCTGGGTGATCGCGTTGCACGAAACATAGACGAT
>DASWTQ010000746.1:0-3195 GCA_036402055.1 Herpetosiphonaceae bacterium
GGCGAGCTGTACATCGGCGGCGTGCAGCTGGCGCGCGGCTACCTCAACCGCCCCGATCTCACGGCCACCCAGTTCATCCCCGATTTATTCTCCGATCGATCGGGCGCCCGCCTCTACCGCACCGGCGACCTGGCGCGCTACCGGCCCGACGGCAATATCGAGTTTCTCGGCCGCGCCGACACCCAGGTCAAAATTCGCGGCTTTCGCGTGGAGCCCGGCGAGATCGAAGCAGTGCTGAGCCAGCATCCTGCCGTGCGCGAGGCGGCCGTAGTGCTGCGCGACGATCGGCTGGTAGCGTATGTCGTGGGAGAGAACGGAGAACCAAGAACCAAGAACCAAGAACCTAACGAACAAACGAACAAACGAACAAACGAACAAACGAACAAAGAACAAAGCAGCACCGCTAGTTCCCCCTCGCCTACCGCACAGGAGCGGGAAGGGGAGCCCGTGACGGCGGGGAAGGGGGACGCAGGGGGTGAGGGCCTGCGCGCCTTCCTTCAATCTCGCCTACCCGAGCACATGATCCCCACCGCGTTTGTGCCCCTCGACGCGCTGCCGCTGACAACCAACGGCAAGCTCGATCGCCGCGCGCTGCCGCTGCCGGCCCAGGCGGAGGCGACGGCCGCGTTTGTGCCGCCGCGCACGCCGGCCGAGGAGCTAATCGCCGGGATCTGGGCCGAGGTACTGGGACTGGAGCGCGTCGGAGTGCAGGATAACTTTTTCGAGATCGGCGGGCACTCGCTGCTGGCCGTGCAGATCGTCTCGCGGATGCGCCGGGCGTTTCGCGCCGATCTCACGCTGCGTGCCGTCTTCCAGGCGCCGACGATCGCCGGACTGGCCGCGCTGCTCGATCAAAGCCAGACAGCTCTGGACGAGCTTGACGAGCTTGACGACGACGAAGATATTCCCCGGCTGGATCGCAGCGGTCGCTCGCTTGATCAGCTGGTAGCCGAGCTGGAAAATCTGCCGCCGGAAGCCATACGTGCGCGGCTCCAGCAACAGCTGCGGCCGGACGACCCGGCCACCGAAGCACCATCAGTCGATCCTGTCAGATAAGGAAGCACCATGAGCGATCTTTCGCAACGGATCACCGGGCTAGATGCTGAGAAACGCGCGCTGCTGGAGCTGCACTTGAAGCAGCAGGGCGGAGCGAATGTGTTTCCGCTGTCGTTCGCGCAAGAGCGGCTGTGGTTTCTGGATCAGCTCGATCCCGGCAGCGCGCTCTACACCATCCCGCTGCTGGTACGCCTCCAGGGATCGCTTGATGTCGACGCGCTCGACGCCGCGCTGAACGATGTTATCCAACGCCACGAGAGCCTGCGCACAACCTTCGCCGCGCTTGAGGGGCGGCCGGTGCAGGTCGTGGCGCGGTCGCTTGAGCTGCCGATCTCACTGATCGATCTGCGGGATCGGCCCGAGCGCGAGGCCGCCGCCAGGGACTTCGTTCAGGCTGAGCTGCTGCGGCCCTTCGATCTGGTAGCCGGGCCGCAGCTCCGCGCCACGCTGCTGCGCCTGGACGAGGCCGAGCATCTGCTGCTGCTGGCGATGCACCATATCATCTCGGATGGCTGGTCGCTGGGCGTGCTGATCCGCGAGCTGGTCGCGTGCTATGGGGCGCGACGTGCCGAACAGCAGATGGATCTTCCGGCTCTGTCGATCCAGTACGCCGACTACGCGGCCTGGCAGCGCAAACGACTCGCGGGCAAGCTGATGGAGCGCCAGCTCAGCTACTGGCGCGAGCAACTGAGCGGAGCGCCGTCGCTGCTCGATCTGCCCACCGACCGGCCGCGCCCAACGGTCCTCGCCCCCGACGGCGCGACCTACAGCTGGTCGATCCCGCAGCCGCTGGCCGCCGCGCTCACCACACTGAGCCAGCGCACGGGCTCCACCCTTTTTATGACCACCCTGGCCGCCTTTCAGGTGCTGCTGGCGCGCTACAGCGGCCAGACCGACATTGTGGTCGGCTCGCCGGTCGCCGGCCGCACACGCCCGGATCTGGAAGGACTGATCGGCTTCTTTGTCAATATGCTGGCGCTGCGCAACGATCTGGCGGATAACCCGAGCTTTCACAGCTTGCTCGGCCGCGTGCGCGAAACAACGCTGGCCGCGCAGACGCATCAAGACCTGCCCTTCGAGAAGCTGGTCGAGGCGCTACAGCCCGAGCGTGATCTGCGCACCACGCCGATCTTTCAGGTCGTTTTTGTACTGCAAAACACGCCGCTGCCGTCGCTGGATCTGCCGGATCTGTCGATCACGGCGCTGCCGGTCACGGGCCACAGCGCCAAGTTCGATCTGTCGCTGACCATGCATGAGACCGAGGCCGGTCTCGGCGGCGTCTTCGAGTATCGCACCGCGCTCTTCGACGCCGCCACGATCGCGCGCATGGCCGAGCATTTCCAGATCCTGCTCGCCAGTGTGGTCGCTGATCCGCACCAGCCCGTCGCCGGCCTACAAATGAGCAGCGCCGCCGAGCAGCAGCAGCTGGCAGCCTGGAACGAGACCGCCGCGCCGTTTGCAGACGATCGCTGCCTGCACCAGCTGATCGAGGATCAGGTCGCGCGCACTCCCGAGGCGATCGCGGTGATCCACCGGCAGCAGCGCTACACCTACGCCGAGCTGAATCGCCGCGCCAATCAGATCGCCCACGAGCTGCGCGCGCGTGGTGTTGGAGCCCAGGCCGGCGTCCGGGTCGGCATCTGCGCCGATCCTTCGATCGAGCTGATCGCGGGCGTGCTGGGGATTTTGAAAGCCGGCGCCGCCTATGTGTCGCTCGACCCGCGCTATCCCGCCGAGCGTCTGGCGCTGCTAGTGGCGGATAGCCAGATCCGGATCGCGCTGACACAGGCGCAGCTCCAGGACAAACTTCCGGCCACGCTGACAAGCATCTGCCTGGATCGCGACTGGCCCGCGATCGAGCGGCAGCCCGCCACAAATCCGCATGTCGCGCTGTCCAGCGATTATCTGGCCTATATCATCTATACCTCGGGCTCGACGGGCACGCCCAAAGGCACGCTGCTGGCCCATCGAGGAGCCGTCAACAATCTTTGCTGGCGACAGCGCAGCTGGCCGCTCAGCCAGGCCGATAGCGTCCGGCTCACCTTCGCGATCAGCTTCGATCCCTCGGTCTGGAACATCTTCTGGCCGCTGATGGCCGGCGCGCGGCTGATCCTGGTCAGCGCCGGCGAGGAGGCCGAT
>DASWTQ010000747.1:0-8424 GCA_036402055.1 Herpetosiphonaceae bacterium
TATTGGCTAGGCCCTCACCCCCGTCGCTTCGCTCCTTCCCCCTCTCCCATTGCCTGCGGCATAGGCGAGGGGGAATCTGCGGTACTCCTTTGTTCTTTGCTCTTTGTTCTTTGTTCTTTCGTTCCCCTCGGTTCTTGGTTCTAGGTTCTTGGTTCTCGTTCCTTCGTCCCTTGCCAGCCGTTTACGCCTGTGCTATCCTACCGTTCCAGCGATGAAGCAGAGGAGTACCCGAGCGAGCGCGATCAGAGAGCCGGCGGCTGGTGCGAGTCCGGTGGCGCGAAGGCGGGGAATGGCGCTGTGGAGCTGTAGCCTTGGATGAGGGGCGCGTGCGGCGATCGCTGCGTGCGCAACTGGGGTGGAACCGCGGTGATACGAGGCGTTGATACGCTCATACATCGTCCCCAGGCGGCAATTGAACTGCTGCCTGGGGATGTTTGATTCTCCGGCAGCCGCATCAAGGAGGCCAGTATGCCTGCTCAGACGATGGATCAGGTGGTGTCGTTGTGTAAGCGCCGGGGCTTTATCTTCCCTGGCTCGGCGATCTACGGCGGCCTGCAAGGAACCTACGATTACGGCCCGCTCGGCGTGGAGCTGAAGAACAATCTCAAGTCGGCCTGGTGGCGCGCCAACGTCTGGGAGCGCGACGACATGGAGGGCCTGGACGCGGCGATTCTGATGAATAAGCTGGTCTGGCGCTACTCCGGCCACGAAGAAACCTTTGTCGATCCGATGGTCGATTGCCGGAGCTGCAAGATGCGCTGGCGGGCCGATCATATCCAGGGCAAGTGTCCCAACTGCGGCTCGACCGATCTCACGGAGCCACGGCCGTTCAACATGATGTTCAAAACCCAGGTCGGGCCGATCCCTGACGAGGAATCGTTTGCCTACCTGCGGCCGGAGACCGCCCAGGGCATTTTCGTCAACTTCAAGAATGTGCTCGACACCACCAATCGCAAGCTGCCCTTCGGCATCGCGCAGATGGGCAAGGCGTTTCGCAACGAGATCACGCCGCGCAACTTCATCTTCCGCGTGCGTGAGTTCGAGCAGATGGAGATCGAGTTCTTCGTGAAGCCGGGCGAGGACGAGGCCTGGCACGATCGCTGGCTGGAGGATCGGCTGCGCTGGTGGGAGAGCGTCGGTGTTTCGCGCGAGAATCTGAGCGTCTACGACGTGCCGCGCGACGAGCTGGCGCACTACTCCAAGCGCACCTACGACGTCTTCTACAAGTTCCCGTCGATCGGCGCCGAGGAGCTGGAGGGCATCGCCAATCGCACCGACTTCGACCTGGGATCGCACACCAAGGATCAGGAAAAGCTCAACCTGCACTCGCGGGTCAACGTCAATCCTGACAGCACCGAGCGGCTGTCGTTCTTCGACCAGGAGCTGAAGCAGCACATCGTGCCGTTTGTGATCGAGCCGTCGGCGGGCGTAGATCGTGGTGTGCTGGCCGTGCTGTGCGACGCCTACGCCGAGGAGCAGGTCAAGGCCGTGCCCGCCGAGCGTCTCAAGCCGATCGAGGAGGCGCTGCAAGCGTTTCTCAAGTCGGTTGGCCGCAACGAGAAGCTGCACGCCGCGCACAAAGAAGCGATCGTCGAGGCCGGCGAACGCATCAGCGGCGATCTTGAACGCAATCTGGCCAGCGTGAGCGCGCTGCTGACGATGCCCGGCGCGGAGACGATCGAGGTCGGGCGCAAGCTGCGTGGCCAGGCCGAGCCCGTGGCCGACGAGTTTTATCGCACGGTGCTGCGTCTCAAGCCCGCGCTCGCGCCGATCAAAGTCGCCGTGCTGCCGCTCAAGAAGAACAACGAGCAAATCGTGGCCACGGCGCGCCGGATTCGCTCGCAGCTTCAGCGCAGCGGCAACATGCGCACGGTCTACGACGACACGGCGGCGATCGGCAAGCTCTACCGGCGCCAGGACGAGATCGGCACGCCGTTCTGCATCACCGTGGACTTCGACACGCTCGGCGAGGGCAAAGATCCGGCGCTGACCGACACCGTCACCGTGCGCGATCGCGATACGATGGGCCAGGAGCGCGTGCCGATCGCGGAGCTTGACACGTATCTCAAGGAGCGTCTGCGCTAAGCTTCAGCGCTTGCTTCGCTATGTACGAACCGACCGTCAGGGACCTGTTCCCTGGCGGTCTCGTCAATCTTTTCCTAGAGACGAAGCTATGAAAATCTACACACTTACCAGCCATGTGGCGGATCAGCTGGCAGCGCTTGAGGCGGTCAGCCTCAGACGACGGCGCACGCTCAAGCCGCTGCTCTGGCTGCTCGTCGTGCTGACGGTCATCGCGCTGCTCTTCTTCGCTCTGCGCGGCCAGCTTCAGCTGGCGGTGCTCGTCGGCGGTGCCGGCTTGATCGTGCTGGTGGTGCTGGGCGTGATCGCGGTCGCCGGGCCGAACGAGCGCGACGTGGCGATCAAACGCTCGGGCGCTGCCGGCGAGTCGGTGCTGCCTCAGCTTCTGCGCTCCCTGCCCGATAGCTACACGCTCTTGAATGGCGTTCCGGTCCCTGGTTGGCGCGCCGACATCGACCATGTGCTGGTCGGTCCCACGGGCATCTGGGCGATCGAGGCCAAGCATCATGTCGGGATGGTCCAGTGCGTCGGCGATGCCTGGGGCTATACGCGGCTCGGACCCGGCGGCGTGCCACGTGAAGGTCATATCGGCAGCCCGTCACAGCAGGTTCGGCGGGCGGCAGATGCGCTTGAGCGCTATCTTCAGCAGCGCGACAAATCTCGCGCAGGACTTGCGGTCCAGCCGCTGGTAGTTTTTACGCATCCACAGGTGGAGCTTGACCTCGAAGCGCCAACTTTGCCGATTCTCAAGGCAGCTGAGGTCGAAGATTTTATCTCGCGCCAGCCCACCAACCTTTCCTCCGACGCCGGCGATCGGATCGTCGCGTGGCTGTGCGAGCTGCGTCCGGCTGAGCGCTAAACAATCGCCCTCCATCCTCAAGCAAGCTCTCGCACTATAGCGTACCTATGGCCTACTCATCGTATAGTACTATGCACGATATGCCGTTATCTGCTCTGGCTCAGCTATTGGTTTCTGGAAACGAAGATCGATAAATTTGTGCTTTGCATTGGTCTAACACGTTTGCCTATATCTGAATTTGTGCATGGTACTTTGGTCATGGGTACTAAGTAGTTATAGGATGAGTGGTGATACGCGAAATAGGACTGAAAAGGCGCGTGTCTACAGGCATAGGATCTAGATCTGAAGGCAACAATCTGCTATCCTGGCATCATGATTAGTAAATAATGGTGTACAGCTTACACCAGAGCAGAGCGGCTCTCGGAACGTTATTTCATGCACATTTCCCCGCAACCACATCACCGATCCATAATCAAGGCATGATACACATCCACAAGGTTTGTTCCAGCAGCTGTATATGACAACTATTCGTCTTTGCACTGCCCCATTTGATCTTCGAGCCGTTTGTGCCCATAGCCGGCGCTGCCCGATCGAATAGCCTGAGCAAGATCTTCTCTCTTCGCCAGATGCTGCCAGCCTTTGGCACAAATCATAGGGAGAAACCATGTTTTTTGTGATCTTGCTGTCCGGTCTGTTTAGCATTCGTTTCGTTCCACAACCATAGCCACCAGATCACGCGCTCTATCAGCTCCCATAGGAGGACGCTCTCCATGTCTGATCCGTCAGCAGTGACCGCCGCATCCTCGGCGGCTCCGCATGTGCGGCCTGAAGAATCGAAGCTGCCCGATCGCTCCTCGGTTGCTCCCCCACATCTCGCCGAGCCCCGGCAACAGCCCCTGCTGGAGGCCTGGAACGCATCCCAAACGGATTATCCCGATCAGCACTGTGTTCATCAGCTGTTCGAGGCGCAGGCGTCCCAGACACCGGACGCGATCGCGCTGGTCTTTGTCGATTCTGGCGGACACGTAGAGCAGCTGACGTACCAGGCGCTCAATGCTCGCGCCAATCAGGTCGCGCATGAGCTGCGCCGGCGCGGCATCGGCGAGCGAGACGAGATGCTGGTCGGTATTTGCCTGCCGCGCTCGCTGGAGCTGGTAATTGCGCTGCTGGGCGTGCTCAAAGCCGGCGGCACGTATCTTCCCCTCGATCCGAACTATCCTCCCGAGCGGCTGCATTATATGCTCCAGGATGCGCAGGCGGCGCTGGTGATTACCCAGGAGCAGCTGTTGGAGCGGCTGCCGCATGATGTGAGTGCGACAATCTGTCTGGATCGGGAGCGCGAACAGATCGAGCGGATGCCGGAGACAAACCTCGACAGCCGCGCAACGCCCGATCATCTGGCCTACGTGATGTACACCTCGGGCTCGACTGGTCGGCCCAAAGGCGTGATGATCCCGCACCGTGGGCTGTGCAACCTGAGCCAGTTTCAGATCCGCCACTTTGGGCTCGTGCCCGTCGATCGCGTGTTGCAGTTTGCCTCGTTCAGCTTCGACGCGGCGATCTGGGAGATTGTCATGGCGCTGCTGAGCGGCGCAAGCCTGTATCTGGCCGGCGCTGAAACGCTGCTGCCTGGTCCCGCGCTGATCCAGCTGCTGCGCGACCACGCGATCACGGTTGCGACGCTGCCGCCCGCCGTGCTGGCGATCCTGCCCGAAACCGACCTGCCTGCGCTGCGCACGATCGTGTCGGCCGGCGAGGCGTGTCCGGCTGCGATCGTCGAGCGCTGGTCTGCTGGTAGAGCGTTCTTCAACGCCTACGGCCCAACCGAGGCCACGGTCTGCGCGACGATCTCCGAGCCTCTGCATGGCCACGCCAAGCCGCCGATCGGACGGCCGCTCGCCAACATGCAGGTGTATCTGCTGGACGAACAGCTGCATCCGGTGGTTGTCGGCGTGGTGGCCGAGCTGTACATCGGCGGCGCTGGGCTGGCGCGCGGCTACCATCGGCGCCCGGAGCTGACGGCCGAGCGCTTCGTCCCAAATCCATTCAGCGCTACTCCTGGCGCGCGGCTCTACAGAACGGGCGATCTAGCCTGCTATCAGCCCGACGGCACGATCGAGTTTATTGGGCGGATCGACTATCAGGTCAAGGTGCGCGGCTTTCGCATAGAGCTTGGCGAGATCGAAGCGGCGCTGGAGCAGCATCCGGCCGTCGCAGAGGCGGTAGTGCTGGCGCGGGAAGACGTGGTGGGAAATAAACGACTCGTCGCGTACGTTGTTGAGAACCAAGAACCGAGAACTAAGAACCAAGGGGATGACCCGGACGGTTCTAGGTTCTTAGTTCTTGGTTCTCCGTTGCGCGAATTCCTTGCGCAACGGTTGCCCGACTACATGCTGCCCTCGGTCTTTGTGACGCTTGACGCGTTTCCGCTCTCGGCGAACGGCAAGGTCGATCGGCAGGCGCTGCCGGCGCCCGATACAGCGCGGCCGGAGCTGGAGCAGGCGTTTGTTGCGCCGTGCACGCCGACCGAGATCGCGCTGGCTGTGCTGTGGTCGGAGGTGCTGGGTCTGAGCCAGATCGGCGTGCACGATCAATTCTTTGTGCTGGGCGGTCACTCGCTGGCGGTCACGCAGGTTGTGGCCCGCGTGCGGGAGCAGTTTCAGGTCGAGGTAGCGCTGAATAGCCTGTTCGCCGCGCCGACGATCGCCGAGTTTGCGCGGCTGATCGAGGAGGCTGTGGCCGGCAAGGGCGCCGGAGCATCGAACACCATTCGGCCGGTGCCGCGCGATCAGCCGCTGCCGCTGTCGTTTGCGCAGGAGCAGGTCTGGCTGCTGCAAGAGCTGAATCCCGAGAATCAATCCTACAGCGCCCAGGCGACGATGCGCTTCTCGGGCACGCTCGACGTCGCGGTGCTGCGGTCCAGTCTCAGCGAGATTGTGCGCCGCCACGAGATTTTTCGCACAACCTTTCCGCTCGTAGACGGCAGCCCGGTGCAGTTGATCCATGCGCCGTGGCCGGTGCCGCTGCCGGTGCTCGATCTAGAGCCGCTGCCGAGCCACGAGCGCGATGCGGCGCTGAAGCAGGCGATGCACGCCGAGTTTCACACGCCCTTCGATGTGAACCGGCTGCCGCTGGTGCGCTGGCGGCTGGTACGGCTGAGCGCTGACGAGCATGTGCTGCTCCATGTCGAGCATCATTTCGTCCATGATGGCTGGTCGTACAGCGTCTTTTTGCACGATCTGCTGGCGCTGTATCAGGCCAGGCTGGAAGATATGAGCGCTCGGTTGCCCGAGCCGTCGATCCAGTTTGCCGACTTTGTGGTCTGGCAGCGCGAGTGGATGGAGCAGGCCGAGGCGGCAGAGCAGCTGGCGTTCTGGCGCGCGAATCTGGCGGCAAGTCCGCCGCTGCTGGAGCTGCCCACCGATTATCCTCGGCCCAGCGTCCAGCGCTTTCGCGGCTCGTCGGTGCGCATCGAGCTGCCGCCGGCGCTGAGCGACGCCGCCCGTGAGTTTGCGCGCGCTGAGGGCGTGACGCTCTTCATGGCGCTGCTGACGACGTTCACCACGCTGATGCAGCGCTACTCACGCCAGCACGATTTCAATATCGGCTCGGGCGTGGCGAACCGGCGCTGGCGCGAGACCGAGGCGCTGATCGGCATGATCGTCAACATGGTTGTGCTGCGCATGCAAACGTCGGGCGATCTGACGTTCCGCGATCTGCTGGGACGGGCGCGCGATGTGGCGCTGGCGGCATATGCGCATCAAGATCTGCCCTTCGAGCGTGTGGTCGAGGCGCTACAACCCAGGCGTAACCTGAGCTACAACCCGATCTTCCAGGTCGCGTTCAGCTTCCACGACTCGCCGTTGCCGGATCTTGAGCTGCCCGGCCTGACGATCGACGTCAACGAGGCGCTGAGCAACGGCTCGGCCAAGTTCGATCTCAACGTCGTCGTGATTCCACGCAGCGAGCAGCGTATCGGGCGAGGTGGCGGCTCCCACGGCATCACGATGGTCTGGGAGTACAACACGGATCTGTTCAGCGTCGAGACGATCCGGCGCATGACCGAACATTTCCAGACGATTCTGGCGTCGATGATCGCCGATCCCGAGCAGTCGATCGTCGCCAGCTCGCTGCTCACGGCTGCCGAGCGCCGGCAGCTACTGATCGACTGGAATGCGACCGAGGCCGAGTATCCGGCCGCGCGCTGTGTGCATGAGCTGTTCGAGATTCAGGCTGAGCAGCATCCAGACAAGATCGCGGTTGTCGCCGGTGCGGGTACCCGTGAGCGGGTGGTGCTGAGCTATGGCGCGCTGAACGCAAGGGCGAATCAGCTGGCCCACGCGCTGCGCGCGTGCGGCGTCGGGCCTGACGTGCCGGTCGGCGTGTGCGTCGAGCGCTCGCTGGATCTCCTTGTGGCACTGCTGGGCATTCTCAAAGCCGGCGGCGGCTACGTTCCGCTCGATCCGTCGTATCCCCAGGAGCGGCTTCAGTTCATGGTCGGCGATAGCCGCATCTCGGTGCTGGTGACGCAGTCGTCGCTGCGGGATAAGCTGGTAGTGCCGACCGTGATCTGCCTGGACAGCGATCAAACGCTGCTGGACGGACAGCCGATCACTAATCCGCGCAGTGGCGCTGTCGCCGACAACCTGTGCTATATCACCTACACCTCGGGCTCGACCGGCATTCCCAAAGGCGTGGTTATCCCGCATCGCGGAGTGACGCGGCTGGTCTTCGGCAACAGCTACGCCGATTTCTCGGCGGATGAGGTCTGGCTCCACACGGCTCCGATCGCGTTCGATGCCTCGACCTTTGAGCTGTGGGGCAGTCTGCTGCACGGCGCGCAGGTGGTGATGCTGCCGCCGGGACCGCCAACCCCCGACGAGATCGCGCGGCTTGTGAAGCGGCACGGCGTCAGCACGATCTGGCTCACCACGGCGCTGTTTCACCAGATGGCCGAGAGCGAGCATCTCCAAGAGCTGCGCCAGGTGCGCCAGATCTTCACCGGCGGCGATGTGCTCTCGGTATCGCTGGCGGCTCATGTTCGGCGCGCGCTGCCGGATTGCCGTCTCGTCAACGCGTACGGCCCGACCGAAAGCACAACTTTCACGACCTGCTATCAGCTCGTCGAGCCGCCGCAGTCCAGTCGTCCGATCCCGATCGGACGGCCGCTCGCCAACACGGTGCTGTATGTGCTCGACGCGCAGCTACAGCCGGTGCCGGTTGGCGTGCCCGGCCAGCTGTACATCGGCGGCGCTGGCCTGGCGCGTGGCTATCTCGATCGGCCGGCGCTCACTGCTGAAAAATTCGTTCCCGATCCGTTGAGCACTACGCCCGGCTCACGGCTCTACGCGACCGGCGACCTGGTGCGCTATCTGCCCGACGGCAACCTGGAATTTCTCGGCCGGATCGACACGCAGGTCAAGCTGCGCGGCTATCGCATCGAGCTGGGCGAGATCGAAGCCGTGCTCAGCGAGCATCCCTCCGTGCACGAGGCGATCGTGGTGGCGCGCGCCGACCGCGTGGGCGAGAAGCGGCTGGTGGCG
>DASWTQ010000748.1:0-7582 GCA_036402055.1 Herpetosiphonaceae bacterium
GCTCCATTTGATACAATGCCGGTGGAACGCGCATGATGACCTCTCGCATGATGGGTGAATAAGCACGCACATGATGCCAGAAAATCGTTGCGCGTTCCATGCTCTTTCCTCATACCTACCCTTATAAGCTGTGCCGAAGGCGACGGGAGAGGGGGTGCCGCGCCAGCGGCGGGGGTGAGGGCCTGCCCAAACACAAAGCAACAAACTACTTTTTGTTCCCTTGTTCGTTTGTTCCTTTGTTTGTCCGCAGGACATCGTTTGCGGCACTGACAGCGCTGCTCTATAATCCCCGTTGCTAAGAGGTGGGAATGAAACGAATGTGGCGAGTGTACCGGGCGCTGATTCGGCGTGAGATCCGTCTGGTGATGGCCTATCGCGCCCAGATGGTGATCTGGTTGATCACCGGCGTCTTGCCGCTGATCATGCTCTCGGCCTGGCTAACCCTGGGCGAGGGCGGTCCCGTGGGATCGTTCACGCCCACCGATTTTATCGCCTACTACCTGGCGGCGATCTTTGTGCGCCAGATGACCGGCGTCTGGATCATCTGGGATCTCGACTACCAGATCCGGCAGGGCGAGTTCTCCACGCTGCTGCTGCGGCCGCTCGACCCGATGCACGAGTATGCGGCGCGTGGCCTGGGCGGTAAGTGGCAGCGCTTCTGGATGCTCGCTCCGGTGCTCACGATCGCCGTGCTGCTGACCGGCGTGCGCTACACCGCGAATCCGCTCAATCTGCTGGCCTTTGTGCTCGCCATGATCGGGGCGTGGATGCTAAGCGTTTTGATCCAGTACATCAACGGGCTGCTGGCCTTCTGGATCACCCAGGCGGTCGCGGTCTTCGATCTATGGTTTGGGCTGTGGACGATCCTCTCGGGCTACCTGATCCCGCTCGATCTGCTGCCCCCGGCGGTCGGACAGGCGGCGTACTGGCTGCCGTTCCGCTACCAGCTGGCGGTGCCGCTAGAGATCGCGCTGGGCCGCTTGCAAGGCGTCGAGCTGCTGCTTAGCCTGGGCATGCAAGCGCTGTGGATCGCCGTGATGTATGGTCTGTGCCGGCTGCTGTGGCGGCGCGGCGTCAAAAAGTACAGCGCTGTCGGAGCCTGAGCCGCGCCGGGTGCAAACGCTCATTCGCTAGCAAAGGAAGGCCGCCGTGAAGAAGCAATCGCCCGACGAGCCGAAGATCAAGCTGTTCAACCGTGTCGCGGCGATCGTGGTGCGCGATGGCTGTGTGCTGACTCACGAGGCACTCAACGAGCAGGGCCAGATCTACCAGGCGCTGCCCGGCGGCAAGCTGGAGCCCGACGAGACCGCGATTCAGTGCCTGGTGCGCGAGATGCGTGAAGAGTTTGCAATCGCCGTCGAGGTCGATCATCTGGCCTTTGTCGGCGAGGGGCTGTTTCTCAGGCGCGGCAAGCAGATGCATGAGATCGTGCTCTACTTCGTGGCGCATCTGGTCGATCCTGAGGCCGAGGTGCGCAGCCAGGAGAGCAAAATCCAGGCGCGCTGGCTGCCGATCGAGGGCGGCCTGGGACGCCTGCTGCCGCAGTGGCTGCGCAGCGAGCTGCCGCGACTCGCCGCCGCCGGCTGGGAAGCGCCGGCCCGCTATCTCGTCTCCTATGATCTGATCGAATAGATTGGACTGTTATGCTGCGCTACCTGCGATTATTACGCATCTTCTATAAAGCCAGCCTGCTGACCGAGCTGGAATACCGCGCCAATTTCCTGGTCCACGGCTTTTTCAGCATCGGCTGGACCTTCTGGATCTGGATCGGCGTGGCGGTTTTTTACCAGCACACCTCGAACCTGGCGGGCTGGACCTACTACGAGGCGATCATGGTCGTCGGGATGTTCCAGGTTTTTTCGGGGCTGATCGAGGCGCTGCTGCGGCCTAACATCCAGGCGATCATCGAGCATATTCGCAAAGGCACGCTCGATTTCATTTTGCTGAAGCCGGTCGATAGCCAGTTCTTCGTCTCCACGCGCCAGTTCATCTTCTGGAAGCTGCTGGATATGCTGGTCGGCTTCGCGGTGGTGATCTACGCGCTATCACGTCTGGCGATCGTGCCGTCGCCGGGCACCATCGCGCTCTTCGCGCTGATGGTCGTGCTGGGCATGATCATGCTCTACTCGGTCTGGATCGCGCTGATCACCTCGGCCTTCTGGTTTGTGCGCGTGGATAACATCTCCGAGCTGATCTACTCGTTCTTCGAGGCCGGACGCTTTCCGGTGCAGGTGTTTCGAGGTGTGGTGCGCTTTACGCTGACGTTTATCGTGCCGATCGCATTTATGACTACGTTTCCGGCCGCCGTGCTGCTCGACAAGCTCGACTGGAGCTATCTGTGGCTGGCGGCTCCGCTGGCGCTTGGATTTTTCAGCCTGAGCGTCTGGTTCTGGCGGTTTGCGCTGCGGTTTTATACCAGCGCCAGTAGCTAAACGAGGAGGAAGTGTATGCGGCATCGTCGCGATCCGCGTCGAGACCTGGTCACGTCCGACGGCTCGCGGATCTCCGAGCTGATGGGCCGCGTCACCACCGGCGACGAATCGATGAGTGTGGCGCGTATTGTCATGCCGCCCGGCGCTGGCCAGCCGCTGCGGCGCAACGGCTTTCATGAGGTGCTGATCGTCGTCGCCGGCAGCTGCGAGGTGGATCTGCCCGACGGCACGGTTCAGCTCACCGCCGACGATGTGCTGGAGCTGCCGCCGTACACGCTCTATGCCGAGCGCGGTGGCCCCGAGGGCTGCGTTGCCTGGGCGATCTGCCGTCCGGCGTTTAGCCGCGATCTGGTAGAGTTTGCCGTCTAACCCGAATCATCGCTGCTTGGCGAGCACACGCGAAAGGCAAAACATATGCAGATCCATTCGGCGCGATTCTTTGTGTACGCGACGGATCTTACCCAGTCGCTTCAGTTCTACACCGAGGTGCTCCAGCTGCGGATCGTCGATCGCATCGTGGGCGGCACCGTTCTGGCGGCAGGCTCGACCGAGCTGGAGCTGATGCAGGATCGGCGCGACACCGAGCCCGATATTGTCCGCCGCACCGGATTCACGCTCTTCGTGGACGACGCCGATGTTGTCTACGCCGCGCTGCAATCGCTGGGCGTGACAATCGCCTCCGAGCTGACGACCACACCTGAGGGTGCGCGGATCTTCTTTATTGTCGATCCCGACGGCCTGCCGATCGGTATTCGCTCTGAGCCGGCCGACACGATCGTGCCCGGCGAGTGGGCACAACCATAATGCAAAGGAGCTAGCTAGAATATGTTTGATATTGAACGAGTGCGTGCCAGCTGGGCGCGTGAGACCGCCCAGATCGATGCGATCGTGCTGCCGATGAGCGCGGAGGCGGCAGCGCGGCCCGTGCGTGACGATGGCTGGAGCACCCAGGATCTGCTGGGCCATATTGCCAGCTCGGCCAAAGTATTCGTGCAGTTCATCGCCAGCGACACGCCGCCGTTTGGCGATAACGTCGATGTTCACGAGCTGAACGAGCAGCAGCGCCGCCGGCAGCAGCAGCGCGCCTGGCCCGAGGTGCAGGCCTACTGGCAGCGTGTGCGCGACGACGTCTCGGCCTTTCTTGCGGCTGGCACTAATGATCTCGGGGCTCAGCCCACGCGGCTGCCCTGGATGCCGACCGTCCAAACCGCAGGTGACGCGCTCCGGCTGCTGATTCTGCACACCAAGTCCCATCGCGAAGAGCTGGTGCGCGGCACCGCTGTTGCAGTCGAGGAGTAGCCGATGTTAGTCGACGCGCATCTTGACCTGGCGTTCAATGCCGTGGCCATGGGCGGCGATCTGCGCCTCCCGCTCGATCAGCTGCGAGCATCGGCCTATGGCCAGGCCGGGACATCGATCAACGAAACGCCCACGGTATCGCTGCCGACGCTGCGCGAGGCTAATATTCGCCTGGTGTTCGGCACGATCTTTGTGCAGGCGCCGCGTACAACCTTTAAGTTGCCTGGCCCGGTCTACAACACGCCCGAAGAGGCGAACCAGCAGGGCTGGGCCCAGCTGCACTACTACCACCAGCTGGCCGGCAACCAGGAGATCAAGCTGATCGGCGGGCTCGGCGATCTTGAGACGGTGATCCAGGGCCAAACGCCGCTGCCGGGTCTGCTGCCGCTGATGGAAGGCGCCGATCCGATCCGCGATCTGGCTGAGCTGGAAGCCTGGCACACGGCCGGTGTGCAGATCGTGGGGCCGGCCTGGGGCGCGACGCGCTACAGCGGCGGCACGGGCGCTCCCGGCCCGCTGACGCCGGCCGGCCGTGAGCTGATGCGTGGGCTGCGCGAGCACGGCATGGCGCTGGATACCAGCCACCTCAGCGAGGAAAGCTTCTGGGAGGCGCTCCAGCTCTTCGACGGCCCGACGATCGCCTCGCACGCCAACTGCCGCGCCTTCGTGCCAACCGATCGTCATCTGAGCGACGATATGATCCGGGCGATTGTCGAGCGCGACGGCGTGATCGGTATTGTTCCCACCAGCGCCTTTCTGGTCGCGGGCTGGAGGCTCCTCGACGGTAAAACTGTAGGTCTGGACGCGGCAGTTCGGCATATCGAGCATATCTGCACGATCGCCGGCGATACCCGGCATGTCGGCATTGGCTCGGACTTCGACGGCGGCTTCGGCGTCGAGTGGCTGCCCGCCGGCATGGAGTCGATCGCGGATCTGCCGCAGATTGGCACCGCGCTGCTGGCGGCGGGATGGAGCCAGGACGATGTCGACGGCGTGTTGAGCGGCAACTGGCTGCGCTGGCTGCGCGGCGTGCTCAAGTAGCCGCGCTGCATCGCTGGCCTGATCCTTGCGGTAGCGATCGTGCTGGCTCGTCTCAGTCGCGCGACGCTGCCGCTTGTATCGGTAGTGTATCGGTTAACTGTATCGTTGCTACCCTTTGTTGAGCACCTGCTTTTTGGTTTAATACGGTCATTGGTTCAATACACGATCGTTCAGATACAAATGTGTGCTGTTTGGTTTCGTGTGAAGACCTACTCCATCCCGATGGGTATCCCCGTGCTCTCCCCCACCAGGATGCCTATCAACATCCTTGATCTCACGGTCAAGTCACCGTAACCGTGTGCCACACATCCCCCGGCCTCGTGTTACATCTCGGTGATCCAAAACCGTAGCTGAGAGGTTTCAACCTCGGCTAGGCCACGGGTCGCGAGTGCGCATCAAGTAGCTTTTCGCTGGTGTCCAACCGCGAGACACCGCACCGAGAGGTCAGGCTCGGTGCGGTGTTTGTTTTTGCTGCGCTGGTTGTCGCTCTTCAGCGATGAGCGTATTGATTGGCGTTGTAGCGGCGTATTGCGATACGCCCAGGGCGTGCGCAGCACGCCCCTACGAATCCGTGATCCTTTTAGAACGCTAGCGCAGCTCGCCCCGCACCAGCGCCCGCGCGATCTGGTTGTGACGCTCGACCAGCAGCGGCAGATCCACATCCAGCAGCCGGCCGTCCCGCACGCGCACCCGACCGTTGATCACGCTGAGGTCGACGCTCGGCGGATGGCAAAAGACCAGCGCGGCCAGCGGATCGTGGACGGCGCCGCCCGCGAACGGCAGCGTATCCAGCCGGTAGCCGATGAAGTCGGCGGCCATGCCCGGCGCGAGCACGCCGATGTCGTCGCGACCAAGCACGCTGGCGCTGCCAACCGTGGCCAGCCGCAGTGCCTCGATCGCGGTGAGCGCCGCCGGATCGCCGGTGACGCGCTGGAGCAGCAGCGCCTGCCGCGCCTCCGCCAGCAGATGCGAGCTATCGTTGGAGGCCGAGCCGTCGACGCCCAGCCCGACGCGCGCGCCGGCCCGTTGCAGCGGCAGGATCGGCGCGATGCCCGAGGCCAAACGCATATTCGAGCTGGGACAGTGCGCCACGCCGGTCTGTGTCCGCCCCAGCCGCCCGATCTCGTCGCGCTGCGGATGCACCATGTGCGCGTGCCACACATCCGCGCCGACCCAGCCGAGATCTTCGGCCAGCTCGACCGGCGTGCGGCCAAACGTAGCGACGCAGTACTCGTTCTCGTCCAGCGTCTCCGCCAGATGCGTGTGTGAGTGCACACCGTACGCCCGCGCCAGAGCGATGCTTTCGCGCATCAGGTTGGGCGATACCGAGAACGGCGAGCACGGCGCAAGCACAATCCGCAGCATCGCGTAGCGCTCGGGATCGTGATACGCTTCGATCAGCCGGCGCGAATCCTGCAAAATCGCGGCCTCGTCCTCCACCACGCGATCCGGCGGCAGGCCACCCTGGGACTCGCCCACCGACATCGAGCCACGGGCGGCGTGGAAGCGAAAGCCCATCTCGCCCGCCGCCTGGATCTGATCGTCGAGGCGCGCGCCGTTGGGCCAGATATAGGTGTGATCGCTGGCCGTCGTGCAGCCCGAGAGCATCAGCTCGGCGATGGCTACCTTGGTGCTCACGGCGATCGCCTCGGGAGTGAGTCCGGCCCAGATCGGATACAGCGTGCGCAGCCAGTTGAAGAGATTGGCATCCTGCGCCGCCGGAACGTTGCGCGTCAGCGTCTGGTAGAAATGGTGGTGCGTATTGATCAGGCCGGGCAGCACGATCATGTTGCGCGCGTCGATCACCTGATCGGCGTGCTCGGGCAGCTCAGCCGTAGGAGCAACCTGCTGAATCACGTTGTCGACGACATAGATTCCGCCATCGGGCCAGCGCGTATCGGCGGCGTCCATTGTCACCAGTAGATCGGCGTGCTTAACCAGAAGTGAGGCCATGCAATCTCCGTTTCGCCAAGTATGCTAAACTAGGCTCACTATACTATCGGGCCTGCGTAGGGTCAATCTTCCACGACAGAGCGTAGGGGACCGGTTTGTTAGATACAGCCTGTGCGCTCCACCAGCTTTGATGCATCTCTGCTCTCAACCTAACCTACATGCGAACATGGTCTCAGCAGCAGGTAGCGCATGGTCATGGGCAGGAGCGCCGCAATTGGATCATGACTCGGACGTTGATCTGCGCTTGATAAATGGTAAACTTCCTTTGACCTGGAATGGTATCCAGATGTACGCCTGAGCGCTGCCGGCAGGTATCAGGGAAATCAGAAATCGATCTACAGTTTTGCCGGCGGCAAGCAAGCCCGATAGCGCCCATATTGACGACCCTCTTGTCGTTTTGACGAGCCTGGTCATTCCGCGCATATCCCTGCACATGACGCCCACATCCTGGTGAAGAGGAGTACGTATGCCAAACGCACGGATCGCCGTGTCGGATCTTAATAGCATGGACCAAGAAGCGTTTGTTGCGGCGCTGGCTGGAATCTTTGAAGGACCGCCCTGGATCGTCGGCGCGGCCTGGCACGATCGGCCATTTACCGATCGTGAGCATCTGCACCGCTCGCTGTGCGCCGTGATGCAAAACGCGCCCGTGGAGCAGCAGATCGCGCTGAGTCGCTCGCATCCCGATCTGGTCGGCAGGGCCGCGCTGGCAGGTACGCTCACGCCCGCATCCACGAGCGAGCAGGCGGCAGCCGGGCTAGATCGGCTGACACCTGAGGAGATCGCGACGTTTCAGCAGCTGAACGCGCGCTACCACGAAACGTTTGGCTTTCCTTTTGTGATCTGCGCCCGCGAAA
>DASWTQ010000749.1:0-3209 GCA_036402055.1 Herpetosiphonaceae bacterium
CGCAGATCATCGGCGTGATCGGTGGCGCGGAAGGCGCGGCCACGGTGCTCACCGATGCCCGCCGCTTCCTCACACCCGACGGCCTCATGCTGCCCGAGCGCTGCCAAACCCGCATCGCCGCCGTCACCCTCCCCGAGCCGCTGGCATCCCAGCCAACATTGGGCGAGGTCGCGGCCTACTACACCGCGCAAACGTTCGCGCAGGTCGGCCAGCCCTTCGACCTGCGCCTGTGCATCAAGCACTTTCCGCTCGATCACCTGCGCTCCTCCACCGACCTGCTCGAAGACCTCGACTTCCGCCAGCCCCTGCCCAGCGCCTACGAACGCCCGCTGGAGCTGGCGATCACCAGCACCGGCCGCCTCGACGGCTTCCTGGTCTGGCTCAACCTCCACGTCGGCGACGGCGCGGTGATCGATACGCTCAACGAGGAGTACGCCTGGCTGCCGGTCTACTTCCCGGCCTTCGACCCGCCGCTGGACGTCCAAGCGGGCGACCGCATCGTAGGCACGGTGTGGGGTGGTCCCCAGGCGCACCCGACGCAGCCCGACTACGGCGTGACCGGTGAAGTGATTCGTGCCACGGGTGAGCGCGTGCCGTTCGCCTACACCTCGGCCTACGCCTCCGTGCAGTATCGTGCCAACAGCTTCTATGACCGGTTGTTTGCGACTGAGCCGTCCCTGACGCCACCCGCCGCCACCACCACCGGCGATGTGGTCGGCACGCTGCGGCGCTACGCCCAGGAACACCTGCCCGAGTACATGGTGCCCTCGGCCTTTGTCGTGCTCGACGCGCTGCCGCTCACGCCCCACGGCAAGCTCGATCGTCACGCCCTGCCCGCCCCCGAGCTGGCCAAACCCGAGACCGGCAGCGCCTTTGTCGCGCCGCGCACGCCCGACGAGGAATTGCTGGCCGGCATCTGGGCGAGTGTGCTGCACGTGCAGCGCGTGGGCATCCACGACAACTTCTTCGACCTCGGCGGTCACTCGCTGCTGGCGACGCAGGTCATCACGCGCATCCGCAAGACCTTTGGCGCCGAGCTGCCGCTGCGCGCGCTCTTCGAAACCCCCACCGTCGCCGGCCTGGTCCCGACGATCGTCAAAGCACGCGGTGCTGCGCCCAGCCATGAGCGCCCGCCGCTCGCCCGCGTCCCGCGTGACCGCCCGCTGCCGCTCTCCTTTGCTCAGCAGCGCCTCTGGTTCCTCGATCAACTGGAGCCAGGGAGCCCGGCCTATAACGTGCCGGTTGCGGTAAAAATCCTTGGCGCGCTTGATCCGGAGGCGCTGGAGCACAGCTTGAATGCACTTGTCACGCGCCACGAGATCTTGCGAACAACCTTCACGTCGCAAGGTGGACAGCCGATCCAGGTCATTTTGCCGCAGCAATCGCTGGTTTTGGATCGACACGATCTGCACGATCTCCCGGCAGCCGAGCGCGAAGCGGAAGCGCTGCGGCTGATGCACCAGTCCGCCCGGCAGCCCTTCAACCTTGCCAGCGATTCGCTTGTCCGTGTGTTAATGGTCCGGCTGAGCGATCGCGAGCATCTGCTGGCGCTCACGATGCATCATATCGTGGCCGATGAATGGTCATTAGGGGTGATCATCCGTGAGATCGCTGCGTTCTACCAGGGCTATGTGCGCGGCCAAACGATCACGCTGCCGGAGCTGCCGATCCAGTACGCCGACTACAGCGTCTGGCAGCGCCAGTGGCTCCAGGGCGCCGTGCTTGAAGAACAGCTCGGCTACTGGAAGCAGCACCTCGCGGGTGCGCCCGGCGTGCTCCAGCTGCCGACCGACTATCCGCGTCCGGCGGTGCAGACCTTCCGTGGTGCGCGTCATACGATCGCCTTACCGTCAGAGCTGAGCACGGCGCTTCAGCAGCTGAGTCGCCAGGAAGGTGTGACGCTGTTCATGACGCTGCTGGCGGCGTTCAAGGTGCTGCTCAGCCGCTACAGCGGCCAGACCGATCTGGTCGTCGGTGTGCCGATCGCCGGGCGGCAGCAGGTGGAAGCCGAGGCGTTGATCGGCCTCTTCTTCAACACGACGGTGCTGCGCACGGATCTTGGCGGCCGGCCCACCTTCCGCGATCTGCTTGCCCGCGTGCGATCGGTTGCGCTCTCGGCCTACGCCCATCAGGATGTGCCGTTCGAGCAGCTTGTCGATCATCTGCATATCAATCGCGACCTCGGGCAGAATCCGCTGTTCCAGGTGCTGTTTGATCTGCACAACACACCAACCACGACCACGACTGATGTCGCCGATCTGCAATTCCAATCGTTGCCGATCAGCACCGATACGGTGAAGGTTGATCTGGCGCTGGGTGTGGATGAGACGGTGCAGGGGCTGGTGTGTACGTTCCATTACAGCACGGATCTGTTTGCCGCCGCGACGATCGAGCGCCTGGCCACGCACTACGCAACCCTGTTGCAGGCCGTGGTCGCCACGCCCGCCCAGCCGATCGCGCTGCTGCCGTTGCTGACGGCGGGTGAGCGCCACGAGCTGGTGGTGACGCGCAACGCCACGGCCGCGCCGTATCCCTCCGATCGCTGCGCCCATCAGCTCGTGCAGGACCAGGTTGCGCGCACGCCTGAGGCTGTCGCCGCCATCTTTGGCGAGCAGCAGCTGACCTACGCCCAGCTCGACGCCCGCGCCAACCAACTCGCCCACTCCTTGCAATCCCTCGGCGTCGGTCCCGAGGTCCGCGTCGGCGTGTGTCTCGACCGCTCGCTCGATCTCGTCATCGCGATCCTCGCCATCTGGAAAGCCGGCGGCGCCTTCGTCCCGCTCGACCCGGCCTTTCCGCCCGAGCGTAGCGCCTTTATCCTCGCCGACGCGCAGGTGGTCGCCCTGCTCACGCACGAGCATCTCCTGCCGCGTTTCGCCGACGCCGGCCTCCCGTGCCTCGCCCTCGATCGCGATTGGTCCGCGATCGCCCAGCAGCCCGCGACGCCCGTGCTGTCGTCCGTCACGGCCGCCAACCTGGCCTACCTGATCTACACCTCGGGCTCGACCGGCCGGCCGAAGGGCGTGTTGATCCCGCACACCGGATTGGTCAACTACCTCCACTGGGCCATCACCGCCTACACGGCGGATGCCGGTATCGGCGCGCCAGTGCAATCGTCGATCGCCGCCGACGCGATCTTCCCCAGCCTGTTCTTGCCGCTGCTCGTCGGCGCCGCCGTCGTGCTCTTGCCCGAGTCTCACGCCCTGGAG
>DASWTQ010000750.1:0-7001 GCA_036402055.1 Herpetosiphonaceae bacterium
GTCCGACACGTGCTACCTGGTCAACGGTGGCTCGTTCATGGACTATCTCACCAACGGCTACTACCCGACGCCGCGCCATCGCGTGAAGTTCATCAACGCCGAGCGGCTGTCGCTGCCGTTCTTCGCGCACTTCGGCTACGACGACGTGCTGCCCCCGTTCACGCCGCATGATCCGCAGGGCGTCAGCGCCAATGAGCCGATTTCGTACGGTGACTACCTCCAGCACGGATTGCACGCGCTGATCGTATCCAATGGCCAGACTTAATCACCGACAGGAGCCGATTCGGAGCGGTGGTGTCGGCGGCGTCCTGATCCATCAGGCGGCATGACCCACCGTCTCTGTCCATTACTCCAGCACATGCTGCTGGAGTTTTTGGGCGCTTTCCGTCAGACCGGGATTGAGAGCACCTGCCGCAGGCTCGACTCAGCCATGACTTTCTCGCCCGGTGCAACTCGCGCAGCGCCAGCGTATGCGTATAGTTCATTCGGCAACACAGAGCGCATACGCTGACAGCCCGGCGACCAAACCGAATCGGTACCAAGAAGATCCTTGAAGGGATAAGCATACGATGAGCGAGCTGAAAACAACTGACGCGTCAAACGCCATCGCCATTATTGGTATGGCTGGGCGCTTCCCGAAAGCCAAAAACCTGCACGAGTTTTGGAACAATCTTTGCGCTGGCGTGGAGTCCATCTCCCCTTTATCTGAGGAAGAGTTGGTAGCCGAAGGCGTAAGCCGCCAGCTGCTGGATCATCCAAGATACGTTAAAGCCGGCTCGATCATGGATGACATCGAGCTGTTCGATGCGGACTTCTTCGGCATTAATCCGCGCGAAGCCGAGATTATGGACCCCCAGCATCGGATCTTTCTGGAGTGTGCCTGGGAAGCGCTGGAGGATGCCGGCTACAATCCAGATACCTACGATGGCGCGATCGGAGTGTTTGCCAGCTCGCTCATGAGTTCCTATCTCATGGCCAATCTGTACCCACATCGCAATCTCCTCGCATCGGCGGGCCATCTAGCCATAAGACTTGCCAACGATCGCGATTTCTTGCCGACGCGCGCCTCGTACAAGCTGAATCTTAAGGGGCCGAGCATCTGCGTTCAAACCGCCTGCTCCAGCTCCCTGGTTGCGTGTCACCTGGCGTGCCAGAGCTTGCTCGATTTCCAGAGCGACATCACGCTGGTCGGCGGCGTGGCGATCAATGTGCCGCAAAAGCTGGGATATTTCTACCAGGAAGGTGGGATTGTTTCTCCCGATGGACATTGCCGCGCCTTTGATGCCAACGCGCAAGGAACAGTGTACGGCAACGGGATTGGCGTTGTCGCGCTGAAGCGGCTTGAGGATGCGCTTGAAGACGGCGATACCATCTACGCCGTGATTCGCGGCTCGGCGATCAACAATGACGGGGCGCTGAAAGTCGGCTATACCGCTCCCAGCGTCGAGGGCCAGGCGGAGGTGATCGTCATGGCACAGACGATCACGGGCTTCTCGCCGGAGACGATCGGCTACATCGAGGCGCACGGCACCGGAACTCCCATGGGCGATCCGGTTGAGGTCGCGGCGTTGACCCAGGTGTTTCGCGAGGGCACCGACAAGCAGCAGTTTTGCGCGCTCGGCTCAGTCAAGACCAATCTTGGCCACTTAGATGCGGCGGCGGGAGTCGCCAGCCTGATTAAGACGGCGCTGATGCTGCGGCATAAGATCATTCCGCCCAGCCTCAACTTCCAAACGCCGAATCCCGAGATCGACTTTGCCAACAGTCCTTTTTATGTCAATACCCAGGCGCAGGAATGGCCGGCCAGCACTACTCCGCGCCGCGCCGGAGTCAGCTCGTTTGCCGTCGGTGGCACCAACGCACACCTTGTGCTTGAGGAAGCGCCAGCCGGCGAGCCAACCAGCGCGTCGCGGCCATGGCAGAGCGTGATGCTCTCCGCGAGAACGGAGACAGCGCTGGAGCAGGCGACGCGCGATCTGTGCGCGCATTTCCAGGCGCAGCCCGAGCACGATCTCGCCGATATTGCCTACACGCTCCAGGTCGGACGCAAGTCATTTGCTCATCGGCGGATGGTGGTCTGCCGCGATACGGCAGATGCTGCCGCAGCATTACAAACCCTCGATCCAAAGCGGGTTTTCAGCTTCTTCCAGCCTGCTGCGACCCGATCGGTCGTGTTTATGTTTCCGGGCCAGGGCGCGCAATACGTGGGCATGGGCCAGGAGCTTTACCAGACCGAGCCGATCTTTCAGGAAGCGATCGATCGCTGCGCCAAGATTTTGCGGCCCCAGCTTGGCCTTGATCTCCGCGAGGTTCTGTATCCCGATGCAGCTCACAGCGAGAGCGCAGCCCAGCAGCTCAATCAGACGGCGCTCACGCAGCCGGCGTTGCTTGTGATCGAGTATGCGCTGGCGCAGCTGTGGCTCTCGTGGGGCGTTAAACCACGGGCGATGATTGGTCACAGCATCGGCGAATATGTCGCGGCGTGCCTGGCAGGAGTATTTTCGCTGGAAGATGCCCTGAGCCTGGTGGTGCTGCGAGGACGGTTGATCCAGTCCCTGCCGGGCGGCGCGATGCTCTCGGTCTCGCTTCCGGCCGACGAAGTCACGGCGATGCTTGACCGAAGCTTATCGCTGGCCGCCAGCAATAGCCCAACCGCGTGTGTAGTCTCAGGCCCCACACCGGCGATCGACGCGTTCGAAGCGCAGCTTACTGCGGCCGGCGTCGGATCGCGGCGGTTGCATACCTCGCACGCGTTTCATTCGTCGATGATGGACTCGCTGGTGAAGAGCTTCGCCGAACGTGTCAGCCGCGTAAAGCTCAACCGTCCCGCAATCCCGTACATATCGAATGTCACCGGCTCCTGGATCACCGCAGCTGAGGCGACCGATTCCAACTACTGGGCTCATCATCTCCGCCAGACGGTTATGTTTTCGCAGGGCATCACCGAGATCTTAAAAGACGCCGACAGCGTGCTGCTGGAAGTCGGCCCCGGACGAACCTTGAGCACCTTCGCCCAGCAACACACGCCCGGCATGGAGGCGCTGATCCTTACGTCGCTGCGCCACCCTCGGGAGCCATACGCGGATAGCGCGCTCGTGCTGCAAAGCCTGGGCAAGCTGTGGCTTGCCGGCGCAGCGATCGATTGGTCGGGCTTCTACGCCCATGAGCGGCGACAGCGGCTGCCCTTGCCGACGTATCCCTTTGAGCGGCAGCGCTACTGGATCGAGCCACCGGCCAGCGGCGATCAAAGCTTGACGGGCGGCGAGCTACTGGATCAGGAGCAAGCGCTGGAGCAGCTGGCGGCATCGACACCAGCGCCACCCACGCAGCATAACCGTCCGACGCTGCGCAACACCTACGTCGCGCCGACCAACGCTGTCGAACAAGCGCTGGCGGATCTCTGGCAGGAGCTGCTCGGCGTGAGGCAGGTCGGCATTCACGATAATTTCTTTGAGCTAGGTGGACACTCGCTGCTGGCAGTTCAGGTGGCATCGCGCATCCGTGATCTGTTCCAGGTCAAGCTGCCGCTCCGCTACCTGTTTGAAGTATCAACAGTGGCCGAGCTGGCGCAGAGCATCGAGACCATCCGCTGGGCAGGGCAGGACCACGCAGACGATCCAGAAGACACAGACGAGGAGCGCGAGGAGATCGAGATATGACCGTCGCCGAGTTTTTGTTGTACCTGCGCACGCATGATGTGCGGCTAAGGGTTGAGGGCGGTCAGCTACGGGTGAATGCTCCCAAGGGCGTGCTGACCCCGGAGCTGCGCCAGTCGATCGCCGACCGCAAGGCGGAGGTTATCGCGTTCCTGATCGAGGCCAAAGACGCCACCAGCGCCGACGCCACGACGATCAAGCCGATTCCACGCACGGGACCGCTGCCGCTTTCGTTCTCGCAGCAGCGACTGTGGGTGCTGCACCAGTTCAACCCGCAGGATGCATCCTATCATCTGCCGTTTGCGCTGCACATCAAAGGTGACTTCCATCAAGCGCTGCTTCAGCGCTGCCTCGACGAGATCGTGCGGCGCCATGAGTCGCTGCGCACGGCGTTTGCCGCGACTGACGATACAATTACGCAGATCATCGCGCCGCCGCAGCCAGTGGCCCTAACCCTGATCAACCTTGAGTCGCAGCCGGCCGCCGAGCAAGCGGCCACCGTGCGCGCGATCATCACGGAGGAAGCCCAGCGGCCGTTTGACCTGAGCCAGGGGCCGCTGCTGCGGGTCAGCCTGCTGCGGCTCGGCGCGCAAGAGCATGTGGTCAGCCTGACAATCCATCACATCATCTCCGATGCCTGGTCGCTGGGGATCTTTGCGCGGGAGCTGACAACGCTCTACGAAGCCTTTAGCGCGGAAAAACCTTCGCCGCTGCCGGAGCTGCCGATCCAGTATGCCGATTTCGCGGCCTGGCAGCGGCAGTGGCTCTCCGGCGAGGTCTTCGAGCGGCAGCTCGCTTACTGGAAAAACCAGCTCGCCGGTGCTCCCGCGAAGCTTGCCCTGCCGACGGATCGGCCACGCCCGCCGGTCCAAAGCTTTAGGGGCGCGCGCTATCTTCAGCTCCTGCCGCAGCAGCTATCGGCAGCGCTCAATGAGCTGGGCCATCAGGAAGAGGCCACGCTCTTCATGGTGCTGCTGGCTTCCTTCCAGGCGCTGCTTGTGCGCTACACCGGGCAGGACGATATGGTGATCGGAACGGCGATGGCGGGCCGGGAGCTGGCCGAGCTGAATGAAGTGATCGGCTATTTCGCCAACACGCTGCCGCTACGCACCGATCTGACCGGCAATCCCACCTTCCGCCAGGCACTGCGGCGGGTGCAACAAACCTGTCTAGAGGCGTATGCGCATCAGGATGTGCCGTTTGAGCGGCTGGTCAAAGAGCTGGCCGACGAGCGCGATCTGAGCTACGCGCCGATCTTCCAGGTGTTGCTGGTGCTCCAAAATGCCGCAACCGATACGATCCAGCTGCCAGGGCTGACCTTGAGCTATCTCGAATCGCATGGCGGCGCCGCCCGCTTCGATCTATCGCTCGACGTTGCGGAGACTCCCGAGGGCCTGCACTGCGCCTATGAGTACAACACCGACCTCTTCGACGCGGCCACGATCGAGCGCCTGGCGGAGCACTTCCAATCCTTGCTGCACGATATTACGGCCCAGCCGGATCGCCGGCTCTTCGATCTTGCGCTGCTGACGGAGGACGATCTCCAGCAGCTGAGCGTCTGGAATGCCAGCTACGCCGAGTATCCCCGCGCTGAGTGTATTCACCAACTGTTTGAGGCCCAGGCTGAGCGAACGCCGGAAAGTATCGCGGTGGTGTTTGGCGATCAGCAGCTGAGCTATGCTGCCTTGAACGCGCGAGCCAATCGGCTGGCGCACCGCCTGCAAGCGCTTGGCGTGAGCGCCGATGTCATGGTCGGGCTATGTGTCGAGCGATCCCTGGATCTGATCGTAGGCGTGCTCGGCATTTTGAAGGCCGGTGGCGCGTATGTGCCGCTCGATCCGAACTATCCGGCCGGTCGCCTTCAATTTATGCTGGCTGATGCGCAGGTGCCGGTAGTGGTAACGCAGTCACATCTGGTGGAGCAGTTCCCGCCGGGCAGCGCCGGGGAAGCGCAGATTGCGCCGGCCGTGATCTGCCTGGATCGCGATTCCGAGATCCTAAGCTCGGCACAGCTTCCCAATCCGCAGATCCAGACGACGCCGGAGAATTTAGCCTATGTAATCTACACGTCGGGCTCAACCGGACGGCCCAAAGGCGTGCAGATTCCACATCAGGCCGTCGTCAACTTCCTGCACGCCATGCAGCGGCAGCCCGGCCTGAGCGCTCACGATCGGCTGCTGGCTGTGACGACGCTCTCGTTCGATATTGCGGCGCTTGAGATCTTTCTACCGCTGGTGTCTGGCGCTGAGGTGGTGCTCGCCTCGCGCGAGGTGGCGGCGGATGGTGTGCAGCTGGCGAACCTGCTCAACCGCGAGGCAATTACGGTGATGCAAGCCACGCCCGCGACCTGGCGTATGCTGCTGCACGCAGGCTGGCAAGGACAGCCGGGTCTCAAGATCTTGTGTGGCGGCGAGGCGCTGCCGCGTCTGCTGGCAGATCAGCTGCTGAGCAGCGGCGCGAGCCTGTGGAATATGTACGGTCCCACGGAAACCACGATCTGGTCGTCAGTGGCGCAGATAGCGGTGGCAGCCGGCGACATGCCGATCGGCGGGCCGATTGCCAACACACAGCTGTATGTGCTCGATCGGCAGATGCAGCGGGTGCCAGTGGGAGTCGCCGGCGAGCTGTATATCGGCGGGGAAGGGCTGGCGCGCGGCTATCTCAACCGCCCCGAGCTAACGGCGGAGCGCTTCGTGCCCGATCCATTCGCCAGGGTGTCAGGAGCACGACTGTACCGGGTCGGCGATCTGATGCGCTATCGGGCGGATGGCACGCTGGAGTTCCTGGGCCGGGTCGATCACCAAGTCAAGGTACGCGGGTATCGCATCGAGATCGGCGAGATCGAAAGCGCGCTCAACCAGCATCTTGCTATCCGCGAAGCTGTGGTCATGGCGCGGCAAGACACGAGCAACGAGACCCGGCTGGTGGCGTACGTGGTAGAAGAACCAAGAACCAAGAACCAAGAACCAAACGAAGAACAAAGAATAGAGAACAAAGGAACAAAGGAACAAGCAAACAAAGACGGCGAGAACGCGGCTCCCCCTTCTCCTATCGCAATGGGAGAAGGGGACCGGGGGGATGAGGGCCTAACCACTGACTCCCTCCGCCGCTTCCTGCACGACAAGCTGCCCGAGTACATGATCCCGACTGCCTTTGTTTTCCTCGACGCGCTGCCGCTCACGCCCAATGGCAAGGTCGATCGCAAGGCGCTGCCCGCGCCCGACACCAGCCGTCCCGAGCTGGAGGCCGCCTTTGTCGCGCCGCAAACCGCCGCCGAGCAGGCGCTGGCCGACATTTGGAAACAGGTGTTGGGCCTCCATCAGATCGGCATTCATGATAATTTTT
>DASWTQ010000751.1:0-8494 GCA_036402055.1 Herpetosiphonaceae bacterium
ATCCGCATCATGACCGGCGCGCCGATGCCGCCACAGGCCGATACGATCGTGCCGTTCGAGGAGACTGACGAGGGCCACGCGGATTCATTGCACGCGCAGGGTCAGGTTCGCGTTTTCACACGCATTGCGCTGGGAGCCAGCGTCCGAGCAGCCGGAGAAGACGTTCAGGCAGGCACAACTGTTGTGCGCCGGGGCACGCTGATTCGCGCTGCCGAGATCGGCGTGCTGGCAACGGTGGGCGCGGCCAACGTGGCGGTCTTTCGCCGGCCCAAAGTGGCGATCCTGGCTACCGGCGACGAGCTGGTCGATGTGGGCGAGCAGCCCGGACCCGGGCAGATTCGCAACGCCAACGGCTACGCCAACGCCGCCCAGGTAATCGCCGCCGGTGGCGAGCCGCTCCAGCTGCCGATCGCGCGCGACACCGAGCAGGAGCTAAACGATCGCTTAAACGAGGCGCTGGCCTGGGGCGCGGATCTGTTCATGACCTCGGGTGGCGTCTCGGTCGGCGACTACGATGTTGTCAAGAAAGTGCTTCAGCAGCGCGGCAACATGGAGTTCTGGCGCGTCAAGATGAAGCCGGGCAAGCCGATCGCCTTCGGCCACATCGAGGGCGTGCCGATGCTGGGACTGCCCGGCAACCCAGTTTCGGCGATGGTCGGCTTCGAGCTGTTTGGACGACCGGCGTTGCTCAAGATGCAGGGCCGCGACGGCTATGTTCGCCCGACGATCCAGGCCACGTTCACCGGCTCGCTCACCGATCGCGCCGACCGCCGGCAGTACGTGCGGGTGCGCATCGAGCAGCGCGGTAGCGAGTTTCTGGCGCATCTGACCGGCGAGCAGGGCAGCGGCGTGCTGACCTCGATGATGTACGCCGACGGCCTGATGATCGTGCCGGAGGGCATGACTCACGTCGCGCCAGGCACCGAGCTGCCGGTGCTGATGCTGCACTGGCCCGAGATCGCGCCGGAGCAGGTGTTCGCGGCCACGGATGCCGGAGCCGACTGCTGCTAGCACCGTGATCCTCAGCTTTGAAACATGAACGAGAAACGATAGAAGATGGCCGATCTACCACCAGAGGCACCACAGACACCACAGCCGGCACCCGACGAGCCGCCGGAGTTCGATATTGAGGCAGCGCGGGCGCGCTACCGTAAGCTGATGCGCAGCTGGCCGATGCGCCTGATGTATCTGCTGCTGGCGCTGACGATTCTGTTTGCCTGGGCCTGGGGCGCTGCCGCCGCGATCGGGCCGGATGTCGAGACGCTGCCCGGCCACGACGTCACCGTGCCGACGGAGCAGTGCATCGCGTGTCACACGACGGGAGCCAGCGCCAGCAACGCGCCGCCGATGAATCACCCCGAGGCGCCGACCTGCGGCTTCTGTCATCGCCAGGGCTTGCCCGAGACCGGCGCGCTGCGTGGCGGCTGGGCGCTCGATCAGCGGCCGCAGAAAGCGGAAGCCTATGCTCTACACTGATACGATCACGGCGATTGCAACGCCCGTCGGCGAGGGCGGCGTCGGCATCGTGCGGCTGAGCGGCCCCGATGCGCTGAGTATCTTGCAGCGGCTCTTCACGCCCATGCGCGGCGGACGACGCTTCAAGCCGCAGATGCTGCGCTACGGAAGGATCATCGACGCCGAAGGCCAGACCGTCGACGAGGCGATGGCGGTTTATTTCAAAGCGCCGCACTCCTACACGCGGGAAGACGTGGTCGAGATCCACTGTCACGGCGGCGCGCTGCCGCTGCGGCGAACGCTGGAGCTGGCGCTGAGCTGCGGCGCCCGGCTGGCGGAGCCGGGCGAATTCACGCTGCGGGCGTTTCTCAACGGCCGGATCGATCTGGCGCAGGCCGAGGCGACCCTGGATCTGATTCAGGCTCGCACCCAGACCGGCCTTCAACTGGCGCTGGATCAGCTCGGCGGGCGACTCTCGCGACAGGTGCAGCAGGCACGCAACGATCTGATCGGCGCGCTGGCCTATCTCACGGCACTGGTCGACTTTCCCGAAGATGATGTTCCCGAGCAAGAGGTGCTACAGCCGCTGCGATCCGCGCTGGCACAGGTCGAGCAGCTGTATCGCGGCGCTGACCAGGGAATTTTGTATCGCTACGGGGCGCGCGCAGTGCTGGTGGGACGGCCCAACGCCGGAAAATCCAGCCTGCTCAACGCGCTGCTTCAGGTCGAGCGCGCAATTGTCACGCCGATCGCCGGAACGACTCGCGATACGCTCGAAGAAACCGCGAACCTGGGCGGCGTTCCGGTGGTGTTAATCGATACAGCAGGCATCACCGAGACCGCCGACCCGGTCGAACGCATCGGCGTGGAGCGCAGCCGCCGCGCGCTGGCGAGCGCCGATGTGGTGCTGCTGGTGCTGGATCGATCCGCGCCGCTGACCGAGGAAGACCTGCGCATTGCCGCGCTGACACATGGCCGCCCGACGATCGCGGTGTATAACAAGGCTGATCTGCCGGCTCAGCTCGATCCCGCCCCGCTGCTGGCGAGCCACCCGACGATCCGCGCCGAGAGCACGACCTCGGCGGCGCTGGGCGAGGGCCTGAGCGGGCTTGGCGAAACCGTGGCACAAACCCTGCTCGGCAATACGCCGCTCACGGGCGAAACCCTGGTAACCAATCCGCGCCACCGTGAATCGCTGAGCCGGAGCGTGGATCATCTGCGCAGCGCGGTTGCAGCGCTGGAGCTGAACGTGCCGGTTGACCTGGTTGCGATCGATGTGACTGCGGCCGTTCAGGCGCTCGGCGAAGTCACCGGCGAAAGCGTTGGTGAGGATTTACTCTCAACGATCTTTAGTCGTTTTTGCATCGGGAAATAGTCCAAAAGGTGACACATTTTCAGATTGAGTGTGTTAGCATACAGCAAGCATGCTCATGGCCGACGTGTGCCACAGCGGCTGATTTTTTATTACCAAGCATAGTAGGTGACATATGGCGGTGAGCTTGGAGCGCGTGCGAGCGCACGTCTTCATCTCGGGGAGCGTTCAAGGCGTTAACTTTCGCACCCATACACGCGATCAGGCCAAGCGAGTTGGCGTCGAGGGCTGGGTCCGTAATCTTAGCGATGGTCGAGTTGAGGCAGTCTTTGAGGGCAACCGCGCCGCCGTGCAGCGGATGATCAGCTGGTGCTACAGCGGCCCGCCCGCCGCGCAGGTCGAGCAGGTTGAGGTTGAGTGGGAAGACGTTACGAATCGCGAGGGGCCGTTCAGTATCGCGTGGTAATAACGAAGAACCTAGAACCGGGTGCCCTCTGGGCGAACCTAGAATCTAAATAATGGTGATGGTTCTAGGTTCTGTTCTTTTGGTCAGCGCAGGTTAATGGCCCTCACCCCCTCGGTCCCCCTCTCCCGCCGCCGCAGGCGAGGGGGAAGGCACGAGCCTCTTTGTTCTCTTGTTTATTTGTTCTCTTGTTCGTTTGGTTCTAGGTTCTAGGTTCTGGGTTCTCGCGCTCCCCTACCCACTCGGTCTCTCCGTCCGACCAGTGCTCCTGCTTCCAGATCGGCGCGATCTCTTTGATGCGGTCCATAATATAGGCGGCTGCCTCGAATGCCGCGCCACGATGCGGCGCTGCCACCGCGACAATCACCGCCGTCTCGCCGATCGCCAGGCGCCCGATACGATGATGCACCGCCACCCGGCCGATCTCCCATTTGCTCTGGGCCTCGGCCGCGATCTGCTGAAGCACCGGCACAGCCATCGCGGCATACGCCTGATAGACCAGATAATCGGTCGCGCGACCGCCGAAGTTATCGCGGACAACGCCCGTAAAGAGCACCACCGCGCCATCCTGCGGCGTTTGCACATACTCGTGCAGCAGCGTGCCGTCGAGCGGCTGCTCACTGATCGCGAAGGGCGCGACCTCAACGAGCTGACCGCCACTGACCGGCGGAATAAACGCCGCCTCGTCGCCGTCGTGCAGCTCGCTTGAAGGATCGGCGTAGGACTGGTTGAGCGCGAACATCACGCTGCGTGTAGCCGGAATCAGCGCGGGATACTCGTCGCCCAGACGCTGCCAGAGATCGCCGAGAGTGCTGCCCTCCGGCACTTCCCGCTGAAGCTCGCTCGCGCCGACAATATCGCGGTGGAGCGCAAAGAATCGAACCGTAACCTGCATCTTCTCTCTTCGTGTCTAGCGCGGGACGAGCACCCGCAGGGATTCAGAGCGTTCGAACGGGAACGCCCTGCTCGGCGAAAGACGCTTTGGCCTGCGCGATCGAGTAGGTGCCGAAGTGAAAGATCGAGGCCGCCAGCGCCGCATCGGCCCGGCCCGTAGTCACCGCTTGCAGCATATGCTCCAGGGTGCCCGCGCCACCGGAGGCGATCACCGGCACCGGCACGGCATCGGCCACCGCTTGCAGCAGCTCCAGATCGTAGCCCGAGCGCGTGCCGTCGGCGTCGATGCTATTGATCACGATCTCGCCGGCGCCGCGCTCCGCGCCCTCGCGCGCCCACGCCACCGCATCCTTGAACGTCGCGCGACCCGCGCCGCCGGTATGCGTAAAAACCTCCCAGCTGCTCCGGCCGTCCTGCGCCACGCGCCGCGCATCGATGGACAGCACGATACACTGGCTGCCAAAACGTTTCGCGCCGTCCTCGATCAGCTGCGGATTGTAGAACGCCGCCGTGTTGATCGAAACCTTGTCGGCTCCGGCGCGCAGCATGCGATACATATCGTCCACGGTGCGAATGCCGCCGCCAACTGTCAGCGGGATAAAGACCTGCGCCGCCGTGCGCTCGACCACATCGGCCATAATCGCGCGCTCGTCAGAGGAGGCCGTGATGTCGTAAAAGACCAGCTCGTCGGCGCCTTCGCGATCGTATAGCTCGGCCAGCGCCACGGGATCGCCCGCGTCGATGTGGTTGACAAACGTCACGCCTTTGACCACGCGGCCATTCTTTACATCAAGACAGGGAATAATCCGGCGTGTCAGCATCAGCCCCTCGACGATGAATCAGGCTCGGCAAACTCGCGGCGCTCCATGTCCAGCGCGCGACGGCCTTCAAGCAGCGCCGTCCAGGCACCTGTGACATGCTCCAGCAGCTTGACCTCCTGCGTCTCAAGATCCGACAGACGATTTTCGTGGCGCTGGAACATCAGATCCATGCGATTGCCGACGCGTCCAACGCGGCCTTCCTGCTCGCGGCACCACGCGTCGATGCGCTCCAGCCAGCTCGTAAGATGGCGCAGATGCTGCTCGTCGGTATCGCGCAGATCGACCAGCCGCTCCTCGTTCTGGTGCCGCAGCTCTTCGAGACGCTCCTGCGTCAGCATGAAGCGCTCGGTGCTGATGATCTCGATCCGGCGGATGTCGTCCTTCATGCCGGGCAGCTGCTCGCCAACATTTTCGATCAGTCCTGGCAGCGAGCGAACCAGCACATCCAAATTCTTGTGCAGCTCCTCAAGATGCGACAGCCGCGCGACCGGCTCATGCAAGGAGTTGCGCGCATCCGAGACCATCTGCTGCGCCTCGACGGCCTGCCGCCGCAGAGCCTGCTTCTCGGCCTTGATCTCGTCGCCGAGCCGCCGCGTTTCTTCAAGCACATCATGATCGGCCAGGCGCAGCTGCTCAAGCTGCGGCAATAGCTGCCGGTAGCGATCTTCGGCCTCGCGCACATGCGCCGCCGTCTCGCGCTCGCGTTGCTCAAGCTCATCGACACGACTGAACAGGGGCGCGCTCTGCTCCCGATCGGCGCGGCGCGACTCGTTGAGCTGGTGGATCGCCGCCTGGATCTCGCGGACAGGCTTGACCGACTCTTCGGCCTTGACGAGCGCATTGGCAATATCGCGGCGGAGCGTCGACAGCTCACGCTTGTACGCTTCCATCACCACCTGCTGCTCCTGCGCCTGCCGATCGATCACGCCCTGTAGCTGCGAGTTCTGCGCCTCGACGCGCCGCACCTGCTCCATAGCCCAGGAGTATTTATTATTCTGCTCTTTGATAATCCGCCGCAGCTCGTCGATCTGATTTTGCAGATAGATCAGCTGTGACTGCTCCTGAACACGCAGCTTTTCTTCTTCGTACTTGGCGGCAATCTCGTTTTTTTGGGGCATACCAGCCTCGATGATGGTGAGCAACGCTCATTGAATAAACGGCGGGTCTTCTTCGCATCCCGCGCGACAGCTAGCGATTGACCTCGACGGCCTTGACAACTTCCAGCGCCTCGCACAGGTTGATCGCGTCGGTGTAGAGCGCCTTGCCGACGATCACGCCCGCCGCACCGGTTTTGGCCAGCGCGATCAGATCGTCGAGCTTAGCCACGCCGCCGGACGCGATGATCTCGGGACCGCCCGCGCGCACCAGCTCGGCCACGCCCTCGACATCCGGGCCGGTCAGCGTGCCGTCGCGGCCAATATCGGTGTAGATGATGCTCTGCACGCCGATCGTGCCCATACGCCTGACCAGATCTTCGGTCCGTACCTGCGAGGTTTCGGTCCAGCCCTGCGCGGCCACCATGCCATCGCGAGCATCCACGCCGACGACGATCTGCGCGCCGTAGTGCTGCACCAGCCGGGCGATCAGCTGCGGATCGCGGACGGCCGCCGTGCCCAGGATCACCCGCTCGACACCCAGGTTGAGCGCCGCGTCTACCGCGCTCTCATCGCGGAGACCACCGCCGAGCTGCACGGGAATCGGCACCGCGCGCACGATCGCATACACAATCTGCGCGTTCACCGGCCTGCCCGCCTTCGCGCCATCCAGATCGACGACATGCAGCCGCTGAGCGCCAAGCTTGGCCCATTTGCGCGCCACATCGACCGGATCTTGATCGAACACCGTGATCTGGGCGTAGTCGCCCTGATACAGCCGCACACAGCGACCATCCTTAATGTCGATCGCCGGAATGATTTCGAGAGAAGACATAGAAATTTCTTTTTCCTTCAAGAGCGGCATCCGTGCCATAACGCGGCGACGTTGCCACTTGAAGTGTAGAAAGCTCTTTGATTATACCGCACGGCTCACAGCCGCGCATCTGACGGTCCAATCATAACATTCTTTGGCATGCACCGGCATGAGCAGGTTTCGCGCATTTTCCGCTAGAGCGATCGGCTGGCTGCGCTGCACGCAACAGCAGAGCCGCCGACGCCGATCGTCAGCGGCTCGTGATTCTTGCTCCGATCGAGATGCTAGCTTGCACGGAGAGCGGCGCTCTTCTCAACGCCGGCGCCCGAAGCCTCGACCTGCTGGACGAAGTTACGCAACAGCGTCAGACCCCAGCGGCCGCTCTTCTCGGGATGGAACTGTGTCGCTACCGCCGAGCCGAACGCCAGCACTGCGGGAAAATTCACGCCGTACTCGGTCCGTCCCGCGACGATCGAGTCGTCGGGCGTGTCCACGTAGTAGGAGTGCACGAAGTAAAAGTCGGTGCCGTCGGGAATGCCGCTCAGCACAGGATGATCGGGATTTGCAAAGCGTACCTGGTTCCAGCCGATCTGCGGAACTTTGCCCGCGCTCTCGGGAAGCTTAGTCACACGGCCGGGCACCACGCCCAAACACGGATGCTCGCCGAACTCTTCGCTGGTCTGAGCCAGCACCTGCATGCCCACGCAGATACCCAGGAACGGCGTTTGCGCCGCGATCACCTGGGGAATCACCGCCGACAGACCGCGCCGATCCAGCTCGCTCATCGTGTCGAAGGTTGCGCCCACGCCCGGCAGCACGACGCCCTGCGCCGCCGCGATCACCGCCGGATCGTCGGTGACCGTGAGATCCGCGCCGACATGCTGAAGCGCACGAACGGCCGAGCGCAGATTGCCCGCGCCGTAATCAATTACTGCAATCATAGATGTATCTCCAAGGGAACACAGGAACAAACAAAACAAAGGAACAAAGAGTGATCTAATTCTAGCTCTCCGTCGCTTGTGCTTTTGTTCTTTTGTTCTCTTGTTCTTTACGCCGTAGTGTACCCAATTTATGTAAACAACGGATGAACGCGCTCGATCTGCGCGATCAGTGGCTCGATCTCGCTCGGTGGCTGCGGCGTTTCCGGCGACGGTCCCAGCGGATCGGCGATGCGCTCAGGATGACCCAGCAGCACGTTGAAGGTCGACAGCACGCCGCCGGCCAGCGCGTCCAGGTTATAGCCGCCTTCCAGCGCGCAGACCAGCCGCCCGTCGCACACATCCGCCGCCAGATCATAGATCATCTGCGCCAGCCGCCCAAATCCCTGGACGCTCATCAGCATCGGCGCGAGCGGATCGGCCCAGTGTGTATCGTAGCCCGCCGACACGATGATCAGCTGCGGATCGAAGCGCCGCACCGCACGCAGCACCAGCTCCTCATACACACGCTCAAAGGCTGCGTCGCCGGTGTAAGCCGGCAGCGGAATATTGAGCGTCGCGCCTTCGCCTTCGCCCACGCCGCGCTCACGCCAGTGTCCGGTGCCGGGATAGAACGGGTAGGTGTGCGACGAAATATATAGCACGTTCGGATCGTCGTAGAAAATGTCTTGCGTGCCGTTGCCGTGATGCGTATCCCAATCGA
>DASWTQ010000752.1:0-3667 GCA_036402055.1 Herpetosiphonaceae bacterium
GCTCGATCCTGACGGTGACACCAGCCAGAAGTATCCGGCCCGGCTGATGCCGACGACGTATCTGATCGATCGGAGCGGGAAGGTGGTCCACACCAAAGTCGGCGAGGTCGATGAGGCGACCTTGGATGAACAGGTGCAGGCGCTCCTGAGCGTGGAAGTGAGGACGCCATGAGCCGAAACGAGGCCGAGGCACCACCAGCGCTTGACCCGGCCAGTGCGGATGTGCTGGCACGCGCACGGCGCGACATCCAGCAGCGGCGTGTCTCGCACGCGCACGCCAGCGCGCAGCAGCAACGTTCGTGGGCCTGGGCAGCGCTCATGCTGAGTCTGCTGGCGATTGCCAGCCTCGTGCTGTCGCCGAGCGGCACGCTGCCGACGCGGCTGCACGCACTGATGCGCGGCGTCTGCGATCAGGTCAACAATCTGCCCTACAGCGCCCCACCGCTGCCGCTCGATGCCCGCTGTACCGGGATCTACGCCAGTCTCCTGGCAACCTTGGGCTATCTGCTGGCATGGGGGCGTGGGCGTGCCGCCAAGCTGCCGTCCCGCCCGATCCTCGGCCTAGCCGTGGCTGCCATGGTGATGCTGGCGATCGACGGATTCAACTCCCTGTTCAGCCAGCTGGGTGTGCATGTGTACCTACCCCAGACCGCACTCCGTCTCGCAACAGGGCTGGGTATGGGTGCTGCGCTGGCGGTGGTGGGCCTGCCGCTGCTGAACGCCGGGTTGCGCGCCGATGCCGACCGTGATCAGCCGTCTGTCAAGGATTGGCGTGAGCTAAGTGGTGTGGTCGTACTGAATATAATCATCGGCACGCTGGCATGGATGGCGCCGGAGTGGCTGTACTACCCGCTGGCGCTGTTCAGCTTCGCGGGGATGATCAGCGTACTCGTTCTGGTGAATGTGGGAGCGGTGGTGCTTGTGAGCAGACGACGCGGACAGGTGTACTTTGTCGGCCAACTGGCCCGTCCCGCGACAGTCGCGATCATGTACACGATCGCGGAGCTACTGCTGCTGGGCTGGGCGCGCGATGTGAGTGCGCAGGCACACGCGATCGGCCAGATCTGGCTCGCTTAACCCATGAGCACGGTAACCAGGCGAATAAGACACAATCTTGTTATTATGTCAATTGAATACAACCATGCCTGAGTTCGATGATACATCACATGTGGAGAAGGATGATGCAGGACTATAGACGATTGATACTGCTGCTTATAGCACTGCTGGTGCTTGTTGCCTGTGGGCAGCCAACGGACCAGAACGCTACGGACTTTGGCGAGGTAGCGAACCAGCCACAACAGCACGGAGCCGACGGACAGCATACGCAACCGACGGCAGCCGGTGGAGCAGGGCTTCAGCCCGTTATCGCGACCTCGGAGCTGGTCGTTGGCCCAAATCGCATGGCGCTGGGCTTGCTCGAAAACAATGTACCGATCAACGATGCGGCGCAGACCACCGTGAAGGTCCGCTACTACCGGCTCGCCGGCGAGCAGGGAACGCTGGTCGGCGAAGAGGAGGCCCGGTTCTATGGCGAGAACCTGGGGGAGCGCGGAACCTTCGTTGCTCATCCCAGCTTCGACACCGCCGGCAACTGGGGCATGGAGATCGTCGCCCAGCGGCCCAATCAGCAACCGCTCACACTCCGAACGACCGTCGAAGTTAAGGAGCGTGCAAACGCCCCGAAGATCGGAGATCCGGCTCCTCAGAGTAAGACCCCAACCGCCCGAGACGTAAGCGATCTCAGAACGATCTCGTCCGACGCCGATCCCGATCCGCGTTTCTACCAACTGTCGGTCGCGGAGGCGGTCAGCAGCGGTACGCCCAGCCTGATCCTCTTCGCGACACCAGGCTATTGTGAGACAGCCGTGTGTGGTCCAGGCGTTGATGTGCTTGGCCGGCTCGTCGATCAGTTCGGCGACGCGATCAACGCCGTGCACGTCGAAGTGTACCAGTTACCGTATGCAGGCAAGACCGTTCCCGCGATGCAGGAGTGGGGATTACCGTCCGAGCCATGGCTCTTTCTTGTTGATGCGGATGGCAAGATCGCCGGACGCTATGAGGGCGGGATCACCTTCCTGGAACTGGAGCCAGATGTTGCCAAGCTCGTAGGCCAGTAAGCAACGCGACAGGAGAACGATCGCGCCTGAGTCGCATCTCTGGTCCTGGTACTCCTGCTTCAACCACCTGGTCTGAGCATGGTGCAGGTCTCGGTTGGAGAGGAAGGAAGCGCATAGAGGAACGTGGAACAATTCCAATGGATGTGGCTGGTTCCACGTTCCTAGTTGGTACGTTCTGGACGACGATAATGACCCTTTATGCTGGAACGAGCAGCGCGGTCGCATACATAATCACGACACCGGCGACGAAGCCACCGAACACCGCAGGTGATACGACGGGCGCGGCATCAGAACGCTGCTGCACAATCAATCGTCCAACTTCATAGACGACTTGAGCAATGGCACCGGCACCCAGCGCAAGGAACAGGGCTGCTGCAAGGTTATTGTAGATAAATCCGCCGATCCACACACCGAGGACGGCTGGTAACCCGGCCAGTGCCGCCAGTGCGAGAAAGTGCCACAGGGCTGGTCGTTCGCGCGCGATCGGCGCGGCGATGCCGATGCCTTCGGTGATATTGTGCAGCGTAAAGCCGATCACCAGGAACGTGCCAAGCGCGGCTTCACCGAAGGCAAAGGCGGCCCCAATCGCCAGCCCTTCGCCCAGGTTGTGGAGGCCGATCCCCAGCGCAATGCGGTAGGCAACGCCGAGTCGCGAGGTTGATGATCCCGGTCGGCGTCCACCGATCGCGATTAAGCTACCGCAGGCCAGCAGCGCGACCAAGAAGACCAGCGGCGCGCCGCCGAACACGTCTGCCGTACGGGCAACAATCTCCAGGGCTTCGGCGATCGTGTCGAAGAGCAGGAAGACCAACAAGCCGACCGTTAAGCTGAGAATCGCTTGCATGCCCACCTGCCCCAGCCGCCGAAGGAAGGGATACCACAGCAAGCCCAGTCCGACCGGAATAAAGCCCACATAGATCCCGAGCAGCGCGTAGCTCCAGAAGGTGGCGATCGTCGGGCTCGGCGTCAGGGTGGCGACCGGCACCTCGCCCTCAAACGTCACACCGTTGCTGCTGACCAGCCGGACGATATGGACTTCATCCCGCACCCACGGATAGGGAATGGTGATGGTCGCACGGGCCAGCCGCGGAATGATCGCATCTGGGCTGATCGTGTAGGTCCAGTAGGCGTCATCGACCTGGACCTGGGCGATCGTGACCGGATCGGCTCCACCGTTGGTCAACTCGACGACCATCTGGTCGGGCTGGGGCAGCGTGATGCGATCACTCGTTAAGGTTTCGATGGGTGGGGCGGTGCGTGTGCCCAAGCCCGCGCCCGTCACGACCAGCACCGCAAGGAGCACGCCCAGCAAGAGTAGGGGGAGCAAGGCCCAGAGCACACCCGTCCCGGACCAGCGTGGATGCGTGCTGGCATTCGTTTGGGTTGACAGCGACTTATCCATGGGTCACCTCGGAGCCCGATGGCAGGGGACACACGCCAAACAGCGCCGCTTGCGCTGCATGGGACATCTGCGCCGTCTGTTCCTGCACCGCAAACATGCCCATCCAGCCCAGCTCCGCCAGCTCACTTTGGTGGGCATGAAACATGTA
>DASWTQ010000753.1:0-5481 GCA_036402055.1 Herpetosiphonaceae bacterium
GGATAATCACGCGGCCACGGCGATCAGCGTTTGACTGCCGTGGCTGCCGATCCAGTATTTAGGAATAGATCATGATTCAGAATCAACGAGCTGTGCAGGAGCCGGCGCAGGATATTGAAGATGTGTATGCGCTGGCTCCCATGCAGCAGGGCATGGTTTTTCAATATTTGTTTGCGCCTCAATCGGGCGTGAATATCGCGCAGCTGGTCGGCAAATTAGACGAGTCGATCGATGTTCCAGCCCTGACGCAGGCGTTCCAATCGGTCGTCGATCAACATCCGATGCTCAGAACGTCGTTTGTGTGGAAGGGCTTAGCTGAGCCGGTGCAGCGCGTGCATCGCCGGGCGATCGTTCCCGTCGTCGCCGAGGACTGGCGCGGGCTTGGGCCCGAGGCGCAGGAGATTCGGCTGCAAGATTTCCTCCGGCGCGATCGTGAGCAGGGCTTCGACCTAACGCGTCCGCCGCTGATGCGGGTTGCCGTCTTCCAGATCGCGGATCAGGCCTCGTGGATGGTTTGGAATGTGCATCACACGATTGTCGATGGGCGCACGGTGTATCTGGTTTTGAAGCAGGTCTTCGCGGCCTACGAGGCGATCTGTCAGGGGCGTCCGCTGCCGCAGGAGGCCGGCCGGCCCTACCGGGATTATATCGAGTGGCTGCCGCAGCAGGATCTCGCGGCCGGCGAGATCTTCTGGCGCGGGCTGCTGAAAGATCTGACGCCGCCGAAGCCGTTTCCGCGCATTCCCTCGGCGACCAAAGCAGCGCCGCCGAACGTGTACGCGCTCCATCGCGCAACGCTCGATCCCGAGCGGACAGCAGCCCTGAAAGCGACCGCAGCCGAACATGGTTTGACGCTCAGCACGCTGGTCAACGGGGCCTGGGCGCTCGCGCTGAGAGCCTACAGCGGCCACGACGATGTGGTCTTTGGTATCACGCGCCACGGCCGGCCCAAGGAGTCGCTGCCCGGCGCCGACACGATGATCGGCATTTTCATCAACACGCTGCCGATGCGCGTTCGGATCACGCCTGATCTGCCGCTGGCTGCCTGGCTGACACGGCTGCGCGCTGAGCAGGCCGAGGCGCGGCGCTACGAGTACTGTCCACTGTTTGAGATCCGCCGCTGGAGTAGCCTGCCCGGACGCGGCCCGCTCTTTGAGAGCATCGTGGTCTTCGATAATCTTTCGTTTGGCACCAGCCTGCGACGCCTGGGCGGAAGCTGGGAAGGGCGCCGGTTCTACGCGGTCGAGCGCTTCGACGATCCGCTGGTGCTCAATATCCACGGCGAGGAGTCGCTCTCCGTCGAGGCTTCCTTCGATACCCGCCGCCTGGATCAGGCAACTGTGCGCCGCATGGTCGACACGCTGCTCAGCACGCTGACGGCCATGATCGACGGCATGGATCTTCCGGTCGCGCGCGTACTCGATCGGTAAATCGATTGACATAAATATGTGTTTGAACGGGAAGGGGCAGCGCAGACTGCCGCTTCCCGTTTGCTGTACATGGTAGCCGGCTGTCCTTTTGCGCTGCTACGAAGCTTTAGCCAGGCGAATCACGTTCCACGACAAGGGCGATAGCGCCGCAGTCAGCCTGCCGTCAGCTAACGCTGCGTTGCCGCGATTGTGCGGCACAACCGTATCCGGACGATCGATGGTGTTGGTTGCCTGGCGATCGCTGTGCTCAAGGACAAGATGCTCGACCACGCGGTAGCCGTCGATGCCGCGCAGATCGCCTTCTAAGGGCAGCGTCCCGGCCTGGCCTCGGTTGACTGCAAAGATCGTCAGCTCGTCGCGCTCCTGATCCAGAACAGCCACCGCATCCAGCAGCGGCACCGCGTCGAACGTCGGGTTGGTATAGTGCGGCGAGCGGATCTGAAGATTCAGCACGGTGCCTCGGCCGTAGCGTGAGGCGTGGAGATAGGGATAGAAGATCGTCTGTCGCCACGCGCCGCCGCCCGTGACAGTCGAGATCGGCGCGATCGTGTTCACAAGCTGGGCCATGCAGGCGATCTTGACGCGGTCGGCGTGGCGCAACAAGGTGATCAGCATCAAGCCCACTACCAGCGCGTCTTCCAGCGTGTATGGACGCTCGAAGAGCGGCGGCGCGATCTGCCACGGCCGATCCTGCGTGTTTTCTACGTCGCTGGGATTTTGATACCAGACGTTCCACTCGTCGAAGGCGAGATAGATCTGCTTCTTGAGCCGTTTCCTGGCCCGCACAAAGTCGCAGGTCGCCGCGACGCTGCTGATAAAATCGTCCATCTCGATCGTTTGCGCCAGGAAGGTGCCCAGATCGTCCATGTTGCGATAATACTGGTGCAGCGAGATGTAATCCACGTATTCGTAGACGTGATCGAGAACCGTCGCCTCCCACGTGCCAAAGGTCGGCATTTGCGCATGGGAGCTGCCGCACGCCACCAGCTCGATCGACTCATCCACCCACTTCATGGCGATTGCCGTTTGCGCCGCCAGCCGGCCGTACTCATCGGCGGTGCGATGCCCGAGCTGCCACGGCCCATCCATCTCGTTGCCCAGACACCAGGTTTTGATCGCGTGTGGCTCGCGGTAGCCGTTGGCGATGCGCATGTCGCTGTACAGGCTGCCGCCGGGATGGTTGCAGTACTCGACCAGGCTGCGGGCCTGATCGATGCCGCCGGTGCCGAGATTGACTGCCAGATTCACCTCGGCGCCCGCTCGTCGCGCCCATGCGCAGAACTCGTCAGTGCCGACTTCGTTGGTCTCCAGGCTGCGCCAGGCCAGATCGAGCCGCCGTGGCCGCCGGTCTTTCGGTCCAACGCCGTCGCGCCAGTCGTAGCCCGAAACAAAGTTGCCGCCCGGATAGCGCACGATCGGCACGCGCAGCTCACGGACCAGATCGAGCACATCCTGCCGGAAGCCCATGTCGTCGGCGGTTGGGTGGCCGGGCTCGTAGATGCCGTTATACACGGCGCGGCCCAGATGCTCGATGAACGAGCCGAACATACGCGGATCGACGACGCCAAGCTTAAACTCGGGGTCGGCAATGATGCGGGCGATCTCCATGACGCTTCCTTTCTTTGTCGCTCGGTTGCTCTACCGGCGCTCGCTCGATCCCGCGCGGCATAGCACGAGACGCGGTGGGATCGTGTTCCACCGCGTCTTATACACCATGTGCTCGGTTGTAGCAATCGCTTACTGCTCAACCACCACCAGATCGACGTCGACGTTGCCGCGCACCGCGTTGCTGTACGGACAAACCTCGTGCGCCTGCGCCAGCAGCTGCTCGGCGACCTCGCGCTCAATCCCGGGTAGACTCACCGCCAGTTTAACGCTCAGCTTGAAACCGCCCTGCCCGTTAGGATGCATGCCGACCGTGCCGGTGATCGTCGAGCTGCTGGTATCGACGCCCCGGCGACGGCCGACCAGACCGAGCGCGCTTTGAAAGCAGGCAGCGTAGCCGGCAGCAAACAGCTGCTCGGGGTTAGTGCCCTCGCCGCCAGGGCCGCCCATCTCCCGGGGCACGCTAAGCTGAAGCGAGAGATGTCCGTCCTCCGAGGTCACCGTGCCGGTGCGGCCTCCCGAAACCGTTGCCGATGTGGAGTAGATCGTTTTTTCGGTGCTCATGTCGTGATCCCTCATGGTTAAAGCTGTAGCCTGCTACTATCTTACCAAGTTTTTTACAAATGCATAAGCTGTCTCAGGCTCAACTGGCGTTCATCAACTACCGATAATCTAAAGACACTCATCACAAAACAACTGCCAGCTACAGCTCTGCGGGCTGCGTCGGCGGCAGGCGGATCGGGCGCTGCTCTTGCTGCGATCGATAGATCGCCTCGAACAGCTCCACTGCCTTGCGCCCCTCGTCGCCGGGAACCAGCGGCGGACGATCGTCGAGGATCGCCTGGAGAAAATCTTCGATCTGGAGCTGATGGTAGTACGACATCACGTCGATCTCGCTTGCCAGCCGCCGATCCTGCTCCTGCCAGACGTCCAGATGCTCGGCCTCGCCTGCGACCGTCCACACGTCGTTGATCGCCGGCTCGACAGCGGTCGTCACGCCCGAGATAAACATCGAGCCGCCATCGGTCTGCACGCCGATCGCGGCTCCATTCGATCCGTGGATATGTACATTGCCGTACAGGCCGGGATTCTGGCTGTTGCTGGCTACGATCGCTCCCAGCGCGCCGCTCGTGAAGCGCGCCACCGCCACCGCCGTATCTTCGACTTCGATCGTCGGGTGGTTCAGATTGGCCACATAGCCCGAGACCTCCGCGATCGGCCCCATCAGCCACTGAAACAGGTCGAGCTGGTGGACGGCCTGATTCACCAGCACGCCGCCGCCCTCGCCCTGCCAGGTGCCGCGCCAGGCATCCATGGCGTAATACTCGGCGCTGCGCCAGCCCAGCAGCGTGAGCGTTCCCAGGATCGGCTGCCCGATCTTGCCCTGGTCGATCGCCGCACGCACGCGCTGCACCGGCGGATACAGTCGCCGCTGGCTGATCACACCCAGCTTTACGCCTGCGCGGTCGGCAGCGGCGATCATCCGATCGCACTCGGCGGCGGTGAGCGCCATCGGCTTTTCGATCAGCACATGCACGCCGGCCTCTGCCGCCAGGATTGCCTGCTCGGCGTGCTGCGGATGCGGCGTACAGACGACAAGCATCTGCACTTTCTGCTGGTGCAGCATCGCGCCGAGATCGGTGTAGGCGCGCACGCCGTACGGCGCGGCAAAGCTCGCGGTGCGCGTCTGGTCCCGCCCGCAGACGGCGACGAATTGCGACTGCGGCAGGCTGGCGAGGATGCCGGCGTGCGTCTGGGCGACCTTGCCCGGCCCAAGAATGGCAGTGCGGATCTGTGCGCTCATGGCTGCAAGATGACCTTGATGCTATCCAGCGTCCCGCGCGCCAGATCATCGAAGAGCTGCGGCCCCTCGTCGAGCGGCGCGACACGCTCGATCAAAGGCTCGACGTCGATCTGGCGCGTGCGCAGCATTTCGATCGCCTGGCCAAACTCGCGATCAAAGCCGTAGGTGCCGCGAATCGTGATCTCGCGGGTGACGACCTGCTGCATGTTGAGCGTGACCTCGGGCGCGGAGTTGCCGATCCAGGTGATCGCGCCGCCAGTTCGTGTGACTTCCAGCGCCTGCTGTACCGTGGGCGTAATCCCAACCGCCTCAAAGGTCACATCTGCGCCCAGCCCGTCGGTCGCGCGCTGGACCTCCGCGATCGGATCGGCCGCGTCGATGTTCACAACCAGATCCGCGCCCAGCTCACGCGCCACGGCCAGGCGGTGATCGGTGCGATCCGTCACGATGCCCCGGCCTGCTCCTCGCCGTCGTGCCACCTGCGCTGTGAGCAGCCCGATCGGGCCGGCGCCCACCACGACGACCGTGTCCATCAGGTCGAGCGGCGTAATCGCGACCGCGTGCAGCGCGACCGAGAGCGGCTCGGCCCAGGCGCCGTGCTCGTAGCTAAGATCGTCGGGCAGGCGATAAAGCTGGTTCTGC
>DASWTQ010000754.1:0-9344 GCA_036402055.1 Herpetosiphonaceae bacterium
CCGATCGCGGGCCGCACGCATGTAGCGCTGGAGCATCTGATCGGTTTGTTTGTCAACACGCTGGTGCTACGTACCGACCTGCGCGGCAACCCGACGCTGCAAGACGTGCTGCATCGCGTGCGTGAGGTCGCGCTGGGCGCCTATGCTCAGCAGCACGTTCCTTTCGAGCGGCTGGTCGACGAGATTCAGGTCAATCGCGACTTGAGCCGATCGCCGCTGTTCCAGGTGCTCTTCACGCTTCAGAACACGCCGGTCGGCGAGCTGTCGCTGCCGGATCTCACCTTGCGACCGCTGCCGCCTAACTTCACGGCTGCCAAGTTCGATCTTTCGTTCGAGATCGTGGAGCACGCGCACGGTCTGCACGTCGGGATTGAGTACAACACCGATCTGTTCGATGCCGCGACGATTGAGCGCCTCGCCGCGCACTATCAAACGGTGCTGGAAACCTTTGTCGGCAACCCGGCCCAGCGCCTCTCGAATATCGAGCTACTGAGCACGGCCGAGCGGCAGCTGATGATCGAGGACTGGAATGCCACCGCCAGCGCGTATCCTACCGAGGCCCGCATTCACGAGCTGGTGATGGCGCAGGCTGCGCGCACGCCCGATGCGATCGCCGCCCGCTTTGGAGCACAAGTCCTGACCTACCGAGAGCTTCAGGTGCGCGCTCAGCGCTTAGCCGGCCATCTTCAGGCGCTGGGCGTCGGCCCTGATGTGCGCGTCGGGCTGTGTGTCGAGCGATCGCTTGACCTGCTCGTCGGTGTGGTTGGTATTCTGGCGGCTGGCGGCGCCTACATTCCGCTCGATCCGGCCTATCCTGCCGAGCGGCTGGCGTTTATTCTGCGCGATGCTCACGCGCCGGTCCTCGTCACGCAGCGCGATCTGATCGACACGCTGCCGGATGTCAGCAGAACCACGCGGATCGTCTGCCTGGAAGATCTGCCCGCGCGCCCGACGACGGAGCTGCGATCACATGGAAGCGCCGAGAACCTGGCGTATGTGATCTACACGTCGGGCTCGACCGGACGACCAAAGGGCGTGCAGATTCCGCACCGGGCAGCCGTCAACTTCCTGCACGCCATGCTCCAGCAGCCGGGCCTCAGCGCCAAGGATCGCCTGCTGGCGGTGACGACGCTCTCGTTCGATATTGCGGCGCTTGAGCTGTTCCTGCCGCTGATCGTGGGCGCTCAGGTGGTGATTGCGCCGCGCGAGATTGTCACCGATGGTCAGCAGCTGGCGCATCTGATTGCCGCCGAGGCGATCACGGTCATGCAGGCGACGCCCGCGACCTGGCGCATGTTGCTGCACGCCGGATGGGAAGGACAGCCCGGTCTCAAGATTTTATGCGGCGGCGAGCCGCTGCCGCGTGCCCTGGCCGATGAGCTGCTGGCCGGCGGTATGCAGCTCGTGAATATGTACGGCCCCACCGAAACCACGATCTGGTCGTCGCTGGCTGCGATCGAGCCGGCAGACGATCGCATCCCGATCGGCGGGCCGATCGCCAATACGCAGCTGTATGTCCTCGATCGACAGCTTCAGCTGCTGCCGATTGGCGTGCCGGGCGAGCTGTTCATCGGCGGCGATGGGCTGGCGCGTGGCTACCACAACCGGTCGGATCTGACCGCCGAAAAGTTCGTGCCCAATCCGTTTAGCGTCAATCCCGGCGCGCGCATGTACCGCACCGGCGATCTGATGCGCTACCGCGAGGATCGCACGCTCGACTTTTTGGGCCGGATCGATCACCAGGTGAAAGTGCGTGGCTTCCGCATCGAGCTGGGCGAGATCGAGACAGCCCTGCGCCAGCATGAGGATGTGCGCGAGGCCGTGGTGCTGGTGCGGCACGAGGGCGGCGATGCGCGGCTGGTGGCGTATATCGTTGGGGAACAAACGAACAAGGGAACAAACGAACAAATAGGCATGGTAACTCCCCCTTCTCCTGTCGCAACCGAGGCGGAAGCCCGCCGAGGTTCGGGGCAAGGGGGCCGGGGGGATAAGGGCCTTGTGCCTAACCTGCGCGAGTTCCTTCAGTCGCGGCTACCCGAGTATATGATCCCGTCGCTGGTGATGCCGATCGACGCGCTGCCACTCACGCCCAACGGCAAGATTGATCGCGCCGCCTTGCCCGCGCCCGACACAACCCGTGTGACCAGCGCCGAGGCGTTTGTGGCGCCGCGCACGCCGGTCGAGCAGCAGCTGGCCGCGATCTGGGCCGAGGTGCTGGACCTCCAGCAGGTCAGCATCCACGATCGCTTCTTTGAGCTGGGCGGCGACTCGATCCGCAGCATTCAGGTAATCACCAAGGCCAATCACGCCGGCATCCCGATCGCGCCGAAACACCTGTTTAGCCACCCGACGATCGCCCAGCTGGCCGCTCTCGTCGGCGACCTGCCTGATGCCGCCAACGCTGCGCCACTGCCCTTGACCCCAGCGCAACGCTGGTCGGTGGAGCAGCAGCCGGCCGTGCTCGACACGCAGTATCAAACGCTGCGCGTCGCGCTTCAGCGCCGCCTGGAGCCCGCGCTCGTCGATATGGCGGTGCGCCAGCTCGTGACGCTGCACGAGGCCCTACGCCTGCGCGTGTGGCACGATGCCACCGGCTGGCACCAGCGCATCGACGCCGCGCCCCAACCCGCGCCGGTTGCGGTAATCCCGGCGACAGCTGCCGGAGATCCTGCCCAGCTTGATGCCGCGATCGCCGAGATCGGGGCGCAGATCCGCGCGACTACCGGCGACCTGCTGCGCGTGGCGCTGGTCGAGCCCCGTGCCGGGCAGCCACCGCAGCTGGTACTGCTGACCCATCCCGTGGCGGTGGACGGCACCACCGAGGAGCTGCTGCTCAACGACTTGTTCGCGCTCTACGATCGCCTGGCTCGCGGCGATGTGGCCTCGGTGCCGCCGGCCGCCTCGTTCAAGCACTGGGTCGAGCAACTCCAGGTCTATGCCCAGGGGGAGCGCCTGCGCCAGGAACACACCACCTGGCTCCACGCCGTGCCCGCTCACGTCGCACCGCTCCCTGTCGATGGCGTGGCTGCGGATGCGCAGCCGCTCCCGCGCCGGGTGGTGGAGCGGCTCCCGCGCGAAGAAACGGCGGCGCTCACCGGCGCCATCGCGACCACGTACCATGCGCAGCTGCCCGAGATCGTCGTGGCGGCGCTGGCGCAGAGCCTGAGCGCCTGGACCGGAACGGACACGCTGCTGCTCGACCTGGCGGATGAGAGCCGCGACGTGCCGATCGACGGTCTCGATCTGACGCGCCTGGCCGGCTGCTGCACGAGCGTGTTTCCCGTGGCGCTGCCCGCCAATCGCAACGCCGATCCGGGCACGGCGCTGCAAGCAGTCAAAGAACAGCTGCGCGCGGTGCCGCATCACGGACTCGGCTACGGCCTGCTTCGCACCACGGAGCAGGACCCGCAGCTCGCCGAGCAGCTGGCGCAGCTGCCCCAGGCGGAGGTGCTCTTCCGCTACGTGCCGCGTCACCTCGCCGCGCCGGCCGCCGCGTTGATCGGCGCGCGACTGGACAGCGCACCGGCTGCCGGCCCGTGGAGTGAGCGCTACCGCCTCGCCATCCAGGCCGAGATCGTCGAGCAGCAGCTTCAGATCAGCTGGAGCTACGACGAACGATCGTATCAGCCCGCGACGATCGCCCGCCTGGCGACTGACGTGAGCGCGGCGCTGCGGGCGCTGATCGCCCACGGCCATGCGCAGGATGCCGTCAGCTACACACCCGCCGACTTTCCGATGGCCAATCTCGGCCAGCGCGATCTCGATAAAGTCCTGTCTAAACTCCGCAAGGCGAAAGGTCCACACGCACGATGATCACCGACCATATCGCAGATCTTTATTCTCTGTCGCCGATGCAGCGAGGTATGCTCTTCCATACATTGTACGCGCCGTCGTCAGGGGTGTACTTTCAGCAAATCAGCTGCGCTATTCGGGGAGCCTTTCAGGTGCCCGCATTTGCGCAAGCCTGGGAACATGTGCTTCAGCGCCATCCGATCTTGCGCAGCGCGATGCTCTGGGAAGATCTCGACGAGCCGCTTCAGGCGGTGCTGGAAGAGATCGATCTGCCGCTGGAAGAGCTTGACTGGCGCGGACTCGCGCCCGCCGAGCAGCAGGCCCAGCTCGATCGGTTTCTGGCCGACGATATTGCGCGCGGCTTCGATCTGAGCGCCGCGCCGCTGCTGCGGCTCACCTTGATCCGCCTGGATGAGCAGCGCTACCAGTTCGTCTGGGATTACCACCACATGCTGATCGATGCCTGGTCGATGGCGTTGATCCTGGATGAAGTCTTTACGAGCTACGCGGCGTTCACCCACGGCGAGCAGCCCGAGCTGCCGCGCTCACGGCCCTACCGCGACTATATCGCCTGGCTACAGCGCCAGGACCAGCAGCAGGCCGAGGACTTCTGGCGCCGATCGCTGGCCGGAATCACTGCGCCGACCGCTTTTGGTGTCGATCGGCCGCTGGAGCAGGCCGCCGACCAGCCGGAAGCATACGCCGATCGCCAGATCGAGCTTGACGAAACGCTGACGGCCGCGCTCCAGACGCTGGCACAGCAGTACGGCCTGACGCTCAACACACTGATCCAGGGAGCCTGGGCGCTGCTGCTGAGCTACTACAGCGGAGCGCATGATGTCGTCTTCGGCGTGACAGTCTCGGGTCGCTCGCCCAGCCTGGCGGGTGTCGAAACGATGGTCGGCCTGTTCATCAACACGCTGCCGCTGCGGGTCCAGCTCGCCCATGAGCAGCCGCTGATGGAGTGGCTTCAGCAGGTTCTCGCGCAGCAGGTCGAAGTTCTACAGTACGAGTACAGCTCGCTGACCGATATTCAAGGCTGGAGCAGCGTTCCGCGCAATCTGCCCCTGTTCGAGAGCATTGTTTTCTTTGAAAACTTCCCGGTTAGCTCGGCGCTGCAAAGCCAGAACGATCGGCTGGGCTTCGAGCTGGAAGATCCGCGCGGCTTTGAGCAGACCAACTACCCGCTGATCGTCGTCGCCACGCCGCGCACCACGCTCTCGATCCGCATCAGCTACGATTGTCGCCGCTTTGCCGACGATACGATCGAGCGGATGCTGGGCCATCTCGCGACCTTGCTACAAACGTTCATCGCCGATCCTGCACAGCGCCTGGCCGATCTGTCGCCGCTGACCGGAACCGAGCAGCAGCTGCTTCAGGATTGGAACGCGACCGGCCGCGACGTGCCGTTTGATCGCACCTTTCAGCAGCTGTTTGAGGCGCAGACGGCGCGCACTCCCGATGCGGTAGCCGCGCTCTATGCCGACCTGCGCATAACCTACGCCGAGCTGAACCGGCGCGCGAATCAGCTTGCCCATCTGCTGATCGAGCAGGGCGTCGGGCCGGAAACCGTGGTTGCGCTGCTGGCGAATCGTGGCGTGGAGTTCCTCACGGCCGTGCTGGCGATCTTCAAGGCGGGCGGCGCGTATCTTCCGCTGGACCCGCACCATCCCGTCCAGCGCCATCAGCAGGTTCTGAGTCAAAGCCAGGCGACGATCGCGCTGGCGACCGGCGAGTTTCAGCCGGTTTTGCAGCAGGCGCTGCTGTCCCTGGCCCGGCGTCCGCGTTTGTTCCAGATCGACAGCCCGGAGCTGGAGCAGCGCTCGCCGGAGAATCCGCCGGTTCGCAGCGGGCCGAGCAACCTGGCGTATGTGATCTACACCTCGGGCTCGACCGGCCAGCCCAAAGGCGCGATGGTCGAGCAGCGCGGCATGATCAATCACCTGTACGCGAAAATCCACGATCTTGGCCTGACCGCCGCCGACACCGTCGCAGAGACGGCCTCGCAGTGCTTCGACATCTCGGTCTGGCAATTTCTGGTAGCGCTGGTCGTCGGCGGGCGCGTCCGCGTCTACGATGACGAGATCGCTCACGATCCGCAGCGGCTGCTGGCGCATACCGCCGGCGACGGCATCTCGATCCTTGAGACGGTGCCCTCGCTGATGCGCATGATGCTCGACACGATCGAGGGCGCCGGACGTCCCGATCTGCGCGCGCTGCGCTGGATGATCCCGACCGGTGAGGCACTGCCCGCCGAGCTGGCGCGTCAGTGGCTCACAACCTACCCGCAGATCCCGCTGGTCAACGCCTACGGCCCGACCGAGTGCTCCGACGACGTGACGCACTACCCGATGTACGCGCCGCCCGCAGCCGATGTGATCTACATCCCGATCGGACAGCCGGTCGTCAACATGCGGCTCTACATTCTCGATACGCTGCTGAGGCCCGTGCCGATCAACACGGTCGGCGAGCTGTACGTGGGCGGCATCGGCGTTGGGCGCGGCTACCTCAACGATGGGCAGCGCACCGCAACAGCCTTTATTCCCGATCCGTTCAGCACCGCACCGGGCGCGCGGCTGTACAAGACCGGCGACCTGGCGCGCTACCAGCCTGACGGCAATATCGTCTTCCTGGGCCGGATCGATCACCAGGTCAAGATTCGCGGCTTCCGCATCGAGCTGGGCGAGATCGAGGCGGTATTGAACCAGTACGCCGGCGTGCGAGAAAGCGCCGTGCTGGTCCAGGAAGACAGCAACCACAATCAGCAGCTGGTCGCGTATGTGGTCGAGCAGTCCCAGCAGGCCGGCGCCGCCGAATCCGAGGTCAGCGACTGGGATAGCGAGAAGGTGACCTACTGGCGGCAGATTTTTGACGAGGTCTACAAGGAAGATGCGCTCTCGGAGCAGGATTCGCAGGTTAATCTGCGCGTCTGGGTCAGCAGCTACACCGGGCAGCAGATGCCGGAGCCTGACATTTTCGAGTGTATCGACGACTCGGTAGAACGGATTCTGGCGCTTCAGCCGAAACGCGTACTTGAGCTTGGCTGCGGCACCGGCCTGATGCTCTTCCGGGTCGCGCCGCACTGCGAGTACTACTGCGGCACCGATCTATCGCCAGCGGTCGTGGAGCTGCTCGACGCTCAGGTCCAGCGCCGGCGCGATCAGCTGCCCCCGATCGAGCTGCTGGCACGCGCCGCCGACGAGCTGGACGGCATCCCCGAAGCCGCCTTCGACGTGGTCATCCTGAACGAGGTTGTACAGTATTTTCCGAGCGTCAACTACCTGGCGCGGGTGCTGGAGCGAGCGATCACGCGCGTCAAGCCCGGCGGAACGCTCTTCGTCGGCGGTCTGCGCAGCTATCCGCTGCTTGAGGCGTTCCATACCTCGGTCCAGCTGTACCAGGCGCCGGATGCGCTTTCACTCCCCGAGCTGCGCCAGCGCATCCAGAAACATCTCGGCCAGGAAAAAGAGCTGGCCGTCGAGCCGACTTTCTTCAACGAGCTTCAGCGCTACCTGCCGCAGATTTCGGACGTGCAGATCCAGCTCAAGGGCGGTCGCGCCGAGAATGAGCTGACCAAATTCCGCTACGATGTCGTGATCAGAGTCGGAGCTGCCGCCGAAGTTTCGGGCACAACCCAGAAGCTGGATTGGCAGACCGAGCGGCTGACGGTTGCCGCAGTGCGCGAGATGCTGGTCGAACACACACCCGATCAGCTGCGGCTGGTCGGCGTGCCCAACGCGCGCGTGCTGGCCGAGCTGGCGGCTGTCGATCTGCTGGCTAACCCCAGCGCGCTAACCACCGCCGTCGATCTCAAGCAGGCGATCCAGGATGCCGCAGCCGCAGGCGTTCAGCCGGCCGATCTCTGGGACTTGAGCCGTGAACTGCCCTACTCTGTCAACATCGCCTGGTCGACGACCGGCAAGAAGGACGCTTACGACGTTGTGCTGACTCGGCGCGCTGTCGAGCAGCTGGTTCCGGTGGAGGCCCGCACGGAGCACGCCACGACGCGCCCGATCTGGACGCAGTACGCGAACAACCCGCTTCAGGGCGCGGCAGCCAGCAAATTCATTCCGCAGCTGCGCAGCTACCTGAGCCAGAAGCTGCCCGAGTACATGGTCCCCGGCGTCTTCGTTATGCTCGACGCGCTGCCGCTCACGGCCAACGGCAAGGTCGATCGCAAGAGCCTGCCGGGTCTGGAACACGGCCAGGGTGAGCAGCAGAGCATCTTTCTCGCGCCGCGCACACCCGTGGAGGAGATGATCGCCGGTGTGTGGGCCGACGTGCTGGGGCTGCAACAGGTCGGCGTGCACGATAATTTCTTTAGCCTGGGCGGTCACTCGCTGCTGGCGACTCAGGTCATATCACGTATCCGCGAGGCGCTGGACGTGGAGCTGCCGCTGCGCAGCCTGTTTGAAGCGCCGACGGTCGCCGAGTTCGCCGCAACGATCGAGCAGAGCCGCCAGGAATCCCAGGTCGTAGCGGTGCCGCCGCTGGTGCCGGTCTCACGCGATCAAGCGCTGCCGCTCTCGTTCACTCAGGAGCGGCTGTGGTTCCTGGATCAGCTCGATCCGGGCAATCCCACCTACAACATTTTCGGCGCTGTGCGGCTGCTGGGGCCGCTCAATGTGACGGCGCTTGAGCAGAGCCTGGCCACGGTTGTCGGACGGCACGAGATTTTACGCACTACATTTGGCGTCGTCGCCGAGCAGCCGGTGCAGGTGATCGCGCCGGTCGCGACGATCGACCTGCCGCTCGTCGATCTGCGTGAGCTGCCCACGGCTGAGCGCGAGGCAGAGATGCTGCGGCTGGCGGGCGAGGAAGCGCGCCATTCCTTTGATCTCGCGCGCGAGCTGCTGCTGCGGACCCGGCTGCTGCGTATGGATGAGACCGAGCATGTGCTGTTTGTCAATATGCATCATATTATCTCGGATGCCTGGTCGCACGCCGTCTTTATCCGCGAGCTGACGACGCTCTACGATGCGTTCGCGCACGGCACACCCGCCGCGCTGCCGGAGCTACCGATCCAGTACGCCGACTATAGCGTCTGGCAGCGCCAGTGGCTGGAGTCAGGCGGATTAGACGAGCTGTTAGACTACTGGAAGCCGCAGCTTGCGGGCGCGCCGGCCCGGCTCCAGCTCCCCACCGATCATCCACGACCGGCGGTGCAAACCTTCCGTGGCAGCTACCAATCGTTTGAGCTACCGATCGAGCTGGCCAGGCAGCTACGCGACCTGAGCCAGAAGGAATCCGCCACGCTGTTTATGACGCTGCTGGCCGCTTTCAATATTCTGCTCTATCGCGCCACCGAGCAAGACGACATCGTGATCGGGACCGACATCGCCAACCGTAACCGGATCGAGACCGAGGCGCTGATCGGCTTCTTTGTCAATCTGCTGGCGATCCGCACGCGCCTGGGCGGTAATCCGACGTTCCAATCGCTGCTGCGGCAGGTGCGCGAAACCACGCTCGGCGCGTTCGCCCATCAGGATCTGCCGTTTGCCAAGCTGGTAGACGCGCTGCGGCTTCAGCGCAGCATGGATCACGCGCCGCTG
>DASWTQ010000755.1:0-3652 GCA_036402055.1 Herpetosiphonaceae bacterium
ACGCTGCGCTGGCAAGACGGCGCAACCATCTCGCGCGATGTCCGGGTGCTGCGCGGCGAAGACGGACGGGGGCTGGTGATCGGAAGTGTCGATTGGATTGCCGAGAGCGCCGTGCCAGGCCCTGGCACCCGCGCGGCGACATTAGAGCTACGCAGCACGGCGGGTCAGGTACTCGGCAAGCAATCGTTTACGGTCATCTGCCCCTACGATCAGTGTACGCAGTCGATCCTGGTGTACTGGGTCTCCGGCCAGACACTGCAACATGCCCACCGGCGTGTCCAAAAGACGGATCAGATTGAGGCGCGAGCGCTGGAAGAGCTGCTCTGGGGACCGTCGCCGCACAACGAGACCGGTCTCACCACCGCGCTACCGATGCCGGAAGACGTGCTGGCGTATTCAGGACGCGGCGCAGACTGGGGTCCGCGCGTGCGCCTGCTCAACCTGACGATCGATCAGGACATCGCGACGGCCAACTTCTCCAAGGAGCTGTGGGCCTATCAGGGTGGGAAGATACAGACTCAACTAATCCGGGAGCAGATCACGCGCACATTGCAGCAATTTCCCGGCATTCGGGAAGTCCGTATCGCCATCGATGGCCAGATCAAGCATGTGCTTGAGCCGTAACGGGTAGTCATCAGCATGTCGGCCGCGTTCACGATGGGTCGGGTCACCCGATTCACGTGGCATGGCCGGCATGCTCTTTTGGTATTGAGCGGGGATGCGTGGCTATCTATTCGCTGGTGAGGAGCTATGAGGTTGAGCGTAGTGATGAGCGCACCGGCCTTTCGAGACGCCCGCGCCGGTAGAGCCAGCGCCCGATCGAGGCATACCAGAGCACCAGGAAAAGGGCATTCGGCAGGATGAGGAGCAGGGCGATCAGGGTTGACGATGTCAGCGCTTGCCGCAGATAATCGGCTACCGATAACGCATGGGCCACAATCCCCACCCAGGCAGTGCGTGAGCTGAAGGAGTCTTGCTGGAACATGACCGAAGCGACGATCAGTCCCGCAGCGGACACCAGCAAGAGGCCCAGGTTGAACCCACCAACAGCGCGCTGATTGGTGTTGGCCAGCAGCGCCTGCCCGGCCGCCAAGAACAGGGATCGCTCGGCGTCGGTCGTCGCCGCCGCGTACTGGTCGCTGAGTGTAAGCATGGCGAAGGGATTGTTCGTCGCGAAAAAGATCCCGATCCCGAGGACGGCCAGGGTCAGCGCAATCAGCATACGGCTGGGATTGAATCGTCGCAGCGCAACGTAGAGCGCCAGGAAGACCAGCGTAAACATGGCATACAGCAGAACCTCCAGGCCCCAAAAATCCACAAGGCCGATGATCGGATTACGTTGAAACAACAGAAACCAGCCACGGATCGTGCCGGGCTGCGGGTAGACGGCTAGCGCCAGCACCTCGCCCACGATTAACACGGCCGCGATCCAGGCCGCCACACTGCCGAGTGTATAGAGACGGGTATAGGCTGGATCGGCGGTTTCGGCAGGAGCAACGTGATTCAGCATGTTCAGTCTTCCTTTTTGTTTGCTCCACCGAGCTCTCGCGCCTAACCACCGGGACTGGCACGTTCCAAAACGAGGCGGAGCACGCCATAGACGAGCGGTACGACGATAAACAGGGCGTCGAAGCGGTCGATAATGCCGCCGTGGCCAGGAAAGATCCGCCCGGCATCCTTCACTCCGGCCTCGCGCTTGAGCGCCGATTTCGCGAGATCGCCGAGTGGTCCGAAGAGCCCCGCCAGCGCGCCGCAGCTACCACCGATGAATGCAGAGATCGGCAAGGCGAGCCACAGATCAAAGATGATCAGCGTATAGACCACGCCTACCAGCAACGTCGCGGCAAAACCGGCGATCGCCCCTTCCCAGCTCTTACCGGGGCTGACACGCGGCAGCAGACGGTGCCGGCCCCAGCTGCGGCCTACAAGGTAGGCGAGACTGTCGCTGCTCCACACCAGAACAACGGGAAAGAGCGCGAGTGCTGCCCCGGTCATCTGCTCCGACCACACGATCGTCGCCGGCAGATCAGCCGCCAGAGAGCGCAGCAGGACGAGAAACACGAGGCTGCCGCCGGTCCAGAGCGCCCCGGCAACGGTCACGCCGATCGTCGCGAAGGGCTGCTGATCCACCGTGCGCGTCAGCATCGTCACCACCGCCGCCACAAACAGCAGCCCGATCGTCATGAGCCACAGCCAGAGTCCGACCTTGCCAGGCGTTGGATTGACCGTCGTGACGATCACGAAGCCAGCTGAGGCAGCACATCCCAATGCAACGAGGGGATAGACGCCCCGCCGTGCTGCAAGGCGGTAGAATTCATGTGCGCCGCCTGCCGCCAGTCCTGCAAGCATGCCAGCCATGAGCCAGCCGCCTGCGACGATCACGCCGATCGTGAGCGGGACCAGCAGCGTCGCCGTCGCCAGGCGCCAGATCAACTCGGGGTTGATTATGGTCGTGACGTGCTGCGTTCGTTCGTGTACTGATGCAGGCATCTGTCGCCCTCCCGATGCTCGTTCGGTCCCATTGTGACCATGCACGGCGGCAGTATGCGAGAAGAAGGTGTATCCATGCGTGCAGATTTCACCACACAGCGGCTGAACAGACGTCTTTCATGGGCCTTGGACACCGGCGGGCTGCTCCTCGGCGGCTGAGCGTTGGGTCAGCAATTCGAGACCGCCACGATCAACACCAAACGAAAGCCGCAGGGCATCATGATCGCACACGTTGATACACTCCTGGCACAGGATGCACTCGGTCGAGAGCACACGCTGGTTCGCCAGAAGGTACTCGGTGATGCGAATGCCCATTGGGCACACGCGCTCGCACGCCCGATCCTGATCGCATCGGCTCGGATCACCTGTGACTTTGAGCAGCGCGAAGCGTGAGGTCAACTTCAGCGGGACGGTGATAGGGCACAGGTACTTGCAAAAGGCGCGATTATCCTTGAGCACGATGGCCAGGACGATCCCACTGACCAGATAGATGGTGTTGCCGAGCAAAAACCAATATACCGCCGTCGGGCCGATGACACCTAGTCCATAGCCGGTGCCAAACCACAGCCCACTTACCAGCAGCAGGCTCAGGCCGAAATGCGCGTAGCGCAGCCGCGTCCAGGGCATCAACCGACCGCTCGGCCGCCGGTATGGTAAAAGATCAAGAAGCGCGCCGATCCAGCAGGCCCAGCCGCACCAGATCCGGCCGAACAGCAGCGGGCCGATGAGCTTGGCCAGCAGATAGTGGATCACTGCGCCCTCGACGACGCCGGTGAGCAGGCCAAAGAACAGCCCTTCGATCTGGACATTCCGCTGCGTCCACACCGAGATGCCGAAGAGACTGGCGCCAACCACAAACAGCACCAGTCGGCGTCCTGGGGCGCGATCTGACCGGAGTTGCGCGAAATAGCGCCAGAGCGACAGCGCAATGGCAGCACTGATCGCACTCCACACCATCCAGGACGTGAACGATTCGCCTCGTCGCCACACAACCAGCGCGCCGCTCGCGAACACGAGCAGCCCGATGCTTGGTACAGCCCAGCGCCACAGTTGGTACACGTGCGCTCGTCGGATCATGGCAGTCTCCTCGTGGATTCTACGCTGGTAGCCCCGCTCAACGATGCTGGACCTTGGGAACTCCGTAACCGACTCCTCACGGCAG
>DASWTQ010000756.1:0-3544 GCA_036402055.1 Herpetosiphonaceae bacterium
GTTCCGATGCCTGAAGTATATGGGGCAACAAAAAAAGGACGGAGTTTAAGCACTCCATCCCTTTCTTGCTGTGTTTGGAGCGGGAGACGGGACTCGAACCCGCAACCATCTGCTTGGAAGGCAGATGCGCTACCATTGCGCTACTCCCGCGCGGCTGGTCGGGGTGATAGGATTCGAACCTACGACCCCAGCGTCCCAAACGCTGTGCGCTACCAACTGCGCCACACCCCGACGCCGAGAAGTATAACGGATGCACAGGGCATCGTCAAGCAGAGGCGTGTTATAATACATGGCGTATGCGCTGTCCATATTGTCAAGCTAACGATACACAGGTGCTGGATACACGCAAACTCGACCACGGCGCGACCATACGGCGGCGGCGGCGGTGCGAGTCGTGTGGACGGCGATTTACCACGGTCGAGCGGATCGAGCCGCCGACGCTGCTTGTGGTCAAGAAGAGCGGCAATCGCGAGCCGTACGAGCGCGAGAAGGTGCTGGGCGGCATCAAAACTGCCCTGTATCGCCGCCCGATGGGCTCGGACGCAGCCGAGCGGATCGTGAACGAGGTCGAGGCCGAGCTTATGGCGCGCGATCTGGCCGAGGTGCCGAGCGTTGTGATCGGCGATCTGGTCATGGATCGGCTGCGCGAGGTCGACGAGGTCGCCTATATTCGCTTCGCCTCGGTGTACCGCGCCTTTAACGATGTCGGCAAGCTGCGCGAGGCCGTGGATGCGCTGCGGGAAACAACACAGTAAATACGCTCACTGAGCAACGAATCATTGCGCGTCAGCATTTTTGCTGGCGTTATTTTTGAGGAAGACATGGCAACCCAACCCCCAGTGATGGACGAAACCACCGAACAGCCGGCAGAAACAGCCGCGAGCAACGATCGTCGTGCGGCAAAGGTCAAGGAGCCGCGCGCGCCACGGCCGCCGCTGCGTCAGGTGTTGCGCGAGCTTGACTGGCCGATTCTGCTGCTGGTCGGCATTGGCCTGGGCGTGCTCTGGATCTTTGTGATCATCGACGGCGGGCCGCTCCAGATTCTGGCCGGTCTGCTGCCCGTGACCGGCGGCATCGTCGTGGGGCGACGGGTCAAGACGCATATTCCCTGGCACGCCGCGCTGCTGAGTATCATCTCCACGCTGGCGGCGCTGCTGGCGGGAACGGTCCTGGTCCTCACTCGCACCACGGGGATGACGGTTGAGACGGCTCAAGTGCTTGGTGTTGCGATCATCACGCTGCCGCTCTTCCCGGCCCTGGGCGTGATCACGTCGGCGCGTAGCGAGGCGCGGCTGCGCGATGCGCGTAAGGAGCAGGAGAAGCGCGGCGGGCGAATCGAAAAGCCGGGCCGGGTGCGCTCCGTGGAAGATCTGCAAGCGCTGTCGCTGCCGCAGCTTGGCGGCTACGTCGCCGATCTGTTCCGCAAGCACGACTTTCTGGTCAACGACTATCGCTTTGAAAAAGATCGGCTCGATTTTCAGGTCAGCTACGAGGGCGAGCCCTGGCTGCTGCGCGTGATGACGGCCGAAAAGCTCAAGCCGGGCGTGCCTCAGGAGCTGGCACAGCGCATGAAGGCCGAGGGCGTCAAAAAAGGCGTTGTGATCACCTCGATGGATTTTCAAGAGGGCGCGGCGCGCTGGGCTAAGGATAAGCCGATCGCGCTGATCGACGGCGTGACGCTGATCTCGATGAACGATTAGCGGCGCCAGCCAGCTCAGCGATGTGAGGGACGTTCACGTGAACGTCCCTTTGTTATAGCTTCTGCCCGGTCGCCTCCTCGTACACTGCGCGAATCCTGGCGTACTGCTGCTCAAACGTCAGCTGGCGCAAAACCTTGGCGTGACCGGCCACTCCCAGCCGTCGCGCCAGCTCACGATCGCCAAGCAGCCGCTGGATCTCCCTTGCCAGCGCGTCCACATCGCCGAAATCGACCAGCAGACCATCCTGCTCATGGTCGATCACGGCGGGAACGCCGCCCGCCCGCGCGCCGATCACCGGCACATCATAGATCCAGGCTTCCAGGTACACGATGCCGAACGAGTCGGTGCGCGACGGCATGACGTACACATCGGCGGCGGCCAGCGCATCCAGCTTGGTCTGGTGCGGCGCGGCGCGGATCAGCAGAATTCGTCGCTTGATCGACTCGGGCAGCGCGGCGTAAAACTGCTCAAACTGAGCCAGCGTCGTGCCCGCGATCAAAACCAGCGTGGCGTCGGAGCCACTCTGCCAGACGTGCTGCATCGCCTCGATCGTGTGCATGGTGCCTTTGTCGTAGGCCGCCGCGCCGATCGAAAGCACGATCGGGCCGTGCAGGTTGTGCTCACGGCGAAAGCGCTCAGCCAACCCACCGACCAGGGTTTCGGGCCGCACCCAGCAGCCGATCAGGCGCAGCCGATCGTCGGGAATGCCCAGCCTCCGCAGCTCATCGCCTTCCAACGTAGTCTGGACCATCACCCGACGCGACTGGCGCAGAATCTCGATCTGATGCGGCTGCGTGTAGTATTGCACGATCTGGCGTTTGCCGGGCTCGCCCAGGTGGACGAACGGCGTGCAGAGATGCGGAATCGCTCGGCGTTGGGCGAAGCGGAGCGTCGGCAGGATCGTGAAGTCCAGCGTAATGTTCGTGGTATGCACGAGATCGAAGTGCTCGCCGGTGGTGGCGAGATAGCGCTGGAGCTGCGGTACGCGCGGCGTGAGCAGCGCCATGCGCCGCAGCAGCGGCGTGGTTGCCGTCAGCCGTCCCAGCTCGACCATCAGCCGCCGCAGGATCGGATAGACGATCGGTGGGCCGGGGATGCGTTCGACCGGAAAGCGCTTGATCCGCACGCCGTTGTGCATCGTCTCGGGCTCGTCGATGGTTTTGCGTCCGGCTGCCCAGAAATGATCCAGGTCCCAGGCGTTGGTCGTGAGCACCGTCACCTGATGTCCGTCGGCGACCAGCTGCTCGCTGAATTCCTGAAAATACAGCTCGGAGCCGCCGGTGTATGGATAATAGCGCTGGATGACATGTAAAAAGTGCATGGTCAGATGATAAAAGGCCAGGCGCCGATCTGCAAATACAAACACGCCCACGATTTACTCGTGAGCGTGTCGTCGTTATGCGTGAAGCCGCTTTGTTTGTTGGCCCTCACCCCCTGGCCTGCGGGCCGTCCCCCTTCCCCAAACCTCGGCGGGCTTCACCCAGAGGGTACCCGTCGGTTGCGGTAGGCGAGGGGGAATGGTGGTACTTGCTTTTTGCTCTCTGTTCTTTGCTCTTTGTTCTTCGTTCCCTTGGTTCTTGGTTCCCTTGGTTCTTGGTTCTTGGACTACTGCGCCCAGAGCGGCCAGCGATCATCGACCTGGTTGAACGTAAGCTGCGTGATCGTCTCGGGCGTGTTCAGGTTCAATCGGTAGATCTCGTAGTCGCCGTCGCGGTTCGAGTCGAAGACGATCTCGAAGCCGTTGCCCGACCACGAGGCCGCGCCGTCGTCGGCGTTGCTGGTCGTGAGCCGCTGCTCGCCGGTGCCGTCAAGGTTGATCATATACACGTCGCCCTGGCCGTTGC
>DASWTQ010000757.1:0-9240 GCA_036402055.1 Herpetosiphonaceae bacterium
CTGCTCTACCTGGGCTTCACCGATAATCAGCTGTCTGCTCTTCCGCCGAGCGTTACCCGGCTGACCGGGCTGATCGAGCTGCGGCTTTACAACAATCAGCTTGGGTCGCTTCCCTCGTCGATCGGCGAGCTGCGGGCACTCAAAGAGCTGTATCTGATGAACAACCGGCTTGAATCGCTGCCCGCGTCGATCGGCAGGCTGGGCCGCCTGCGCAAGCTGATTCTGCAAGACAACCGCTTGCAGTCGCTGCCCGAGTCGATCGGCGATCTCGCATCGCTCACCGACCTGGATCTGCGCAACAATCAGCTGGCAGCCCTGCCCGAATCGATCGGCGACTTGAGCAATCTGCGCTTTCTGGATCTGCGCGCCAACCGGCTGACCGAGCTACCCGCCGGCCTGGGTGCGCTGACGCGGCTAGAAAAGCTCGATCTGCGCTGGAACAGATTAGCCGCGCGTCCGGCCTGGATCGAGCAGCATGAGCAGCGCGGCTGCACGGTGTTTATGTGAGCCTGGGCATGAACCTGGGCACGCTGGAGACGCGCTCGGATCTGCAAAGCGGCATTGCCTACGCGGTCGCGCAATCACGCGGCAAGCTCAACGGCGGCTTCGGGCAGCGCTCCGCGCGCTCGTCGTAGGCCGGCGCATCTGCGCGACCAGACATGGTGTATACTCTCAGGCCAAGAGCTTTGCCAGGAGAGATACTGTGACCACTACCCAACCGCGCCGCACAGAGCTGGCGGTGCCGGGCAGCAATCCCCGCTTCATCGCCAAGGCCGTGAGTGCCGCCGCCGATCTGATCTTTCTGGATCTTGAAGATTCGGTAGCGCCCGACCAGCGACCCGAGGCGCGCCGGCTGATCATCAAGGCGCTCAACGAAAACGATTGGGGCCGCAAGCTGCGCGCCGTTCGCGTCAACGCCACAACCTCCCAATGGTTCTACGACGATCTGATCACGGTCGTCGAAGGCGCCGGCCACAACATCGACGTGATGATTCTGCCCAAGGTGAATCTGCCCGGCGACGTGTACATGCTCGATATGCTGCTGAGCCAGATCGAGATGAAGATGGGCTTCACGCGGCCGATCGCGATCGAGGCACAGATCGAAAGCGCGCAGGGCATGGCGCACGTCGAGCAGATCGCGACTGCCAGCCGCCGCCTGGCCGCGCTGATCTTCGGTCCCGGCGATTTCGCGGCCTCGATCGGCGCTCCGCTGCTGACGATCGGCGGTGCGGTGGCGGGGTATCCGGGGCATATCTGGCACGCCGCGCTGAGCCGGATGGTCGTCGCGGCCAAGGCGGCCGGTCTCGACGCGATCGACGGGCCATACGGCGTGTACACCGACGCGCAGGGGCTGGAAGCCAGCGCTACCCAGGCGCGGCTGCTCGGCTGCGATGGCAAATGGGCGATCCATCCCAGCCAGGTCGAGCCGATCAACACGATTTTCTCGCCCAGCGACGAGGAGCTGGCGCGCGCACAGCAGATCCATGATCGCTATGAGCAGGCGCTGGGCGGCGAGGCACGTGGCGCGGTCTCGCTCAACGGCGATCTGATCGACGCGGCCTCGCTGAAAATGGCCGAGCGCGTGCTGGCGAAGGGTCGCGCGGCGGGCAAGATTTGAGCATTCCAGCGCTGCACAAGCATTCAAAATGATCAGGTCCTAATAAAAAGGTATGATTTATGCATTACTGGTTTGAGGCGCGACCAGCTCGGCCTATACCTCTGCCGGATCTGATCTACGGCTCGGGGGACTGCACCATCACTTGGGGTGTGTATGAAGCGTTCATCGAGCGGCTCTCTGGCTCTTCGATCGATCAGGACGAGACACCTCCCGATGTTATCGCCCAAATCGCCCCGGCCTTACGCCGCGAAACCGAGCGCCATGCCGATCTTCCCAATCGCCGGCTGGTCTCGCATGTATCTGACGGAACGTATGTCACCATCGGCGTTCTGCGCGATCTGACCCGGCTCTTCGAGTGGGCGACCGAGCATGAGCTTGTTCTCCGTCGCTCACTCTAGGACGTGATCATGGATGACACTACGCTTGACGTATTGACGCATGCCCAGGTCATGCAGCGGATTGCCGATTCGCGCCTGGATGGCCGTCATGTGGATTTAGGCTGGACCGATCTCCGCGGCCTGGACTTGCGCGGCATTGATTTAGAGGGCGTCTATCTCCTACAGGCCGACCTATCCGAGGCGGATATGCGCGGTGCGAACTTGACCAATGCCTACCTGCCAAAAGCGGTGTTACACGCGACGAATCTTGAAGGCGCGATTCTAGACGAGGCGATGCTGCAAAAAGCGGATCTGAGCGGGGCGCGTCTGCATGGGGCACGCTTGTTCCGTGTTTATGCCCTAGATGCAACATTCGCCGATGCCGATCTATCGGATGCACTCCTGGATCACGCCCATCTCCACATAGCCAACCTCAGCCATGCCAATCTTCGGCGAGCGCGTCTGTGCAATGCAGTGCTGCGAGGTGCGAAGCTCATACATGCCGACCTGCGACAGGCTAATCTGCAACAGGCCGAGCTGTATGGCGCAAATCTTACAGGCGCAGATCTGCGTCAGGCACGCTGGGAATTGGCTCGATTGGATCGCACTGATCTCAGCACAACGATACAGTAGGATTGCTGGAATGGTACATACTTTTGTAGAAGGCAATGAGGATCAGATTGTACCGGCTCTGATTACATAAAAATCTCCCAAAAAAGCGGCGTCCGTTGAGACGAAGGCCGCCTTTGTGCTACAATGCCCCTCCATGACGCTTTCCAATGATCCAGCGGGCAACGAGCCCTTTCCAAATACCGGCACACTGATGATGATCGGCGGTGCGGAAGACAAAGTCGGGAACCGCACGATCCTGCGCCGGTTTGTCGAGCTTGCGGGCGGCGAGCAGAGCCGCATCGCAATCATTGCCACCGCCTCGGAGATCTACGAGATCGTCTCGCAGATCTACGAGCGCATCTTCACCGAGCTGGGCGCGGCCGACGTGCATGTGCTCAAGCTCTACTCCCGCGAGGACTGCTGCAACGAGAATATCCTCGCGCCGATCAGCAAATCGTCTGGTCTGTTTCTCACCGGCGGCAACCAGCTGAAGCTGATGACGATCCTGGGCGGCACTCCAGCGGCGACCCGGATTCGGCGCGCCTACCGCGCGGGCTGCACAGTCGCCGGCACCAGCGCGGGCGCGTCTGCCGTCTGCCAGCATATGATGGCCTACGGCATGAGCGGCATCACGCCCCGCAAGGCGATGATGCACTTCGCGCCAGGGTTGGGCCTGATCAACCGGCTGCTGGTCGATCAGCACTTTGGCGCGCGCGGCCGCACGGGCCGTCTGGTGACGGCGCTGGCGCACAATCCCTACCTGCTGGGCGTGGGCCTGGACGAGGACACTGCGATCGAGGTAGACTCCAAGCGCACAGTGACCGTGATCGGTCGTGGCTCGGTGACGATTGTGGACGGCACCGAGATGAGCTACAACGACATCTACCGCATCTCCGATCACGCGCCGCTGACGATCCACAACATGCGCTTCCATCTGCTGACTCATGGCTATCAATTTGATATAAACCGTCGTTGTCCGGTGATTCCGACAACGCCGCCGCTGCCTTTTGAGGCTGGCCTCTACGCAGAGGGCGAAGGTATCTAAGTAGGGAACAAAGGAACAAACGAACAAACGAACAAAGTAAGGCTTTCCTTGTTCCCTTGTTCTCTTGTTCGTTTGTTCTTTTTATATGTGATAGCTCATACAGCGAGGTGCTTCGATGCGTGTCCTGGAAACCCGAGTCTACCGTGGGCCGAATCCATACGGCTACCGTCCCGTCATTCGTTTCAAGCTCGATCTCGGACCGCTGGAGGAGTATCCTTCCAGCAAGCTCGACACGTTCTCGGATCGGCTGCTGGAGCTGATCCCAACGCTGCATGAGCACGGCTGCTCCTACGGCGAGCCCGGCGGCTTCGTGCGGCGGTTGCGCGAAGGCACCTGGATCGGACATATTGCCGAGCATATCGCGCTGGAGTTGCAGTGCCTGGCGGGCACGCCCGTGACCTACGGCAAGACGCGCGGCGCAGGCGATGAGCACGGCGTCTACTACGTGGTCTACTCGTACATCGAGGAGCGCGTGGGGCTGCTGTCGGCACGGCTGGCGCTGCGGCTGGTCAATCATCTGCTGCCGGCTGAGCTGCAAGGTGTGCAGGGCCTGGAGCTGCTCACGCCTGAGCGCGCGGGCAGCGTCACCGAGCCGGACGCGCCGTTCGACTACAAGACTGAGCTTGAGGAGCTGATCCGGCTTGCCGAGCGGCTGGCGCTGGGACCGACGACGATGTCGCTGGTCGATGAGGCGCGGCGGCGCGGCATTCCGGCGATCCGCCTGGACGACCATAGCCTGGTTCAGCTGGGCTACGGCAAGTACCAGAAGCGCATTCGCTCCAGCGTCACCAGCCACACCTCGAATATCGCGGTCGAGACGGCCAGCGATAAAGAGCTGACCAACAAGCTGCTCGACGATGTTGGCCTGCCCGTGCCGCGTAACCGGCTGGTGCGCTCCGCCGCCGATGCGGTCGCCGCCGCCGAGCGGATCGGCTATCCCGTAGTCACCAAGCCGCTGGATGTCAGCCACGGTCGCGGCGTGTCGCTGAACCTGCAAGACGCCGAGCAGGTGCGCTGGGGCTACGAGCAGGCGGCGCAATATCGATCGGCGGTGCTGGTCGAGCGCTTCCTGCACGGCAAGGATTATCGCGTGCTGGTCGTCAACGATCAGGTGATCGCGGTGGCGGAGCGCGTGCCGGCCCATGTCGTCGGCGACGGCACGCACACGATCGCCGAGCTGATCGAGATCACGAATCGCGATCCCCGGCGCGGCATCGGCCACGAGAAAGTATTGACGCGCCTGACGGTCAACGATCAGGCCAATCGTTTGCTTGAGCAGGCCGGCCTGACGCTCGAAAGCGTGCTGCCCGAGGGGGAGACCTTCTTTCTGCGCTCGACGGCCAACATCTCCACAGGCGGCACCGCGATCGATCGCACGCATGAGATCCACTACGACAATATCGAGATCGCCCGGCGCGCGGCCCGTGTGGTCGGCCTGGACATCGCCGGCATCGACATTATCTCGCCGAATATCGCCGAGTCGCTGCGCGAGATCGGCGGCGGGATCGTGGAGGTCAACGCCGGGCCGGGCTTTCGCATGCATCTTCAGCCGTCCGAGGGGACGCCGCGCAATGTCGCCAGGCCCGTGATCGATATGCTCTTCCCGCGCAACACGCAGAGCCGCATTCCGCTGGTGTCGATCACAGGCACCAACGGCAAGACCACGACCTCGCGAATGGTCGCGCATATTCTCAAGATGCACGGCCTGCGCACGGGTTTGACCACGACCGATGGCATCTACATCGACGGCGAGCTGTACATGCGCGGCGATCTGACCGGGCCGTGGAGCGCGCGCATGGCGCTCAAAGATCCGACGATCGAGGCGGCGGTGCTGGAGACCGCGCGTGGCGGCATTCTGCGCGAAGGTCTGGGCTTTGATCGCTGTGATGTCGGCGCGGTGCTCAACGTGCAGGCCGATCATCTCGGATTGCGCGGCGTCGAGACGCTGGAAGACCTGGCGCGCATCAAGTCGCTGGTGGTCGAAGTGGTGCATAAAACCGGCTCAAGCGTGCTCAACGCCGACGATCCGCTGACGCTGAGTATGCGCGATCGCGCCGGTGGCCGGATCGTGCTTTTCTCGATGCATGGCGGCGACAACGGCTCCGAGGCGCTGCGTGAGCATATCGCCGAGGGTGGCGTGGCGGTGGTGTTGCAGCAGGGCGTGCGTGGCGACATGATCGCGGTGTACGACGACGAGCAGTATATTCCGCTGCTGTGGACGCATCTGATCCCGGCGACGCTGGAAGGCAAGGCGCGCGTCAACGTGGCCAACGCGCTGGCGGCGGCGGCGATTACGTATGCGCTGGATGTGCCGGTCGAGACGATCCGCCAGGCGCTGCGGACCTTCACAACCTCGTTCTACCAGACGCCGGGACGGCTGAACATCTTCGACGAGCATCCATTCCGCGTGATCATGGACTACGGCCATAATCCGGCGGCGCTTGAGCATATGGTCGATCTGGTGTCCAGACTGCGATCGAATCACAAGCAGGTGATCGGTGTGATCTCGGGGCCTGGCGATCGCCGCGATCAAGATCTGCTGCGCCTGGGCGAGCTGGGCGCCAGGATGTTCGATCGAATGATTATCAAGCAGGATAACAATCTGCGCGGGCGGAAAGCCGGCGAGGCGGTCGGGCTGGTCAAGCAGGGCGCGCTGAGCGGCGGTCTGAGCGAAGAGCAGATCACGACGATCTTATCCGAGGTCGAAGCCGTGGATCACGCGCTGAAGCAGGCGCAGCCGCAAGATCTGGTGGTCATCTTCGCCGATCAGGTCACGCCGGTCTGGAAGCGCATCATCTACTTCAACCGCGACAAATTTGGCGTCGGCGCAGGGCAGAAGGACGAGCCGGTCGGCGCGTAGCAATGATCTGATCGCGTAGAATCGCAAAGGAGCGGACGAGATCCGCTCCTTTTGTGTTGCCCGTATTTCGGGTATCAGCTCCCGGTATAGGCGCGCCAGCCCGGCTCCGAGCCCAGCCGCTGCCCGAGAAACATACGTAGCTGCGCGCCGTGCTCCTGGACATGGCGTGTGCTGTTGAGCAGCAGCTCCGCGAAGCTGATCGAGCCCCAGGGGAATGTACAGAGTCGATTGGCTTCCTCGTCGGTCAGCGCTTCGAGCGTCGTCTTGCACTTGCGGCGGCAGTAGGCCAGATAGGTTTGCAGCTCAGCTTTGGTGTAGGCCGGCTCAGGGACCACGCCCGCCGGATCGAACTCGTCCAGCGTAAACGGCGCCGGCGGCGCAAAGCCTTCGACTTCGCCGGTCAGATAAAAATCCAGCCAGAAGAGCGTATGATAGGCCACATACCAGAACTCCGAAAGATCCGGCCGATCCGAATGCTCGCCCCACATGTTTGCGTGCCATAGCTCGTCGGGACAATCAGCGATGGCGTGATCGAGCATGTAGATCGCCGCTTCGAACTGGCTCCAAACTATTGTCGACCAGGGAACTGCCACAAGTAGCCTCCTGTGTGAGCAATCTATTCGATGTGTGCTACGGCCCGGCCGTCGCAGTGACGTTGGGATCGACGGTCGGCGCGAGCGTCGGCGTGCTGGTCGGGGCCGTCGTCGGCGTCAGCGTGGGCGTCGACGTCGGCGTGGCCGTCGCGGTGGGCGTCAGCGTGGGCGGCGGTGTGATCGTGGGGGTGGCGGTCGCAGTGGGCGGGTTGATCATGGTGCGCAGGTTTGTGTTGAGCGCGATCACCTGATCCGGCACCAGCACCCACAGGCTGCCCAGCCCGAGAATCAGCGCCAGCAGCGACGAGACTCCGATCACGATCCAGCGCGGAATCTCGCGCGGCTCGGGCTTGCCGCCGAGATGTGCCAGCGGCTGCACCGGAAGATCCGCGAACTCTTCGCGATAATCGGCGAGCGCGTGCTCGACATTCAGCCCAAGGTACTGAGCGTAGGTGCGCAGCATCTGCTCGGCCATGCCGCGCGGCAGCATCCCGAAGCGAGTTTCTTCCATGGCCTGGAGATACCAGATCCGCAGCTTGGTGTCTAGCTCTACCTGCACCAGCGAAAGGTTGCCGCGCTGTCGAGCGGCGCGCAGACGCGGTCCCAGCGGCAGCTCCTCGATGTTGCCCGCGTAGGTCTCCACGGCGGCGCGCTCTTGAAGTAGCGAGTGCTCGTCGGCAAGTCCCATAAAGAGCGGCGCGTCGGGATCGAACTCTTCGTCGGGGTAGCTGGCTGCGGCTGGCTGTGGCGCGACCGGCGGTCTGGCTGCGGGGCTCGGCGCGGTTGTCTGCGGCGCAGATGGGCGCTGGCTCGGCGTCTCGCGCAGGCGCGTACGGATGCGGGCCAGCAGCTCGTTGGTCCGAAACGGTTTGGTCAGATAATCGACGGCTCCCAGATCCAGCGCGGCGACAATATCTTCTTCCAGCCCGTGGCCGCTGGCGACAATCACGGGCAAGTTGCGCAGGGTCGTTAGCTCGCGCAGGAAATCCCAGCCGCGTCCATGCTCGGTCTCGACTTCGAGCAACACAATATCGATCATCTCGGTGGCGACATAGCGGCCGGCCTGATCGAGCCGGCTGGCGCGCAGCACACGATGACCTTCGGCCTCCAGCGTTGCTCCGAGCGATGAAAGCAGATTAACATCGTCGTCGACGACAAGGATCGTTGGCACGAGTAATACCTCTGGAATAGAACAGTAGAAACATTGCACGCATGGCACGCGTTCTCGCGCCTGGTAAGCGCACGGCTGTGCATTATAGCATGAGTCCGCCTGTGCTCTGGTGTTTGGTTGTTAGCAGAGGATTGCATTCCTGGCCCTGCGGGCAAACAAAGGAACAAGAAAACAAAGGAACAAATGATCAATTCTTTTTGTTCCTTTGTTCCTTGGATCTTTTGTTCTTTCGTCGGCCCTCACCCCTAGCCCCCTGCCCCGAACCTCGGCAAGCTTTTGCCTCGGTTGCGACAGGCGAGGGGGAACGGCGGTACTTGCTTTTGTTCTTTGTTCGTTTGTTCGTTTGTTCGTTTGTTCTTTGTTCTCCTTTGGTTCTTGGTTCTTGGTTCTCGCTTGCCAGCAGTGCTATAATGCGCTTCATGAATTTTGGCGCACATATGTCAGTCTCCGGCGGCCTACACACCGCATTTGCGCGCGGCGAGACGGTCGGCTGCCGGACGATGCAGATCTTCAGCAAAAACGAGCGGCAGTGGAACGCCAAGCCCCTCGACGATGAAGCGATTCAAAAGTTCAAGGCGGAGCAGGAGCGCACAGGCATCGGCCCGTTGATCGTACATGACTCGTATTTGATCAACCTGGCCTCGCCCAAAGACGACCTGTGGGAGAAATCGATCGCGGCGTTTGGACATGAGCTGGAGCGCTGTGAGCAGCTCGGCATTCCGTATCTGGTAACCCATCCGGGCGCGCATACCGGCTCCGGCTGCGACACAGGTCTTGCGCGCGAGGTCGAGGCGCTGAACCGGCTGTTTGCCGAGGGCGTCGGCGGTGATACCATGGTGCTGCTGGAGACCACGGCGGGCCAGGGAACCTGTCTCGGCGGTCGCTTTGAGGAGCTGGCCTGGCTGATCGAGAACGTCTCGCATCCAGAGCGGGTAGGAGTGTGCGTAGATACGTGCCACATCTT
>DASWTQ010000758.1:0-7195 GCA_036402055.1 Herpetosiphonaceae bacterium
GCCGACCACGTGATCGGCACGACCGAGCCAGGCGTGATGCTCGCGCCATTGGTTGGGCTGAGCAGCGTCACCGTCGGCGCCGCATCCGGGATGCGCGAATCGGGACGGATCGTGAATGGCTCGCTGAAGAACCACTTGACGCGGTTGTAGGTACCGTAGATCTTGACACCAACCCGCGCCGAGTCCGTGCTGACGAAAGGCATTGTCAGCGGCAGCGACAAACAGCCGGGCGTGGCCAGGCCGCCGAGCGGAACCGTGCGTTGATTGCCATCCAGGAACAAAAACGCCTCGAAGCTGTCGGCGTACAGGCCCAGGCCCGACGCGGTCCAGCAGATCGGGACGTTGTCGCCGGCGCGGAACGGCCCACGCAGATCGCTGGTGATCGTAAGGTTGCCGGTAGCCTCGCCCGAAGGAATCACAACTTCGGCGGCATCCCAGCCTTCGCGGCCGGTGCTGTCCACCGCTACAACGCGAATGGTGGCCGTGGGATTGGAGTTTTGGAAGCCGATGTTAGGCACCGTCCACTCGAACGCGCGCTGAGTTGCAGGCAGGTTATCGGCGACAACCGTGTAGGTCTGCGTACCGCCGCTATCCGGCGAGAAAAGAATTTTTTGGGAAGCGATCGCGCCGTTATCCTGCGCATCCCAGTTGAGCATGATCTTCTGGCCCGGCTCGGCCAGGAACGAAGGCGTGCGCAGATGGACGATCGGCGCGCTGTTGCTGTAGTCCGGCGCGGTCGTCAGGAACGGCTTGATCGGCACACCCGAGGCGGCCGAGTCGCCGGTGCCGCGCGCGTTGTCGGGCGAGGTCGGGCCGCTGGCATTGCCCCACCAGTTGTAGCGCGCATCGCTGGCCGACTGCACGCCGGTGCCGTTGCCGACAAAGCTGTTGGGATTGGTCAGGCCGTTGAGATCGCTGGTCGCGCCGACGTTGGCGCCGACGGTGTTGTTGAGAAACTGCGTGCCGCGAATCACCACCGAGCCGACGGCGGCGCGGGCGTTGTTGCGCAAGATCGCGCTATCGACGTAGCGCGGCGCTCCCAGCGACGAGAAGACCAGGCCGTACTGGCTACCATCCACGATCACATGCTCCAGCCGGCGCGGCTCCCGCAGATCGCTCCAGGGCTGCGTGGAATTCAGTCGCTCGAATTTGACGGGAGCGCCCGGCTCACCACGCGCGACGAAGCCGCCCGCCGCGCCCGCGCTCGGCCCGAACTTGATCGTCGTGCCGGGAAGCACGTTCCAGTCCTCGCCAAAATCGATGTCGGGAAAGCCCGTAATCACATACGGAATGCCGACATTGGACCAGGTCACCGGGCCGCGATGATCGCCGTCGCCAGGGCCGGCAATGTAGTTGTTGACGTTGCCGGTCGCGGGAACTGTGCTGCCGGGCAAGATGCCGCCATCGCCGACTGCCACAGGATAAAGATTGTTTTGCAGCACAACGCTCGGTCCGATGAAGTAGTCGTTGCCCCAGTTGCCGCCGCCCAGCGAGATACCCGCCTGCGGTGAGTTCCTGATCGTCACGTTGTTGAGGTAGCCAGGCTGGTAATCGTTGGAGATCGAGAGCGTGCCGCCGTCGACGGTCACGTTGTTGAGATACAGGTAGCTGTACAGAAAGATCGGCGACCCGTTATGGAACGTCGTGTCGCGCAGCACGACGCTGATATCCGAGACGTAGAGATCGGTGCCTTCGAAGTGGCTTTGATCGATGCGCACAAATGGTGGCTTGTAATTGGTCAATCCATTGGTGCTGGTCAGCGTGCCGTAGGTTTGGAAGCGCGCGTTGCTAAACAACAGCGAGCCGCCCGAGTCGGCCCTGACCTGCCCGCCGATCGTGGCGTGCGTGAGATCGAGCGTGCCAAACACATGCAGCGCCGGAGGATACACCGCCGGGGCTGTGACGCGAATCGGACTGGGTGCAGTGCCGGCACCGCGCACCGTTCCCTCGACGACCAGCGTGCTATTTTGCTGAACCTGAATCTCAACACCAGACTCTACAACCACCGTGCCGCCAGCTGGAATGGTCTGACGTCCGGTGATCACTACCGGGCTCATCGCCTGGGTCCAGGTGACAGTCTGGCCCGGCTGCGGGATCGGCAGCGATCCGGCAGGCGGCGTGCCTACCACCAGCGTATCGATGCCGAAGAAGCCGCCGGTCTGCGTGCCGGAGCCGGTCTGCGGCAGATAGTAGCGAAACGCGATCCGGCCCGCTCCCGGCAGCGTTACGTTTTGCGCGACCCAATCCGCGCCAGACGGCACGGGATTAATATCGAGCAGCAGCGTGGTAAAGTCGCCCACGTCGCCGGCGCTGGAGCCGGTGCTGGTACCGCCAGTCGGCGAGTAGCGCACCTGAATGCGATCCTGGCGAAACGTGTACACCGACGCCTGCACCACAAAGCGCATCACGTCGCCAGCCGTCTGGCCGGGAACCACTGGCAGGATCGCCCAGTTGCTGATCGCCGAGCCCGAAACCCAGCTGGTGCTTGTGTAATCGGCCGCCAGAAAGCCAGTGCCGCTGTGCGGGCCAAACGCCTGGGTCGAGCCGGAGCCGTACCAGCTGCTTGAGCCCAGGGGCTGACTCTGGTTACGGAAGATCCAGCCTGCGCTGATCAGATTCGCCGGGCCGCTGGTAGGCGAGCCGGTGGCGCCGGTGTTGTCGAATCCCTCGGCGAAGCTCGCCCCGGCGAAGCTGGTTCGCACGACCAGACTACTGGCGAGGCCCAGCAGAATCACGACGATGAGACTCAGCCGTTTCATGGAAGCTCTCTTTCTCTTGCCTGAACAACCGACAGAAACAGAAGCGGAAGATTGTGGATCAGACCACAGTGGCAGGTGACGGACAGCGATCAGCGTGGCGAATATGTGGGGACGACGAGGCGTAGGGAATAGCAGCGGCTAGCTATAAGTAGCGCCGTACCTTCGCAACAGTAAGAAAGTTGGGAGATTTCTGAAAGAAGCTGAACGATCGCCGGGATTGTACCGAATGCACACCCCGAGATCAACTACGTAACTGTCGGCTGTGTTGAATCTCAAAGAACAAAGAATAGCCGCTCTATCTTTTGTTCTCTGTTCTTGGTTCTTGGTTCTCTGTTCTCTGTTCTTGGTTCTTGGTTCTTGGTTCTTGGTTCTCCGTTAGCCTGTCCCAATCGGCGATGAACCAAAGGTTGAGTCTGGTTGTATAAGGTTCAGGTACGAAAGCGATTGACGCGATGTTGAGCCGTGGTAAAATATGTTTGGCGTGCGCAAAACGCCGATCGGTCACGCGCACGCCTTTCATATACATGAACAGTTTAGCACTCGCAAGTCTAGAGTGCTAAAGCATCCAAGCCGGGCGATGAGAGACTGCGCGTGGATATGAGGGATGCTATGATTCTAGAACTGACAGAACGACGACAGCGAATCCTAAAACTTGTGATCCAGGAGTATATCGAGTCGCCGGCCAGGCCGGTCGCCTCTGAGACGCTGCTCAAAAAATACCAGCTGCAATACAGCTCGGCGACAATCCGCAACGAGCTGGCGGCCCTGGAAGATCTCGGCCTGCTCACGCATCTGCACACCTCGGCCGGCCGCATTCCCACCGACGCCGGGTATCGCTACTTCGTCGAAAACCTGATGGACCGGCAGGCACTCTCGCCGCAGGAGCAGCGCACGATCCAGCATCAGTTCTACCAGGTCCGCAGCGAGCTGGATCAATGGATTCACCTGGCCGCCGCCGTTCTGGCGCGCACCGCTCATAACGCCGCAGTTGTCACGCCGCCGCGCGCCTACGAAGTTCGTTTCAAGCATCTTGAGCTGATCGCCATCTACGAGACCGTTGTGCTGCTGGTGCTGGTGCTGCACGACGGCACAATCAAGCAGCAGTCGCTGACGACTGAGCAGCCGAACAGCCAGGAAGATCTGAGCAATCTGGCGCAGTACTTCAACCAGCGTCTGGAAGGCGCGACCCTGGACCTGCTTGAAAGCCGCGTCACCACGCCGGACGAGCCACCGCTCACGCCGTTTGCGCGGATGGTCCTCGACGTGATTACGCGGGCAATGCGACAGCTTGAGGGTCAGATCAACGAGGCGCTGCATCACGATGGGCTGCTGGAGATGCTGGGCCAGCCCGAGTTTGCCCAGGTCGATCGCGTCAAGCAGCTGCTGCGCATCCTTGAGCAGGGCGTCGGCATCGGCACACTGATCCCGCAGGCGCTCAATAACGAGGGCGTGCAGGTCGTCATCGGCGGGGAGCACGGCCAGGACACGATGCGCGAGTACAGCGTGATTCTTTCACGCTACGGCCGCAGCGGCGAGGTCGCCGGTGTGCTGGGCGTGATCGGCCCCACGCGTATGCCCTATCCACGCTCGATCTCAAGCGTGCGCTATATCTCGTCGGTCATGAGCGATCTGCTGGCCGAGCTGTATGGCGAGCGCTCATCCAGCGCCTGATCTATAGGAATCGAATCCCAATAATCAAGCAACTAAAGAGAACCTAAGAGGAGCATCAACACCGTTATGGAAGAACGACAAACGTCGCCGGAACAATCAACCGAGCAGCAGAACACAACGACTAACAACGACGAAGCAACAACGAAGCCTCAGCTTTCGTCAGACGAATTACAGTCGCGCATGCAACAGCTGGAGCAAGAGTCCAGCAGCTATAAAGATCAGTACCTGCGTGTAGCGGCGGATCTCAAAAACTTCAAGCGCCGAACCGAGGAAGAGCGCGGCACGCTGATCCGCAACGCCACTGCCGGCCTGATTCTGAAGATCCTGCCGATCCTTGACGACTTTGATCTGGCCATGCAGCACGTGCCGGCCGAGGTTGCCGAAACGCCGTGGTTCAGCGGCCTTCAGGGCGTCCAGCGCAAGCTCCAGATGGTGCTTGAGGGCGAGGGCGTCAAGCCGATCGAGGCGCTGGGCGAGCCGTTCAACCCGCATTTCCACGACGCAGTCATGCACGAGGACGCGGGTCCTGAGCAGGCCGGCAAAGTCACCGCCGATCTGCGGCGCGGCTATATGCTCCACGATCGCGTGCTGCGACCAAGCATGGTCAAGGTTGGGCAAGAGTAACATCAAGAACCTAGAACCAAGAACCTAGAACTTAGAACCAGCAGATAGAAGGTTCTTGATTCTTCTGGAGTCATTCATGGGCAAAACTATTGGTATAGATTTGGGCACAACCAACTCGGTGGTCGCGGTCGTGGAGGGCGGCGATCCGATCGTGATCGCCAGCGCCGAAGGCACGCGCACCACGCCGTCGGTGGTCGCGGTAAGCAAAAATGGCGAGCGCACCGCCGGCCAGATCGCCAAGCGTCAGGCGATCACGAATCCTGAAAACACGATCTTTTCGGTCAAGCGCTTCATGGGCCGCAAGCTGGACGACGAGAGCGTGCAGCGCGACAAGGCGCTGGTGCCCTACAAGCTCACGTCGGCGCCCAACGGCGATGCCCGCGTGATGATGGGTGGCCGCGAGTACGCGCCGCAAGAAATCTCGGCGATGATCCTGCAAAAGCTCAAGGCCGACGCCGAGGCTTACCTGGGCGAGCCGATCACGCACGCGGTGATCACGGTTCCGGCCTACTTCAACGAGTCGCAGCGCCAGGCGACCAAAGACGCCGGCAAGATCGCCGGGCTGGAGGTCGAGCGCATCATCAACGAGCCGACCGCCTCGGCGCTGGCGTATGGCTTCGGCGAGGGCAGCACCAATGAAACGATCGTGGTGTATGACCTCGGCGGCGGCACCTTCGATATTTCGGTGCTGGAGCTGGGCGAGGGCGTCTTCGAAGTCCGCGCGACCAACGGCGACACGCATCTCGGCGGCGACGACTTCGATCAGCGGATCATTGAGTGGCTGGTCGAGGAGTTCAAGAACAGCGAAGGCGTGGATCTGCGCACCGATCGCGTGGCGCTCCAGCGGCTCAAAGAGGCTTCCGAGAAGGCCAAGCAAGAGCTGTCGACGGTGATGCAGAGCGAGATCAATTTGCCATTCATCTCGGCGGACGCCAACGGGCCAAAGCATCTTCAGGTCACGCTCAGCCGCGCCAAGCTTGAGCAGCTGACCGGCGATCTGGTCGAGCGCACGCTTGAGCCGGTGCGGCAGGCGCTCAAAGACGCGGGCGTGCGGGCTGCGGAGATCGATCAGGTAATTCTGGTCGGCGGTCAGACGCGCATGCCTGCGGTGCAAAACGCCGTCAAGAAATTCTTTGGTAAAGAGCCGCATAAAGGCGTTAATCCTGATGAGGTGGTCGCGATCGGCGCGGCGATCCAGGGCGCGGTGCTCAGCGGCGAGGTCAAGGACGTGCTGCTGCTCGACGTGACGCCGCTGACGCTGGGCATTGCCACTCGTGGCGGCGTGATGGCCTCGCTGATCGATCGCAACACGACGATCCCGACCAAGCGCTCGCAGGTCTTCTCGACGGCGACCGACAACCAGACGGCGGTCGAGATCAAGGTCTACCAGGGCGAGCGACCGCTGGCGACGGATAACAAGCTGCTGGGCACCTTTGAGCTGAACGAGATCCCGCCCGCGCCGCGCGCCGTGCCGCAGATCGAGGTCACGTTCGACATCGACGCCGACGGCTTGCTCAACGTTTCGGCGATCGACAAGGGCACTGGCCGCCAGCAGAGCATCACGATCCGCCCCTCGTCGGGCCTGAGCGACGACGAGATCGCGGATATGGTCAAGCAGGCCGAGCAGAATCGCGCCGACGACGACGAGCGCCGGGAGCGCGTCGCGGTGCAGAACCAGGCGGACGGCATCATCTACAGCGCCGAGCGGCGGCTGCGTGAGCGCGGCGAGCACATCGACTCGGCCTTGCGCGACGAGATCGAGTTCCATATCGCCGGTCTGCGCCGGGCGCTCGACAGCGACGAGATCGCGACGATTCGCACGCGCATCGGCGAGCTGGCGGCCGCGATCGACCAGATCAAGGATGTCGAGCAGAGCGACGCGCCGACTGACGGACAGCCCGACTCCGGCAGCGACACGCCCGAGGAAGGCGTCGCCGAGGATCAGGTGAATGCATAAGCTGAGGAATTTCCTCAGATGACCGAGAATGGGTTAAGGAGCACAAAATGGGCACACGGGCGTTTCTGTCCGTGTGTCCCAGCGATTATCTATGTGAGCGCTCAGAGACGAGCCGAGTACATGGGTGTAAAAAAGACCAAGATCTTTGTGATTGCTAACGTATCTTTGGATCAGCAAGCGCAGC
>DASWTQ010000759.1:0-4783 GCA_036402055.1 Herpetosiphonaceae bacterium
CCAGTCTAGACAGTAACTTGCGTGCTGGATGGCGACGGCGTGGGCGCTGGGGGCATTGGGGGGAGCAAGTGATATACTGTGACTGGGCATAGTATAGCATGACTAACCTCGCTTTGGAAGGGAATTTGTGCAACAATTTTCATGAATCTTTCAGATTTCTTACAACGTTTACAGTCGCTGCCGGAATATCGGGAGCGTCTGATCCACGTCGAGCGGCTCAACCCGCAGATGGCGCAGTGGGCCGAGCCTGCCGAGCCGCTGCCCGAGCCGCTCCAGGCCGCATTGCGCGCGCAGGGCATCCACAAACTGTACAGCCACCAGGCGCAGGCGATCGATCTGGCCCGCAGCGGCCGGCATCTGGGCGTTGTGACCGCGACCGCCTCCGGTAAGACGCTGTGCTACCACCTGCCGACGCTTGAGGCGATCCATGACGACCCGCGCTCGCGGGCGCTCTACCTGTTTCCGACTAAAGCGCTGGCTCAGGATCAGCTGCGGGCGTTGCGCGAGCTGACGGGCTCCGATCTCCCGCATATTCGTGCCGCAATCTACGACGGCGATACGCCCAAGAACGAGCGCACGACGATTCGCGCCAGCGCCAATATTCTGCTCTCCAATCCCGATATGCTGCACGTCGGCATTTTGCCCAATCACGCCACCTGGAGCCGCTTTTTCAGCCGCTTGAAAGTGGTGGTGATCGACGAGGCGCATGTGTATCGCGGTGTGTTTGGCTCGCATGTAGCGCTGCTCCTGCGGCGGCTGCGGCGTATCTGCCGCCTGTACGGCAGCGATCCGCAGTTTATCTTTGCCTCCGCGACGATCGGCAATCCACACGAGCATCTGAGCACGCTGCTGGGCGACGACGTAGCTGTGATCGAGGGCAGCGGCGCGCCGCGTGGTCCGCGCACGGTAATCTTCTGGAACCCGCCGCTCCAGGATGTGCTCTCAGGCCAGCGCGCCTCGACCAACGTCGAGACCGTCGGGCTGTTCACGGATCTGATCGAGCAGGAGATCAAAACGATCACCTTTACGCGCGCCCGCAAGATCGCCGAGCTGCTGGTGCGCTACGCTCGCAGCCGGCTGGAAACGCAGAGTCCCACGATCGCCGGCCGCATCGCGTCGTACCGGGCGGGCTACCAGGCGCAGGATCGCCGCGCGATCGAGCGCTCGCTCTTCACCGGCGAGCTGATCGGCATTGTCTCGACCAACGCCATGGAGCTGGGCGTGGACATCGGTGGCCTGGACGCGACGATCCTCAACGGCTATCCCGGAACCGTCGCCAGCACCTGGCAGCAGTTCGGCCGCGCCGGGCGTGGGCAGCAGCCGAGTCTGGGCGTGCTGGTCGCGCTCGACGATCCGATGGATCAGTACTGGATGCGCAATCCGAGCGAGTTTTTCGCCCGGCCACATGAGCAGGCGCGCATCTCGCTGGAAAACCCGTATATTCTGGCCGATCATATGGGCTGCGCGGCCTTTGAGCGGCCACTGGAGCCGGACGAGACCGTCGACTGGTTTGGCGAGGCTGCGCTGCCGGTGGTAGAGTCGCTGATCGATGGCGAGGTGCTGCGTGAGCGCGCCGGCAAAGCGTATTTCCCGATCGGCAGCTATCCCGCCGAGCACGTATCGATCCGCGCGACCGGCGGCGAGACGATCGAGCTGCGGCTGGAAAACGGGCATACCATCGAGCAGGTGCCGCTCAACCGCGCGCCGTTCGAGGTGCACACCGGCGCGATCTATTTGCATCAGGGCGAGAGCTATCTGGTGCTGGATCTGGATCTCCTGTCGCGCTCCGCGACGGCACGACAGGCCGAGGTCAACTACTACACGCAGCCGCGCGATGTGACGGATATTCAGGTGGTTGAGATGCACGCCAGCCGTCCCGCCGGCATCACCACGGCTTTTTTCGGCGATGTCGACGTGCGGCGAACGGTTGTCGGCTACCGGCGCAAGGCGCTCTACAAAGAGGACGTGCTCAGCGATCATGAGCTGGAGCTGCCGCCGCAGCAGTTTGTCACCCACGCGATCTGGTTCACGCTGCCCAGGCCCGAGGTTGAGCGCATTCGCCAGGCGCAGCAGGATCTGCGCGGCGGTCTGCACGCGGCCGAGCACGCGATGATCGCGCTGCTGCCGCTGCTGGCCATGTGCGATCGCTGGGACATCGGCGGCGTTTCGACGGCCTGGCATCCCGACACCGACGCCGCGACGATCTTTATCTATGACGGCGTGCCCGGCGGCGTGGGCATCAGCGAGCTTGGCTACGGCGAGCTTGAAAGCTGGTGGCGCATGACACGGGATCTGATCCGCGAGTGTCCCTGCGCCGACGGATGCCCGAGCTGCATTCAAAGCCCGAAGTGCGGCAACGGCAACCAGCCGCTCGATAAAGCTGTCGCGCTCGATATGCTCAACACGCTGCTAGGAGGATCATAAACGGAGCTGTCCTTGCGCCAGATCTCCATCATCTGACAGCCAGACTTTCAAATTTTCTCAGCCGCGCGACACAGAGTCGTAGCGGCTGTCTCATGGTCTTGACGCGCTCGCCTGGGTACTCTAGAGCCAGATCATCTATGTAGAAGGAGTCCCCCATGCGATACGTTCATTGCATTCTTTTACTCGCGCTGTGCTTTCTGGCCGGCTGCGGCACGCCGGATGCGCAGCAGGCTGCCGGCAATCAGACAACCGCCACGGCAGCGGCTACATCTTCGCCCGCGCCGTCGCCGACGCCGATCACGCCGACGCAGGCTGTACCAACCGCAACCTTTATTCCAACGTCCGTGCCCGCCACACCAACCGCCGAGCCGGTCGCGACGATCGCGCTGCCCACGCCGACCGCCGTACCGCCGACGGCTGTGCCACAGCCGGTGCAGGCAGCCGAGTACGTTGTACGCTCACGCGACGACAAGCTGTTCGCCGTCGCGGCCGATGGCTCGGCCAGCCGCATCGAGATCGAGGGCATGAATCATAACCGCACGGTCATCTCGCGCGACGGCATCTGGATCGCGGGTCCCGTAGTCGGCGAGACGCCTCCCGATCGGCCTGGACCGGCTAAAGGTCTGATATTGTACAACCAGACCAGCGGCGCCCAGCTAACGATCGCGGACGGTGCCTTTATCAACAGCATCGCCTTCTCGCCCGACAGCCGCTACCTGGTGCTCTCCACCATGAGCTACGATCCGTTTACGCCTCATCTCCTGATTCACGATCTGGCAAGCGGTGACGAGAAAAGCGTAGATCCGATCGGCGATGTGCAGGGATATGTGATGCATTTCTCGCCTGACACCAGCGAGCTGGTGTTCTCGACGCAGGATTGGGGCGAGATGATCTGGCAGCTCAATGTGCTGAATCTGGCCAGCGGCCAGCAGCGGACGCTGCTCGAAGGCAAAGAATCGCTGGGCTATATCGCGGCCGGCTGGCGACCGCAGGGCATTGTGGCCTACACCTACCTGGTCTTTGGCGCGGATGGCGGCCCCGAGTCGTTGTATCTGATCGATCCTGCCGGCGCCAGCATTCGCACCCTGAGCGACCAGGGCTATATTACTGAAGCTACCTCGCCGAACGGAGAGCAGATCGCGATCGTGACCGGACTGTACGGCCTGGGCATCGAAGATCCCTCGTTCACGCTCACGCTTCAGGAGCTGGCCTCCGGTAAAAGCCGGCTGATCGAGCCGGAGAGCACGGGTGGCGGACATGTCGTCGGCTGGTCGCCCGACAGCCAGATGCTGCTGTACCGCCAGCCCAAGCGTGAGGGCAAGCCGTTTGCGATAACCGGCCCCACGTTTGCCGAGCCCAGGCTGCTGCCCCTGGAGTTTGTGAGCGGTCAGATCAGCAAGATCACCTGGCGCGATAGCCAGACGCTGCTGCTGCTGGTCGAAGAAGACAAGGCCGACGTGCTGTACGAGCTGCCGATCGCTACGCCGGACGCTAGCCATCTCAAGGAGATCATTTCGCTCCCGGCGTCTGTGCAGGGCTTCAGCTCGATTGTGTACATTGCCCAAGACTAGCTCGCTATCCATCGCCGGAGCCGTCACCCAGGATGCAGGGTGGCGGCTTTGTGTTTGCCCGGTAATCTGATCATTGAATCTTGTTGATTCATTAACCAACCTTTAACTGCCCCATAACCTCCTCTTTGCTTCTCCCACCCATACTACCGCCGCTGCCCTGAGCCCTTCGGATCAGATCGCTGATGCCCTGACGCGTCTCGCACGCTGATCTGCGTTTCGTCGAGAAGAGAAAAGAGGTCGCATGTTCCACCCCGCTCTGCGTCTTGTCGCTGTTCTGCTCAGCGTCAGCCTGGCCATCGTCACGATCGGAGCGCCTGATCGCACCGCCTACGCCGCCTCGGCCAACCTCGTCTGGAAGCCCTACCTGCAACAGCTTACCGATACCGGCGTCATTGTGCGCTGGACCACCAGAACCGGCAGCAGCTCACTGGTCCGCTATGCCACCGATACCAGCTACAGCTTATCCGCCAGCGACAGCGCCCGCACCATCGCGGCGCTGGGCACGCAGATGCATCGCGTGGCACTGACGGGGCTGCGGCCAAACACGACCTACTACTACAAGATCTTCACCAACAGCGAGGATCTGTGGCCCGAGCAGACGCTCTCGTTTCGAACCGCGCCCAGCCGTGGCAGCACGACGCCCTTTACCTTCGCGGCGTTCGGCGACTTCGGCAAGAACAGCGATAGCCAGAAGCGGCTGCGCGACCAGATGGCCCGCGACTCGTTTCGCTTCCTGGTGACGACCGGCGACAACGCCTACGATGCCGGGCGCTACTCCGAGTTCGACA
>DASWTQ010000760.1:0-6566 GCA_036402055.1 Herpetosiphonaceae bacterium
CAGCACGAGGACATCGAGATCTGCGAGTCCGTGCAGCGCGGTCTCAAGTCGCGCTCCTACGACGTGGGCCGCTTCTCGGTCTCGCGGGAGAACGGCGTGCATCATTTCCACGGGCTGCTGTGCGAGTTCTTGCAGCGCTGATATGCTGATTTCTGTCGACTAAAGGTTATAAATGTTCCGCTGCTGCTCCAGGCAGCGGGATTTGTATCTCCATATTCGCAAAACAGCATATTGACTTTGTTTGGAGGCTCTGCTAGGATAGTATTTATCGACAAACTTACTTCCAAAATAAAATAAAGTTCTGCATAAATAAACATAAGCTGTATCGCTATGTTAGATGAGCTGCCTCCACCAGATCTCGCTGCTGCCGCCCTGCCGATTCCCGAAGAGGAGACGGAGGTGATCGCCGCGATTCGCAAGCACGGCCCGCTGTCACGCACCGATCTGGTGCGCATCACGGGCTACTCGCGGCCCAAGATGACGCTGATCGTCGGGCGGCTGGTGCAGCAGGGCATTCTGCGCGAGGTCGGCGAGGGCGAGTCGCAGGGCGGGCGGCGGCCGCGAATGCTGCACTTCGACACCAGCCAGGGCTACGTCGCGGGCGTCGATCTCGGCGCGACCAGTCTCAGCGTGGCGCTGGCTGAGCTGAGCGGCACGATCCTTGAGCGTCGCAGCGAGCCCGCCGATGTGCGCGACCAGCCGCCGGTGATTCTGGCTCGGATCTGCGCGCTGCTGCTGGAGATGATCCGGGCGCGCGGCATCGACGCGGCCAACATCAAGGCGATCGGCATGGGCGTGCCGGGACCGGTGCAGTTCTCGACCGGCCGTCTGATCGCGCCGCCGCTGATGCCCGAGTGGGACGGCTACCCGATTCCGGCGACACTGCGCGAAACCTTTCCCATGGCCAGAATCGTGGTCGACAACGACGTGAACGTGATGGCGCTCGGCGAGCTGCGTAGCGGCGCGGGCGTAGGCGTGGAAAACTTCATCGTCGTCAAGATCGGCACCGGCATCGGCGGCGGGATTGTGTGTCACGGCAGCGTGTATCGCGGCAGCGACGGCTGCGCAGGCGACATCGGGCATATCTGCGTCGATCCGCACGGTCCTGTATGTCGCTGCGGCAACCTCGGCTGTGTAGAAGCGCTGGCCGCCGGTCCTGCGATCGCGGCGCGTGGTGTGGAGGCGGCTCAGAGCGGATCGAGCCCGCTGCTGCTGGCGCGGATGCAGAACAACGGCGGCAAGCTGGTAGCCGAAGATGTCGGCGCGGCGGCGGCGGCAGGCGACCGGGTCGCGATCGGCATTGTGCAGGACAGCGGGCGGATGATCGGCGAGGCGCTGGCGGGACTGGTCAACTTCTTCAACCCACGGCTGATCCTGCTTGGCGGCGGCGTGGCCAATATCGGTCACCAGCTGCTGGCATCGATCCGCCAGACCGTGCTGCGGCGCTCACCGCCGCTCTCGACCAAAGATCTACGCATCGACTACGCCGCGCTCAAGCTCGACGCCGCGCTGATCGGCGCGATCACGCTGGCGCTCGACCATGTTTTTGTGTAAACACATCGACGCGGCTTTCATTTCGCAACTCTTTCACGCGCTGTGAACGGCACGGCGCGAACAATCGCAACGGAGCATAGAATCCACAGGAGGATCGTCATGAATCGACGGCACACCCGGCTAACGTTAGCGCTGATCCTGTTGACGCTGGCATCATTGCTGGCGGCGTGCGGAACGCCAGGAACCGGCAGCACCGCGCGCGAAAAGCCCTACACCATCGGTATTTCGAACGGTTTTGTCGGCAGCGAGTGGCGCACGCAGATGCTTGCGGAGATGCAGAAAGTCAACGAAGAGTACAAGGCGGAAGGTCTGACCACGGATCTGGTCGTGGAAAGCGCCGACACTGATGTTCAGGGCCAGACCCAGCAGATTCGCAACCTGATCAATCGTGGCGTGGACGCGATCATCATTAATCCCAACTCACCGTCTGCGCTCAATCCGGTGATCAAAGAGGCCAAGGACGCCAACATCGTCGTGATCGCGATCGATCAGGAGATCTCGGCACCCGAGGCGATCAACGTCGTGATCGACCAGACCGAGTGGGCACGCGTCAGCGCGAAATGGCTGGTGGAGCAGCTCGGCGGCCAGGGCAACGTCGTGGTGATCAACGGCATCTCCGGCCACCCGGCCAACGAGGCGCGCTACAACGGCGTCAAGGAAGTCTTTGGTCAGAATCCGAACATCAAGGTGCTGAACGAGGTCAATGCCAACTGGGATCAGGCGACCGGCCAGCAAAAGATGGCCGACCTGCTGGCCTCGCAGCCCGCGATCGACGGCGTGTGGTCGCAGGACGGCATGGCACTGGGCGCGCTTCAGGCGCTGGTAGCGGCCAATCCCGAGAAGTTCCCGGTGATGGCCGGCGAGGCGCGCGCGGGCTACATGAAGTTGTGGAACCAGGTCAAAGAAACCCATCCCGACTTCAAGTCGTTCGGCGTGATCAACCCACCGGCGATCGGCGCGAGCGGCATTCGCATCGCGGTTGAGCTGCTGCAGGGCAAGCAGTTCAAGGAGGGCACGCTGAAAGGCCCGACCAGCAACTCGCTCTACGTGCCGATCCCCGGCCAGGTGGACGACAGCAACTTCGCGGCCGAGCTGGCCAAGATCGCCAACCAGCCCGACTCGTTTGTGCTCGACGGCAGCCTGACCCGCGAGCAGGCCCAGGGCTACTTCCAGTAAGCTCGCTCCAGCCTCAGAGTCGGCGATGGCTCTGGGGCTGGTTTTCGTTTGGTGTTCCGACGCTAAGCAGTTTTCGTGAAAGCGATTCTTGAATACGATGGCGAAGAGCACACAGCCGGGCGTCTCGCTGGCGGCGCAGCATCTGGTCAAGCGCTACGGCGGCGTGACGGCGCTGGCGGATGGTCGGCTGAGCGTGGACGCCGGCGATGTGCTGGCGCTGCTGGGCGCGAATGGCAGCGGGAAGAGCACGCTCACCAAGATCGTGACGGGCGTTGTCGCGCCGGACGCGGGCGAGATCCTGCTGGACAATCAGCCGGTCCACTTTTCCTCACCGCAGGCGGCACGCAAGCTCGGCATCGCGGCAGTCTACCAGGAGCTGAGCCTGATCCCGGATCTGACCGTGGCCGAAAACGTTTGGCTGGCCCACGAGCCGCTGAGCCGTGGCTTTGTGCGCCAGCGCGAGATCCACGAGCGCACGGCGGCGCTGCTCGATCTTTTCTCGGGCACCGTCTCAGCCGGGCTTCAGCCGGACTCGATCGTCGCGCTGCTGCCGCCGGACGAGAAGCAGATCGTCGAGATCCTCAAAGCGATCAGCCTCGATCCGCGTCTGCTGATCCTCGACGAGGCGACCGCCAGCCTTGACGCGCGCCAGGTCAATCGCCTGTTCGAGCTGATCGAGCGCTGGCGGGAGCAGGGCAAGGCGCTCGTGTTTGTGTCGCATCGCATGGAAGAGATTTTTCGGATTGGGACACGCGCGACCGTGCTGCGCAGCGGCGAGTCGGTGGCGGATGTGTCGATCGCGGAGACGAACGCCGAGCAGCTGGTCAGCCTGATGATCGAAGGCACGACCGCCGGCACGCAGCTACGGCACGACTCGATCGTGCCGGCCGACGCTCCCGTGCGTATCGCGGCGACGAATCTCCAGACCCGAGCTGTGCGCGGCGTCGATCTCGCGCTGCGTCAGGGTGAGCTGCTGGGCCTGGGCGGGCTGCAAGGCCAGGGCCAGACCGATCTGCTGCTGGCGCTGTTTGGCGCGACGCCTTTTAGCGGCAGCGTGACGCTCGACGATCGGTCGGTGCATTTCAAGCATCCACGCCAGGCGATCCGGGCTGGTGTCGCGTTTGTGCCCGGCGATCGCGGCGCTGAGGGCTTGCTTCCGGTTCGCTCGATCCTCGAAAACGCGCAGCTGCCCTCGTGGCGGCGCTACGGCCCGATCTTGAATCTGCGCCGCGCGCGTGAGGACGCGCTGGAGATCGCGCGTAGCCTCAAGCTCAAGATGGCCTCATTGGATGCGCCGGTCAGCAGCTTGAGCGGCGGCAACGCGCAGAAAGTGGTGCTGGGCAAGTGGCTGCTGCGCAAGCCCAATGTGCTGCTGCTCAACGATCCGACCAAGGGCGTCGACGTGGGCGCGAAAGGCGATTTTTATGCGATCCTGCGGGACCTGCGCGCGGCCGGCATGGCGATCATTCTTTACAGCAGCGACGACGAGGAATTGCTCGGTCTCTGCGATCGGGTGCTGGTGATGCGCGACGGGGTGATCAGCGCCGAGCTTGCCGGGCCGACGCTGACTCGCGATCGGCTGGTGGCGGCGAGCATGAGTGTTGACCAGCGGAGGGCAGCATGATCGAAACGCTGCGCAATCCGCTCTCGCTGCGCCGGGCCGCGCTCCGGCAATCGTACATCTTCGCGCTGCTGCTGCTGCTCATCGCGATCGGCGTAATGTTCGCGCTCAACCCCAACTTCTTTCGGCCGGCGATTCTCAACGGCAACCTGCGCACGTATCTGCCGCTGATGCTGCTGGCGGCCGGTCAGACGATCGTGGTGATCGCGGGCGGCATCGATCTGTCGGTCGGCGCGATCGTGTCGCTGGTCAACGTGGTGACGGTTGTGCTGCTGGGCACGGCTCCGAGCGCCGGTCAGATCGTGCTGGCGATCGTGGCCGGGCTGGCGGCGGGCGCTGCTGCCGGCGCGTTCAACGGCATCTGCGTGGCCTACCTGCGCTTCCAGCCGATCGTGACGACGTTTGCGTCGAGCTTTTTGATCGGCGGGCTGGCGCTGTTTATCATGCCGACTCCCGGCGGCAGCGTTCCGGCCGGATTGATGGACGCTTATCGCGCCAATCCGCTATGGATTCCGCTGACGCTCTGGATCGGTGCGGTGGTGCTGCTGGTCTGGCAGATCGTTAGATCGACGCGCTTTGGCGGCTACATCTACGCGGTCGGTGGTCAGCCGTTGGCGGCGTACGCCAGCGGTGTGCCCGTGGCGCGCGTGCGGCTGGCGAGCTACACGATCTCGGGGCTGATGGCCGGGCTGGCGGGCTGTGCGTTCGCGCTTGGCACCGGCACCGGCGATCCGCTGATCGGCCTCTCGACCAGCCAGCCGATCACGCTGAGCGCGGTGGTGGCGGTGGTGCTCGGCGGGACGCGGCTCAGCGGCGGTCAGGGCGGCGTAGCTGGCTCGCTGATCGGGGTGCTGGTGCTGGGTCTGATCCGCAATATTATCTCGTTCGCCAACGTGCCGACCTGGTGGCAGACGCTGGTCGATAGTTTGATCGTGATGTTTGCGCTGGCCGGTCCAGGCGTTGCGGCGCTCGTGCGGAGGCGCAGGCTATGAGACGCTTCACCCTGAATCCAGTGCTGATCGCGCTGCTGCTGGCGCTGGGACTCTTCCTGCTCGGCGGTGCGCTGCGGCCGGGCTTTCTCAACTCCAGCCTGGCGATCAATATTCTGCGGCTGGCGGCGTTCCTGGCGATTATCGCAGCCGGCCAGACACTAGTTATTATCAGCGGCGGCGAAGGCATCGATCTGTCGGTCGGCGCGGTGGTCACGCTCGGCGCGATCATTGTCTCGCGAATCGTCAACGGTCAGGATGCGCTGGTGCTGCCCGCGCTGCTCGTGGCGCTGCTGGCCGGGCTGGGCGTCGGCGCGATCAATGGGCTGGGCATTACACTGCTGCGCATCCCGCCGCTGGTGATGACGCTGGCGATGACCGGCGTGATCCAGGGCCTGATCCTGGTGATCACGCAGGGCCAGCTGACAGGCTCGGCGGCGCCCAGCATGAATCGATTGGTCTCGGGCAGTCTCGTCGCGGGCATTCCCGGCGTGGTCGTGCTCTGGCTGCTGCTCGGCGTCGGCATGTGGGTGCTGCTGGAGCGCACGCCCTACGGCAAGCAGCTGTTTGCGATCGGCGTCAACCGCACGACGGCCTGGCTCTCGGGCGTGCGCGTGCCGCTGATCGTGGTGCTGACCTACGCGCTGAGCGGGATGCTGGCGGCGCTGGGCGGGTTTATTCTGCTCGGCTACACGCAGAACGTGTTTCTCAACCTCGGCGCGGCCTACACGCTGCCGTCGATCGCGGCGGTCGTCGTGGGCGGCACCTTGATCGCGGGCGGCGTCGGCAGCTACTGGGGCACGATGGCAGGCGCGCTGGTGCTTACGGTGCTGACCAGCCTGCTGACGAATATGCAGCTGCCCGAGTCGGTGCGGCAGATCATCTACGGCGCTACGCTGCTGCTGCTGCTCTCGGCCTACGGGCGGCAGCGGAGTCTCCGACAATAGAACCAAGAACCAAGAACCAAGAACCAAGAACCAAGAACCAAGAGGCTTCACCGCTTCCCCCTCGCCTGCGGCCGTGAACGGGTACCCTCTGGGTGCAGCCCGGCTGAACGCGGGGAAGGGGGGCCGGGGGGTGAGGGCCTGCTTACAGCAATTTTCAGGTAGATTGATCCTAGAGCAGTTGCCTATGGCGGCAACATGATCCATACTTAGGCGTATGAAAGCCTATTCGCAAGATCTGCGTGAGCGCGTGATCCATCAATGGACGGCCGGTAAAAGCCA
>DASWTQ010000761.1:0-1742 GCA_036402055.1 Herpetosiphonaceae bacterium
AGTTGTTGCCTTTGACCAGAAAGCGCTCGCCGTTGAGATACGGAATAAAATTGCGGAACTCGAAAGTCCGCACGCCAAAGCGCAGCTCGCGCCGATCGGACATCGCGCCCAGACAATGGATTTCCAGCGTCACAGTGTAAAGATTGGGATCGCCCAGATCGTGAGTCCACCACAGCTGCGGATCGGGCAAGGTCAGCGTATCACTGAGCCTCTGAACGCCGCCGCTCAGCCGCCGGGTCTCGCTCAAGGTGTGAGTCTCGCCCGCGAAGTTGGCCGGCGTGAATGTCCAGCGCAGCTCGGCATCCAGCACCGCCAGCGAGTCCAGATCGGCCTGCCACTCGATCGTCGCGACACCGCCGGCGATGCTTTTAGTCTGAAGCTGAAGCTGCTGGAGCCGAACCGGGCCGCTTTCTTCGAGCACGACCGGCAGCCAGATGCCGCCCGGATTGGTCATCGGATCGAGCGCGTCCCAGTGCGAGAAGACGCCGGTAAGCATGCGCTTGCCGCTTTTGCGCCGCTCCTCGGGGCAATCCACCTCGACGATCAGCGTGTTGCGCTCGGCCAGTGCCTGCGTGACTTCGTGCTCCTGCGGCACGAAGTAGCCCTCGTGACGGCCAAAATCGCGGCCATTGAGATAGATCTGCGACCAGTAGAAGATGCCCTCGGCGCGCAGCCAGTAGCGCCGTCGTCCGGCGTTTGGCGGCGCGTCGAAGTGGTGGCGATACACGACTTTGCCGGTGTAGAAACGCAGCGACTGGATCTGCTGCCAGTGAGCAGGCAGCTGCTGTTCGATCCAGCTAGCGCCGGAGAGCTGATAAAAACCTTGGTTGAAGCGCTCGACAGGGCGCACATGCCAGGGCGTGGCGGTCAGGGCAATCGGATTCATATAGTGCTGCTTCGCTAACAAGTTGGTGGGATGTTTAGCAAGCGCTGAGCCAGCACGTGCCGCTCAGGCGGCGCGTTCAGCAGCAATCTATTGCGTGCGCTAAAGGCTGGCGATCTATTTATCTTGCGGGCCGCGCACAACCTGGAATTGCACACGACTCTCGCCGCTCAGAACGTTGAGCACGCTGCTGATCAAGCTGATCACCAGCGCGCCCAGCACTGCCGACAGGAAGCTGTCGATGTGCAGGCCGATGTTGAAGATCTCGGCGAACAGGCTGGTCAGATACAGCATCGCGGCGTTGATCACCAGCATGAAGAAGCCCAGCGTCAGCACCACGAAGGGCAGCGCCAGCAGCAGCAGCATCGGGCGGATCGCGGTGTTGATCAGCCCAAAGATCAGCGCGACGACCGCCAGCGCCCACCACGGCCCGGTCAGCTCCAGGCCGGGCACGATCGAGACGGCAATCAGGATCGCGATAATATTGATCGCAAGGCGTAGGAAAAATCGTTTGAGGCTGAATTGCTCAAACACGGGTGCTCTATTACTCGGTTTCACAGCATTCTCTCTACTCACAAGTTGTCTTTGTATAATACCACTATCGATCAGCGCGCTTTCATGCCGCGCGCATACTCTTCGGATTTGCTCAGGTTGAGGTTGACAGGCCCTCACCCCGCTTCGCTTCGCTCAGCTCCCCTCTCCCGTTGCGACAGGCGAGGGGTTTAAAATTCGTCCGCATCCTCCCCTCTCCTGTCGCAACCGAGGCGGAAGCCGGCCGAAGTTCGGGGAAGGGGCCGGAGGTGAGGGCCTAGCCTCAATAAACAAAGCCGGAGCGCCTGAAACGCTCCGGCTTTTTTTA
>DASWTQ010000762.1:0-18390 GCA_036402055.1 Herpetosiphonaceae bacterium
GCCGCGACTGCTTCAGCTTCTGCATCACCGTGTTTTTGAGCGCCTGCTGCTTGCTGGCCTGATGCTGTGCGTGAGCTTCGTTCAGCGTCGCTTTCAGCTCGTCCAGACTCGTCTGCGGTCGCGCGGCCACAATTGTCAGCAGCGTTGCGAAGAGCGTCGCCAGGTGCGCGATCGTCGCGGCGTCGAACAGATCACTGTTGTACTCGATCGAGCCGCTCAGCTCGTCTGGCCCTTCGATCAGGCCGAGCCGCAGGTCGTAGCGCGCGATGCCGTGGTCGACATCCAGCAGGCTTAGCGTCAGGCCCGGCAGCTCCAGCGCCGGCATCGGGATGTTTTGCAGGACGAACCAGACCTGGAAGAGCGGCAGATGGCTCAGGCTGCGATCCGGCTGAAGCGCCTCGACCAGCCGCTCAAAGGGCAGATCTTGATGCGCATACGCGCCGAGTGTGGTCTCGCGCACCTGGCGCAGCAGATCCGCGAAGGTCGCCTGGCCGGCGAGACGTGTTCGCAGCACCAGCGTGTTGATGAAAAAGCCGATCAGCGGCTCAAGCTCCACCCGGCTGCGTCCCGCGATCGGCGAGCCAACCACGATGTCGTCCTGGCCGCTGTTCCAGTGAAGCAGCACGTTGAACGCCGCCAGCGTGGTCATGAACAGCGTGGTGCCTTCGCGGCGGCTCAGCACGACAAGATCGTGCAGCAGGCTCGGCGGCAGCGTGAAGCTGTGCGATCTGCCGGCGTAGGTCTGCACCTCGGGCCTGGGCCGATCCGTGGCCAGCTTCAGCAGCGACGGCGCGGGGGTGCCCTCTGGGCCTAGCTGTTGCTTCCAGTAGGCCAGCTGTTGATCAAGCATTTCTGCCTGCAACCACTCGTGCTGCCAGGCTGCGTAGTCGGCGTACTGGATCGGCAGCGCCGGTAGTGCGATCTGCTCCGGCTGTGGCGAGTCGGCGAACGCGGCGTAGAAGGTGGCCAGCTCGCGAATCAAAATTCCCATCGACCAGCCGTCCGCGATGATGTGATGCATCGTCAGCAGCAGCACATGCGCCTGGTCGTCTAGATGCAGCAGGATTGTGCGTATCAGCGGGCCGTGCTGGAGATCGAAGGGCTGCCGCGCCTCACGAGCTGCCAGGCGCGCGACCTCGGCCTCACGCGCTACGGGGTCGATCTCATGCAGATCCACCACAGCCAGCTCGATGCGCGGCGCGACGGCGATGATCTGCCGTGGCTGTCCTGTGTTGTCGGCCGCGAAGGTCGTCCGCAAGATCTCGTGCCGCCGCGCGATCTGATCGAGGCTCCAGTGCAGCGCGGCGACATCCAGCCGGCCGGCCAGCTTAACGGCGGTCGGCACGTTATAGAGCGGGCTGTTGGGCTCTAGCTGATCCAGGAACCACAGGCGCTGCTGCGCGAACGACAGTGGCAGCGGCTGGTCGCGAGAAACCGGCACCAGCGGCGCTGAATTTCCCATACCTGACTGCGCGGCTTGCTCGATGATATCGGCCAGTCCGGCGATGGTCGGCCGCTCAAAAAGCGCGCGCAGCGGGATCTCGACCTGGCATGCCTCGCGCACGCGCGCCATGAGCTGCGCCGCGATCAAGGATTGGCCACCCAGCTCGAAGAAATTATCGAAGACGCCCACGCGATCCAGCCTCAGCACATCGGCCCAGATGCCTACCAGCAGCTCTTCGATCGGTGTGCGCGGCGCCACGAACGATGCGTCGAGACTCGCTCCGCCCAGCTCCGGCGTCGGAAGCGCCGCTCGATCGAGCTTGCCGTTAGCCGTCAGCGGCAGCACGTCCAGCGTCACAAACGCGGCGGGAACCATGTAGTCGGGCAGGCGGGATTGGAGGTAACGCCGCAGGCCCTCACCCTCTAGCCCCCTGCCCCAAACCTCGGCCGGCTTCGGCCTCGGTTGCGGTAGGCGAGGGGGAAGATCAGAACCGCTTTGTTCGTTTGTTCCTTGGTTCGTTTGTTCAGTTATTCCTGGTTCTAGGTTCTTGGTTCTTGGTTCTTCCGTCACGTACGCCACCAGCCGCTGGTCGCCCTTGCGATCGGCGCGCACCACGACGACGGCCTCTTGCACAGCGGGATGCTGCGCCAGCAGCGATTCGATCTCACCCAGCTCGATGCGGAAGCCGCGCAGCTTGACCTGCTGATCGATCCGGCCCAGGAATTCGAGCTGGCTGTCCACGGTGAAGCGCACGAGGTCGCCGGTGCGGTAGAGGCGCGTGCCCGGATCAGCCGAAAAAGGATTGGCGACGAACTTTTCGGCGGTCAGATCCGGGCGCTGGTGGTAGCCGCGCGCCAGCTGCACGCCGCCGACATACAGCTCGCCGGGCACGCCGATCGGCGCGGGCTCCATCTGCCGATCCAGCACATACACCTCGACATTCGGCAGCGGACGACCGATCAGCGGCGTGGGCGGCTCCTCGCTGCGCGGGCAGACCCAGAACGTGGTGTCGATCGTGCCTTCGGTGGGACCGTAGCAATTGCACAGAATCGCATTCACGCGGCTGAAAAAGCGCTGCTGAAGCTCGCGCGGCAAGCTCTCGCCGCCGCTCACGACATAGCGCAGACGCGTGCAGGCCACGATGCCCGGCTCCTCGATCAGCACCGCCAGCTGGCTGGGACTGGCCCCGAACACGCTTACTCCCTGCTCGGCCATGGCGCGGACCAGCGCCGCGCTATCGTAGCGGACCTCGGACGGCACCAGCACCAGCCGCGCGCCGGTGATCAGCGGCCAGAAGATGCTCCACACCGACGGGTCGAAGCTGATCGAATAGTTGAGCAGCACACGGTCATCCGGCGCCAGGTGCGAGGCCGCCTGATGTGCCATCAGATTATTGAGCACACTGCGATGCGTGATCATCACGCCTTTGGGCCGGCCCGTCGAGCCCGAGGTGTAGATCATATACGCCAGCTGATCGGGATTGCGGCCGGCAGCGGGATCTGTAGTGGGGCACGCGGCAACCCGGCTCCAATCGCGATCGAGACACAGAGCCGGCAGATTCGTGTCGGGCAGCCGGGTACCCTCTGGGTGTAGCAGATGCTGCTGTGTCAGCACCAGCGCGATCTGGCTATCGCCGAACAGCCAGCGCAGCCGCTCGGCAGGATAGGCCGGATCGAGCGGAACGTAGCAGCCGCCCAGCTTCAAGACCGCCATCAGCCCCACGATCATCTCGATCGAAGGCTCCATCATGATCCCGATGCGCACCTCGCCGTTGGAGCGATCGCGGGCGCCGTGTGATTGCAGGTAGTGCGCCAGCTGATTGGCGCGATCGTTCAGCTCGCGATAGGTCAGCGTCTGGTCTTGATACACCACCGCGATCGCGTCGGGCGTCCGCGCTGCCTGCGCCGTGACGGCTGTGTGCAGGCACGGCTCATGAGCATACGCGGCCTGAGTCGTGTTCCAATCATGCAGCAGAACCTGTCGCTCGGCATCAGGCAGCAGCGGCAGCCGCTCGATCGGTCGCGCCGGGTCGCGCACAACCGCCCCGAGCAGCGTCTGGAAGTGCCCCGCCAGCCGCTCGATGGTCGTCGCCGCAAACAAATCAGTCCGATACTCGATCGTGCACACCAGGCCGCCGGCGGTCTCAGTCAGCGCGCAGCTCAGATCGTACTTGGCGGTTGTGTTGGTGACATCGACAGGTGTGGCTGTCAGCTCGGGCAGGGCGATCTCCGCGCCCGGCGTGTTCTGGAGCGCAAACAATATCTGGAAGATCGGCGTGCGGCTCAGATCGCGCTCAGGCTGTAGCGCCTCGACCAGCTGCTCAAAAGGCAGATCCTGATGCGCGTAGGCCGCCAGGCAGCTCTCACGAACGCGGGCGAGCAGATCGCGGAAGGGCGGACTGCCGCTGAGGTCGGCCCGCAGCGCCAGCATGTTGACGAAGAAGCCGATTAGCGGCTCGACCTCGGGCGTGGCGCGACCGGCGATCGGCGTGCCAACGACCAGATCGGTCTGGCCTGTATAGCGATAGAGCAGCACCTCAAAGGTTGTCAGCAGCGTCATGAAGAGCGTCGCGCCCTCGCGCTGGCTGAGCGCGTGCAGCTGCGCGGTCAGCTCAGGATCGATCCGCAGCGTGTGCTCGGCGCCACCAAACGCGATCGTGGCCGGGCGCGGGTAGTCGGTCGGCAGGTCGAGGACCGGGATCGGCCCGGCAAACTGCTGCCGCCAGTAGCTCAGCTGCCGATCGAGCACGTCTCCTTGAAGCCAGCCGCGCTGCCAGACGGCATAGTCGGCGTACTGGATCGGCAAGCCGGGCAGCGCGGGCGCCGCGCCGGAATGGTAGGCTGTGTAGGCGGCGGACAGCTCGCGGATCAGGATGCTCGTCGACCAGCCGTCGGCGGCGATGTGGTGCAGCGTCAGCAGCAGACGATGCTCGTCGGGCGCGAGGCGGAGCAGCGCCGCGCGGAGCAATGGACCGCGCTGAAGATCGAAAGGCTGCTGCGCTTCCGCCCGTGCCAGCTCGACGACCTGGCGCTCACGCTCCGCTGCCGGTAGATCGCTGAGATCGATCAATGGTAGCGCGAGCGCGAGCGTAGGAGCGATCTGCTGCACAGGCTCGCCATCCCGCAGGCCAAAAGTGGTGCGCAACACCTCATGCCGCGCGACGATCAGGTTGAGGCTGGCGTGGAGCGCAGCTACGTCGAGGTGGCCGGCGAGCTGCAAGGCGAGTGGAATATTGTAGCTGGCATCGTCGGGCGTGAGCTGCTGCAACAGCCACAGACGCTGCTGGGCAAACGAGAGCGGCAGCGGCCGGTCACGATCGAGCGCCCGGATCGGTGGCAGCTGCTGGCGGCTGGTCTGCTGTGCGGCCAGCACGCGCTCGGCAACCCGGGCGATCGTCGGCGCGTCGAAGAGCGTGCGCAGGGGCAGATCGACCTGAAACGCCGCGTTGATCCGCGTGACGAGCCGTGTCACCAGCAATGAATGTCCGCCGAGCGCAAAGAAATCGTCGTGAACGCCGATCGGCGCGTGGTCGAGCACGGCGCTCCACAGCGCAGCCAGCTGCTGCTCGATTGGCGTGCGCGGCGCTACGAAGCGCTGCGCTGACTCTTGCTCGGTTGTGCTCAGCTTCAGCAGCGCCCTGCGATCGATTTTCCCGTTGGGTGTCAGCGGCAGCGCGTCGAGCGTGACAAAGGCGCTCGGGACCATGTAGGCGGGTAACCGTTGCGCCAGGAACTCGCGCAACGGAGAACCGGGTGCCATGCCCAGAGGGCGCCCGGCGACTAAGAACCTAGAACCGGCTTCGCTCTCGTCCCCTTGGTTCTTGGTTCTAGGTTCTAGGTTCTTTTCCGTCACGTACGCCACCAATCGCCTATCGCCTGCCGCCGTCTCGTGTACCAGCACCGCAGTTTCTCGCACCTGGGGATGCGTCGCCAGCACGGCCTCGATCTCTTCCAGCTCGATGCGGAAGCCGCGCACTTTGACCTGCTGATCGCTGCGGCCGAGAAATTCCAGGCTGCCGTCGGCGCGATAGCGTGCCAGGTCGCCTGTATGGTAGAGCCGCGACCCGGCCGGGCCGAAAGGAGCAGGGATGAAGCGCTCGGCGGTGAGATCGGGCCGGTTCAGGTAGCCACGGGCGAGACCAGCGCCGCCCAGGTAGATCGCGCCGGGCACGCCGCGCGGCACAGGTTGCAGAGCGGCGTCGAGCAGATACAGCTGCGTGTTGGCGATCGGCTGGCCAAGCGCGGGCAGAACATCGATCGCGCTGGTGGACGGCACCGGCCCCGAGGTTGCTACCACCGTGCTCTCGGTCGGGCCGTAGTTGTTGATCAGCGCAAACGGCAGCTGTGCGGGCGGGTAGCGGTGCAGCGTATCGCCGCCGGTAAGCAGCGTGCGCAGAGTTGTCGGCGCGCTCCAGTCCAGGGCCAGCAGCCGCTCGGCCAGCGGCGTCGGCGCGAAGCTGAGGCTGATCTGCTGGGTCTGGAGCCAATCCTGGAGCGCCTCGGGCGCGGTACGGGTAGCCTCGTCGGGCAGCACCAGGCAGGCGCCGGCGGCGAGCGCGGGCCAGACTTCCCAGGCCATGGCGTCGAAGGCCATTCCTGCCAGCTGCGACATCCGATCCTGCGCGGTGAGCTGAAACGTTCGCTGGTGCCAGCTGATCAGATTACTCAGGCTGCGATGCGTCACCGCGACGCCTTTGGGCTGTCCGGTCGAGCCCGAGGTGTAGATGATGTAGGCCAGATTCTCGGGCAGCGCGGCCTGCGCCGGGTTCGTGGCGGGATAGTCGGCCAGCGTGTCCCAATCGTCCAGGCAGACAATGTGCGTGGGATGTTTGGGCAGCTGACTCATCAGCGCCGTCTGTGTCAGGAGCAGCGAAGCCCGGCTATCGGCCAGCATAAACTGCAACCGCTCGGCGGGATAGGCCGGATCGAGCGGCACGTAGCAGCCACCGGCTTTGAGGATCGCCAGCATCCCGACGATCATCTCGGGCGAGCGTTGGACACACAGCGCGACCGGCATTTCTGGTCGCACGCCCTGCGCCAGCAGATAGTGCGCCAGCTGATTGGCGCGGGCGTTCAGCGCGGCATACGTCAACTCCTGCGCCGCGTCGGCCACCGCGATCGTCTCGGGTGCGTGCGCCGCCAGCGCTTCGATCAGCTGGTGAACCGTGATCTCATGCGCATACTCCGCTGTGGTCCTGCTTCCGTCGATCAAGAGCTGCTGCTCGGCAGCGGTCAGCAGCGGCAGCGTGGCGATGCGCGCATCAGGATCATCGACGATCGCCTGGAGGAGCGTTTGTAAATGCCCGGCCATGCGCGCGATGGTCTCGGCCGCGAACAGATCCGTGCTGTACTCTAGCTTGCCCCACAGCTGGCCGTCGATCGCTTCCAGATTGAGCGTGAGATCGTACTGCGCCGTCCCTGGGTCGATCGGCAGGCGGCGCATGGTGACATCGGCCAGCTCCAGCGGGGGAAGCGGCGCGTTCTGGAGCACGAAGAAGACCTGGACCAGCGGCGCGGCCTGCATGCTGCGCTCGGGCTGCACCTCGGCTACCACGCGATCGAAGGGCAGATATTGATGCGCATATGCCTGAAGTGTCACCGCCCGCACCCGCTGCAAGAGCGTACGAAACGAGGGATTGCCGCTCAGGTCGCCGCGCAGCGCTACGGTGTTGACGAAGCAGCCGATCAGCCCCTCCAGCTCAGCCCGGCGGCGTCCGGCGGTCGGCGTGCCAACCAGCAGATCGGACTGGCCACTATAGCGGAACAGCAAGATCTGAAATGTCGCCAGCAGCGTCATGAAGAGCGTCACGCCTTCGTGCTGGCTGAGATCATGCAGCGCATCGGTCAGCGCCGCAGGGATTTGAAAGCTGTGGCTGGTTCCGCGCTGGCTCAGCGCTGCCGGGCGCGGGAAGTCGGTAGGCAGATGGAGCACCGGCGGGACATTCGCCAGCTGCGCGCGCCAGTAGTCCAGATCTTTCTCGGCATCGGCGCTCTGCATCCACTGCTGCTGCCACACGGCATAGTCGGCGTACTGGATCGGCAGCGTGGGCAGATCCGGCCGTCGCTGCTCACGAGCGGCAGCGTACCAGGCCGCTAGCTCACGCACGAGCACGCCCAGCGACCAGCCGTCGCAGATTACATGATGCAGGAGTACCAGCAGCACATGCTCAGTGGATGCCAGCCGGAAAACCTTAGCCCGGATCAGCGGCCCGCGCTCAAGATCAAACGGCTGCTGGATCTCCTCGGCGATCAGTCGCTGCATCTGCGCTGCTTGCTCTTCCGGCCCCAGCTCGGCCAGCGAGACCAGCGGCAGCGCGATCGGCTGTGGCCGGCCGATCGCCTGCACCGGCTGCCCGTCGACCACGACGATCGTCGTGCGCAGCGTTTCGTGACGCCGAATAATCTCGTCGAGACTGGCCGTCAGCGCGGCAAGATCCAGGGCGCCTGTGAGCCGCACCGCGACCGGCACGCTATATACCGTCGAGCCTGGAGCAAGCCGATCCAGAAACCAGAGCTGGTGCTGCGCCGATGATAGAGGAAAGGTATTGAATGCATCCGGCTGTTGTTTGAGCAGTCGCGCCAGAAGTTCCTGCTTGCGGGAAGAAAGGTCACTCAGCCGCTTGCGGGGGGAGTCCATAGAAAAGTCCATCGTGCGGAATGCGACGCGGTCCCATTCCAGGCTAGTGTCAGATGCGGGAGTGTTTCAGGAAAACGATGCATCCAGAGATCGGGCGAGCTTCAGAGTGGATGGCATCTTTAATACAGATTATAGTACCAGACCAAACGTTCGTTGGTACCCTGAATCGTATAAGTATCGCTTTTTTGTATCGGTGAGCAGCGTGCGCATAGCTTCCTTTTGGAAGAATGCTCCGGCGACGAAAATCTCACCGGCGGGAGATTATAACGCTTAACCTTCCAACTTGTTTATAGTTGACATAATTTTTGTTGGTATTGCTTGCCGCCTGCCGACAAGCGTTCTATACTTCGCTTAATTCTAACCTCGAACCACGGAAAGAGAAGGAGACCGGATGACTGCCGAACACATTGATGTGCTGATTGTTGGCGCAGGGCTTTCCGGCATTGGCGCGGCCTACTATGTCCAGACACGCTGCCCGACCAGGAGCTATGCGATCCTCGAAGGCCGCAGCACGCTGGGCGGAACCTGGGACCTGTTTCGCTATCCCGGCGTTCGCTCCGACTCCGATATGTACACGCTTGGCTACGCTTTCAAACCCTGGCGCGATGCCAAAGCGATCGCCGATGGTCCGTCGATCCTCAAGTATATTCGCGAGACGGCTGAGGAGTACGGCATCGATCGCAAGATTCGCTTCAACCATCGCGTGCGCCGCGCCGAGTGGTCTTCCGCCGAGTCCCGGTGGACGGTCGAGGTGGAGCGCGGCCCCGACCAGGAGATTGTACGCCTCACCTGCAATTTTCTCTACATGTGCAGCGGCTACTACGACTACGCCAAAGGCTATACGCCCGACTGGCCCGGCGTCGAGCGCTTCACGGGTCGGGTGGTGCATCCGCAGCAGTGGCCGCAGGATCTCGATTACACCGGCAAGCGCGTGGTCGTGATCGGCAGCGGCGCGACGGCGGTCACGCTGGTTCCGGCCATGGCTGAGCAGGCCGCGCACGTCACGATGCTTCAGCGCTCGCCAACCTACATTGTCGCGCGGCCATCCGAGGATGCGATCGCCAGCTGGCTGCGGCGTCGCCTGCCTCGCCGCATCGCCTACGGCCTGGCCCGCTGGAAGAACGTGCTGCTGGGCATGGCCTTCTACGGCATCGCCCGCAAGCGCCCCGACGCTACCAAGCAGGCGATCCTCAAAGGCGTGCGCCGGCAGCTCGGCCCCGACTACGACGTCGACACGCATTTTTCGCCGCGCTACAATCCATGGGATCAGCGCCTGTGCCTGGTGCCGGACGCCGATCTCTTCAGCGCGATCAAATCCGGCAAGGCCGCAGTTGTCACCGATCATATCGACAGCTTCACCGAGCGCGGCATTCGGCTGCCCTCCGGCCAGGAGCTGCCCGCCGATGTGATCGTCACCGCGACCGGCCTCAACATGCAGCTGATGAGTGGCGTGCAGCTTGTCGTGGACGGCGCGCCAGTGGCGCTGTCCAGCACCATGAGCTATAAAGGCATGATGTACAGCGACATCCCGAATCTGGCCTCCGCTTTTGGCTACACCAACGCCTCCTGGACGCTCAAGTGCGAGCTGACCTCGCGCTACGTCTGCCGGCTACTGAACTACATGGATCGCCACGGCTACACCCAGTGCACGCCGCGCCGGCAAGATCCATCGATCCGCGAGGAGCCGGTGCTGAGCTTCACGTCCGGCTATGTCCAGCGCGCGCTCGACACGCTGCCGCGTCAGGGCTCGAAAAAACCCTGGAAGCTGTATCAGAACTACCTGCTCGATCTGCTGAGTCTGCGCCTGGGCGCCCTGGACGACGGCACGATGGAGTTTGCGCGTAATGGACAGCGCGTGGTGCATGCCGCCCGAGGAGGTCGCTCATGGCAGGCATGATGCAGCTGGCGAATCGGACGGCGGTGGTGACCGGCGCGGCCAGTGGCATCGGCCGGGCGACTGCCGTGGCGCTGGCGCGCCGTAAGTGTCATGTGGCGCTGGCAGACGTTGACGAGGCCGGGCTGGCGCGAACGGCGGAGCTGATCGGCGCGCAGGGCGTGCGCGTGAGCTGCCACAAGCTTGATGTTTCCGACGCTGAGGCTGTCGCCGCGTTTCCCGAGATCGTGCGGGCCGAGCATCCCGGCGTGGACGTGCTGATCAACAATGCCGGCGTGGCGATCGGCGGCAGCTTCGAGCAGGCCAGCGCGGCCGACTTCGAGTGGCTGTTCGGGATCAACTTTTGGGGCGTCGTGCGCATGACGCGGGCTTTTCTCCCGCTGCTCAAAGCCAGCGATGACGCGCGGCTGGTCAACCTGTCGAGCGTGTTCGGGCTGATCGCGCCGCCAGGCCAGACTGCATACGCCGCCAGCAAGTTCGCCGTGCGCGGCTTCTCCGAGGCGCTGCGTCACGAGCTGAAAGGCTCACGAGTCGGCGTGACGGTGGTGCATCCGGGCGGCGTTGCGACCGCGATCGCGGAGCGAGCGCGCTTGCCCACCGGCGCTGCCGCCGAGGAGATTGCTCGCCAGCGCGCGGCCTTCAGCAAAGCGCTGCGGCTGCCGCCCGAGATCGCCGGTGAAACGATCGTGCAGGGCATCGAGCGCCGCAAAGATCGGGTGCTGGTCGGCTCGGATGCCAGGCTGATCGCCGCGATCGTGCGTCTGGCGCCGGTCTCCTACTGGCAGATCCTCACGCGGCTGATGCCGAAATAAAAACCGTGCTCGCCCCGGTTCTTCCGCAGCCTGGTTTGATCGTGGTGGTACAATCGGACGGATCGTGATGCGCGTACGTTTGGCATGCGAGGTTGCATATGGCAAAGCTGCAAACGGCGGTACGAGGCTTTCTAGGTTCTTGGTTCTTGGTTCTTTAGCATGGTCGCGCTGACCACAATTCAGCGTGATATGCTGCGCGCCTTGCTGACGGCGGATGCGCCGCTGGGCCTGGCCGAGCTTGGCCAGCAGGTCGGCATGACGTCGCGCCAGGTGCAGTACAGCCTGCGCGCGCTCGAAAGCTGGCTGCACCAGCGCGGCGCGCAGCTGGCGAAAACGCCCGGCCTCGGCGTGCGCGTGGTGGGCTCGCCCGAGCAACGGCAAACGCTGCTGACTGCGCTGACCTCGGAGCGCAGCTTTCAGCTCGTGCTGACCGCCGGCCAGCGCCAGCAGATCCTGGCGCTCCAGCTGCTGACGACCCGCGAGCCGAGTATCTTGTACCAGCTCCAGCAGCTGGTCGACGTGTCGCGCACGACGCTGCTCAAGGATCTGGACGCGGTCGAGGATTGGTTTGGCTCGTTCGATCTCCATCTGGAGCGGCGCCCGAACTATGGCTGCTGGCTGATCGACGACGAGCTGGCGCAGCGTCAGGCGCTGGCCGCGCTGCTCTGGGGTGACACGCCCTTCTCCGAGCCGATGTTTGCGGTCACTCACACCCAGGGCCTGATCTTCTTTCCCTCACGCGATGCCGCGCTGCTGCCGGCGATCAAGCGCATCGACGATCATGTGCAGCGCTGGAATATCGACGCGGCCATGAGCTACGTTGCCACTGCGGAGGTCGAGGCCGGCGCGCGCTTCACCGATGAGACGGTGCTGCAAATGGCGCTGGCCTTCGCGATCCAGCGTGAGCGCGTCGTCGCCGGGCGCTACCTGCCGACCAAAGCCGAGCGGCTGCGCTGGCTGCACGAGCGGCCGATCTGGAATCTGGCGCTGCGTCTGGCCAGGCAGATGCTGCCCGTGATCGCCGAGCCGTGCCTGCTGAGCGAGAGCGCGGCGCTGGCAATGTATCTGCTGTCGGCGGCGCGTGAGAGTGGCTCGTCACACGATCTGATGCTGAATGACGAGTTCGCCGGGCTGATCGCGGCGCTGATGCGCGAGATCGCCGATGCCTACCACACGCCCGCGCTGGCCGACGACCATATTTTGCGCGATGGCCTGGAAGCGCATATCGTCCCGGCCTGTGTGCGGCAGCGCTTCGGCCTGTGGGCTCCGCGCAGCACCCAGGATGATCTGAGCGCTGAGCAGTTCGCGTTTGAGCGCGGCGTGGCGCAGCGGCTGGCGGCGATCGTGGCCGAGCGAACCGAATGTGTGCTGCCGCCCAGCGAGCAGCATAATCTGGTGCTGCTGGTGCGCGCAGCCGCGATCCGCGAGCGACCGACTCATCCGCAGCGCGTGCTGATCTGCTGTCCCAGCGGCATGGCCACCACGCAACTGCTTGTAGCCCGGCTCAAAGTGCGCTTTCCGCATCTCGGCACCTTTGAAGTCGTCTCGCTGCGCGACATAACCGCACAGCGCCTGGCCGACGCCGATCTGATCATCTCGACAGTTCCGCTTCAGCTGCCGCCCGCCGTGCAGATCGATGTGATTCAGGTCCACCCCATGCTCCACCCTCGCGACATCGACACCATTCGCGAGTGGATCGGCCGCCACGCCGAGGGCACGCGCCATTTTCCCGCCTAAATTACCTCCCGACTCAGCAATTGATCTGCATAAAATATTCGGGCTTGCATCAAGAGCTTTGTATGCTGTACTATGACAGTTACCTGTCATGTTACTCGAAGGAGGCAACCGATGGCGAACGAGCGTATTTATCCATGTCTGCCCTGTTGCGATCTCGACGAGTCGATAGCGTTTTACGAGGCGCTAGGCTTCACGCGCACCTACCGCCAGACGCGGCCCAATCCCTACGCCGTCGTCGCGCTGGGTGAGCTTCAGATCCATCTGTTTGGCATGGACGGCTTTAAGGCCAGCGACTCGTATGGCACCGCGATCGTAGCTGTTCCCGATCCTGACAGCCTGTATCGCGCGTTTGCGGCGGGACTGCGCCAAAGCTTTGGCAAGCTGCCGACGGTCGGCATTCCCCGAATCCTGCGACCGCGCAAAAAGTATGGCACCGTTCGCGGCTTCACCGTGGTCGATCCCGGCGGCAACTGGCTGCGCATCTACCAGCTGGGCGATACCGAGGATCAGAGCAAGCCAGAAGGGCTAGCTGGCATGATCAATGTCGCTACCCGTCTCGGCGACTCGCACGGCGACGAGGCGGCGGCGCTCAAAACTCTGGACAACGGTCTCAAGCGCTTTCCCGACGCGCCAGCCATCGACCGGGTGCGCGCGTATCTCTACCGGACCGAGCTGGCGATCCGGCTACAAAACGACGAGCTGGCGCAATCTTCCCTGGCTGCCGCCCAGGCGATCGAGCTAGCCGATGAGGAAAGCGCGGCGGTGGCGGAAGAGTTCGCTCATGTCCGCGCGCTGATCAGCCAGGAGCAGAGTCAATGACGTGTAGGGGCGTATTGCGATACGCCCTGGGCGTGCGCAGCACGCCCCTACAAGTTGTGGTCTCGGTTTTCGGTGCATCTTGCTCAACGATCCCGGTCGACACCAAAATCATGCATTTTTTGTCGCCGCCGGTGATCAAAAAGTTGTATCAATCGCCTGGCCTCACCCCGTTGACATGTGCCAACCCGCGTCTATACTGAAAACACGAAACGTTTCACTGGCAGCGCCACCTCCCACACAATCTATCGTTCATCGTTCCAGAGCATCTCCTACTCGCGATCGTGACGGCTGATCGTCCGGGGATCAGTGCAGCACGAAAACGATTCCGATCTGGTCGCAATGTCACGCGGCCTTAGCTCGTTGTGTGCGTTACTCACTGTGGAGTCCTACCATGCGTGAACGAATTCAGCGGTTCGGTAGTTTTCTGGCGGCAATGGTGATCCCCAACATCGGCGCGTTCATTGCCTGGGGCCTGATCACGGCACTCTTCATCCAGACTGGTTGGATTCCCATCCCTGAGCTTGGCGGCTTTGCCAGCCCCGACGGCACCCCGAACACCGGTCTTGTCGGCCCGATGATCAAGTATCTCCTGCCGCTGCTGATCGGCTATACCGGTGGCAAGCTGATCTACGACCAGCGCGGCGGCGTGGTGGGCGCGGCCGCAACCATGGGCGCGATCCTCGGCACAGATATTCCGCTGTTTATTGGCGGCATGATTATGGGTCCGCTCGGCGGCTGGCTGATCAAAAAGATCGACGAGTTCCTGGAAGACAAAACTCCTACCGGCTTCGAACTGCTCTTCAATAACTTCAGCGCGGGCTTTCTGATCGTCGGACTGGTCTTGATCGCCTTCTACGCGATCGGCCCGGTGGTGGAGCGGCTCAGTACCGGCATGGGCGCGGTCGTGTCGTTCCTGATCGCTAACCGGCTGTTGCCGCTGGCCGACCTGTTGATCGAGCCGGCCAAGATCTTGTTCCTCAACAACGCGATCAATCACGGCATTCTCGCGCCGCTCGGCGTCGAGGAGGTTGCGCGCAACGGCAAGGCGATCCACTTCTTGCTCGAAAGCAATCCCGGCCCTGGCCTGGGCCTGCTGGCGGCGTACTGGGTCGCGGGCAAAGGCACGCTCAAGCAGTCCGCGCCGGGCGCGATGGTGATCCACTTCCTGGGCGGCATCCACGAGATCTATTTCCCCTATGTGCTGGCTCAGCCGATCATGATCCTGGCGATGTGGGCCGGTGGTATCCTGGCCGATCTGTGGTTCGTGATCTTCAACGCGGGCCTGGTCGCCACGCCGGCGCCCGGATCGATCTTCGCCTATCTGGCGGTCACGCCGCGCGGCGGTCACTTCGCGGTGCTCGGCGGCGTGCTGGTCGGCGCTGTCGCGTCGTTCCTGGTCGGCTCGATCATCCTGCGCCTGGCCCCGGTGCGCGCCGACGAGGAAGAGGCCGAAGACGTCACCGCCTCGGATCAGGCTGCTCCGGCTGGCGCAGTTCCGTCACATTAAGCTACACTCGGGGTGATCAACCCGTGTTGATCGCCCTTCTATCATCCGATGCAGGAAGGAGACAGCTATGGCAGCATCAATTCCAGCCGCGAATGTCGACACGATAATTTTTGCCTGCGAGGCCGGGATGGGATCGAGCATCATGGGCGTGAACGCGCTCAAAAAGAAGCTCAAGCAGGCCAACGTCAACGTCAACGTCGTGCATAAATCCGTGCGCGCGCTGCCCGCCGATGCCAAAGTCGTGCTGACGCACAAGGGCCTGGCCGAGGGCGCACGCCAGAAAGTGCCGGGCGCGGTGGTGGTGGCTTTCTCGCAGTTCTTGAACGATCCGGTCTTCGACAAGGTGGTGCAGGCGCTCAAAGATGGCCAGGATTTGCAAGAGGTACGGTGACACACATGGGCATTGTATCTCCTGAAACTGTGCGCATCGGCGGGCAGGCCAGCGACAAGGCCGATGCGATCCGCCAGGCCGGCGATCTGCTGGTGCAGGGCGGCTGCGTCGAGTCCGGCTACGTCGACGGCATGCTGGCGCGCGAGTCGACGATGTCCACCTATCTCGGCAACGGCGTAGCGATTCCTCACGGACAGAACGCCAACCGCGCCCAGATTCGCCGCACCGGAATCTCGGTGCTTCAGCTGCCCGGCGGTGTCGAGTGGGAGCCCGGCGAGCAGGTGTATCTGGTGATCGGGATCGCCGCCAGTGCCGACGAGCATGTGGGCGTTCTGTCGAATCTGGCCGAGATCATCGAAGATCCCGACATGGCGATGCATCTGGCCCGCGTGACCGACCCGCACGAGATTGTGCAGCGGCTCAACGGCTAAGCTGCGCGCTGGATCGACGGCACGCCGCCGCGTCCGCAGGTTTGCAGCCAGGCTGTGCGCTGCGTGCCCGCGCGTGCCGTCCATCGAAAGCTAGACTATGAAGCAGATTGACGTAGTTATTCAGAACCCGACCGGGCTGCACGCTCGGCCGGCGCGGGTCTTCGTCGATACAGCCAAGCAGTTTCGGTCGGCGGTGCGGGTGCGGCACAAAGAAAAACAGGTCAATGCCAAAAGCCTGATCTCGCTGCTGACGCTGGGCGTGGAGGCCGGCCAGTCGATCTCGATCGAGACCGACGGCGAGGACGAGGCTCAGGCGCTGGAAACATTGAGCGATCTGGTCCACAGCGGACTCGGCGAGTCGCTCACCGACGGCAGCCCCACCAACGGCCACCCGGCGCAAGCTCCCGCTGCGCCATCCGCCGCGCCGCCCATGCCGGCCAATACTATTCGCGGGATCGCCGGAGCGCCCGGTATTGCGCTCGGCCCGGTCTTTCAGTTCCGCCGTGCCACGATCGCCGTGCAGGAGGGAGCCGGAACGCCCGCCGAAGAACGCGCGCGGCTCACGGCGGCGCTGGCGGAAGCGCGCACCCAGCTGGCCTTGCTTTATGAGCAGACCAAAGATCGCGCCGGCGTCGAGGAGGCCGCGATTTTCGAGGTCCACCGCGATCTGCTGGACGATCCCGATCTGCTGGCGAATGTGCATGCACTGATCGACGGCGGGCAGAGCGCGGCTCAGGCCTGGCAGCGCGCCACCGAGGAGCAGGCCGCCGCTCTGGCGCAGCTCACCGATCCGCTGCTGGCCGAGCGTACCACGGACGTACGCGATGTCGGCGAGCGGGTGCTGCGGGTGCTGACTCATGCGGCTTCGACCGCGCCGGCCTTGCCGGCCGAGCCGTTTATTCTGATCGCCAAGGACCTGACGCCCTCCGAAACCGCCGCGCTCGATCCGGCCCGCGTGCTGGGCTTTTGCACGGCGATCGGCGGTCCCAACGCGCATACCGCGATCCTGGCGCGGGCGCTGGGCCTGCCTGCGGTCGTCAGTGCCGGCAGCGCCGTGCTGGAGCTGCCCGATCACTCCTTCGCGATCCTCGACGGCGGCGCTGGCACGCTGACCGCAACGCCCGACGAGGCCACGCTGGCGCAGGCCAGGGCGGCTCAGGAGGCGATTACAGCGAAACGGGCTGCGGCTGCGGCTGCGGCTGCTGAGGCCGCCGTGACGAGCGATGGTCATCGCGTGGAGGTGGTGGCGAATGTCGGCGGTGTGGAGGACGCGCGCAAAGCTGCGGCCTCCGGCGCGGAGGGCGTGGGCCTGCTGCGCACCGAGTTTTTGTTTTTGCAGCGCGAGCAGCCGCCCTCCGAGGACGAGCAGTACGCGGTGTATCGCGACATCGTGACGGCGATGCAGGGCCACCCGGTGATCGTGCGTACGCTCGACATCGGCGGTGACAAGCCGCTGCCGTATCTCAACCTGCCCGCCGAAGAAAACCCATTCCTGGGACAGCGCGGCATCCGGCTGTGTCTGGCCCATCCCGACATTCTGCGCGAGCAGCTGCGGGCGATTTTTCGCGCCGCCGCGCATGGACCGCTGCGCATCATGTTTCCGATGATCGCCGATCTTCAGGAGCTGCGCGCCACCCGCAAGATCGTCGACGAGATTCGCGCGGCATTGGACGCGCCGCAGGTCGAGATCGGAATCATGATCGAGGTGCCGGCCGCCGCGCTGATGGCGGATCTGTTCGCGCCCGAGATCGACTTTTTCTCGATCGGCACCAACGATCTGACGCAGTACACGCTGGCGATGGATCGCACGAATCCGCTGGTCGCAGCGCACGCCGACGGTCTGCATCCTGCCGTGCTGCGGTTGATCGAGCGCACAGTGCAGGGCGCGCACGCCGCCGGAAAATGGGTCGGCGTCTGCGGCGAGTTGGGCTCCGATCCGCAGGCAGTGCCGATTCTGATCGGGCTGGGCGTAGACGAGCTGAGCGTGAGCGCGCCCGCCGTGCCGACGGTGAAAGCGCAGATTCGCGGGCTGGCGCTGGCCGAGTGCCGTGAGCGCGCCCGGCAGGCGCTGCACTGCGCGACAGCCGCCGAAGTCCGCCAAGGAGCAATGCATGTCGAAGTATGATACCTATCGCTCGCCGGATGCGCCGGTTCCAGCGCAGACCAAAGCCTGGAACATGTACGGCCCCGGCCTGGAAAATATCGGGCGCGACAACCAGCCCGAGGTGTTTGAGGTGCCCGAGCCGGGCGACGATCAGCTGCTGGTGCGGATCGACGCCGTGAGCCTGTGCTTCAGCGATGTCAAGCTGATCCAGCAGGGCGGCAAGCATCCCAAGCTCTACAACCGCGATCTGCGTGTCGAGCCGACGCGACTCGGCCACGAGACGGCGCTGACGGTGATGAAGGTCGGCCGTAACTTGCAGGGCCAGTATCATGTCGGCCAGCGGCTGGCGATCCAGCCCGACATCTACCAGAACGGCGTTGCGACGGCCTACGGCTACACGATTCCCGGCGGTCTGATCCAGTATCATCTGATCGGCTCCGAGGTATTGAACGCCGACGCCGGCGCGTATGTGCTGCCCGTGGGCGATAAGCTCGGCTATGCCGAGGCCGCGCTAACCGAGCCGTGGGCCTGTGTCGAAGGCGCGTATCGCCAGCGCCGCCGATTGGAGCCGAAAGCCGGCGGTACGCTGTGGATCGTCGGGCGGCCCGGCGACGA
>DASWTQ010000763.1:0-6826 GCA_036402055.1 Herpetosiphonaceae bacterium
TCCACCTGCCCGATGGCCGCCGTCTCACGTACGGTCAGGGTACGGGCTAACTGCCGCAGGTCACTATCCCGTCCGACGAACAGCGGATTGCGGCGCAGCGGCATCCGTGAGCCCGGCGGCAGCGGCGCAGGCGGTGGCACCCGATCAAGCGGCAAGGGGATCACGGACCCTACCACGTCACCCGCCAGCGTGATGGTGTCCGCTGGCCAGGCTGGGGGTAAGCGATCAACGGGGCGCTCGCCACGGGCCACCTGAAGAAACACCTCCTGCTCAGGGGGCGGGAGTTCCAGGCAGACCGCCAGGCGCTGGGCGAGCTGGCGCGAGGGCCGCTGCACCGCCGCCTCCAGCTTGCGGATCGTGACCTCGGCGCAGCCGACGCAGTGGGCGACGGCGACCTGGGTCAGATCCAGCGCGTTCCGCCGCTGGCGCAGCCAAGACCCAAAGGACTCAGGTGCTCGTTCGTGGGGCATACGGGATTCTCCTGACGGTACACGCGACACAGGGCGTGCCGACATCCGATGCAGCCTGGGGGGATGGCGTTGATTATACCCGACGCGCGTCAGACGCACATCCGGCTGGGCCGGTGTCGGTTCACGCTATCTTAACCGGATCGGTTTTTGGCTCGGTGACCGATCCCGCACGCGGGCCGCGCTGTGGTCTACTGCCCCCACGGGCATCTGCCCCGACACCAGCGGTCAGGCGGCAGACCGCCGCGTCCGCCAGCGGGAGGAGGACCGTGATGATCCGCGTCGTGCTGGTCGATGATCACCCAGATGTCCGCTGGATCAGCGGCTACCTGCTGGACCGCCACCCCGAGGTCGTGGTCGTCGGCGAAGCCGCCACTGGCCTGGAGGCCCTCGCCGTGGTGGCGCAGGTTCAGCCGGATGTGGTCCTGATGGATGGGCAGATGCCGCTGCTGGACGGGATCGCCGCGACCCAGCAGCTGCGCGTCGCCTATCCTGATGTGCAGATGGTCCTGTTGTCGGGCGGCGATGACGCGGCGGCAGTCTGCGACGGCCTGCGCGCCGGGGCGGCGGGCTATCTCCTGAAAACCACGCAGCTCGACCGGCTCGTCGGCGCGTTCCGTGCGACGCGGGACCACGACGTGTCGAGCCGGGTGCGCGCGGCGGGAAGCGGCCACGAACCCGGCGCTGGCACGGGTACCAGCGAGATAAGGAGGTCCAGCGGCTAGCGCTTCGGCTCCCGCCACGTCCACGGGTGCGGGCGGCTCGTCCCTGGACGCCCTGATCTGCCTGCGATCCGCGTGTCGAACCCACCCCCCAATATGAGCATCGAAGTGGCACGCGATGACCGTCGCGGCCGCGTATCGTCAGGAGAACATACGGTATGTACTGCATCCTCCTGTCTTCCTATCAGTGCTCTCGCCGAGCACCCCTATCCCAGCACCCCCTCGTCACAGCACGTGGTCGCTGCGTGTTCTGTGACGGTTCACATTGTAGTCGGCTAGCCGGCTGATCCCTTCCCTGTTGTCGCGGTGAATGTTGTTCGCCGGAATATGTTGTGATTCGTGTTTTCTTGCCTGCCAGGCGTAAGGAAATACGCGGATCACCCTACTTCAAAGGAGGGTTGACTATGGAACGCACGCTCAGCACAGCTCAGGCATCAAGCGCGAAGTCTACGCCGGAGCACGCGCCGATCTTCGGATTGTACTATCTGGAAGAGCACGAGTTCGATCTCAACGAGGTCGTCGGCTGCTTCGGGGCGAGCGCGGTTGATGCAAACAGCGTTTATCCCGCCACCTTTACGTGCCCGACGGATGACGCCGACGGCGGCGCAGAAGTACCCTAAGCAGGACCGCGCGCACAGGGAAGGGAGCGCTCGACTGTAGGTAACGATAAAAGGAGTAGCTTGTCATGGAAGACACGCGCACGAACCCCAATGCCGTGACGGGGAAAGCGTCGGAGCACGCGCCGATCTTTGGGCTGAACTATCTGGAAGAGCACGAGTTTGATCTCAGCGAGGTCGTCGGCTGTTTTGGGGTTAGCTCGACTGATGGAGACATGGCTTATCCCGCCACCTATACCTGCCCAGGGGATGACTGGGACGGCTTCGGACACGTACCCTAAGCAAGGCAGCGCGCACAGGCAATGGGAGCGCTCGACGGGAAGTGTATCTAGAAAGGAGTAGCTTGCGATGGAACACACCTTCACGAAACCCGCTTCATCAATCTCCAACGCCAAGTCGGAAACCTCCCCAATCTTCGGGCTGTACTACCTGGAAGAACACGAGTTCGATCTCAGCGAGGTGGCTGGCTGCTTCGGGGCTAGCTCGGTCGATCCATCAGCTATTAACACCACCACCTATACGTGCCCAGCGGATGACACTGACCGTGGAGAAGTCCCCTAGTAGGACCGCGCGCACAGGGAAGGGAGCGCTCGACTGTTGGCACTATAAAGGAGTGGTTCGCTCATGGAACACAGATTCAGCACGGCTCAGGCTTTAAGCACGAAAGCTACATTGGAGTCCGCGCCGATCTTCGGGCTGTCCTATCTGGAAGAGCACGAATTCGACCTCAACGAGGTGGTCGGCTGTTTTGGGGCGAGCGCGGTTCAACTAGCAGCAGGAAGCTTCACCGGTACCTGCCCGAACGATGACGCTGACAGCTTCGACGAACACCCTGAATAGCAGGACAGCGCTTACAGGGAAGGGTTCCGAGCCTTTACCAACGGTCACGATACTCGGATCTCCATGCGAGAGGACATGAAGGTGCTGCCTCCTTGCTGTCTCGCGCCCGTGTTGTCCTGACTTGAGAACGTCTCACAGCACGTAGTTATCGGGATATAGCTGTGTCTCTAAGCAGAAGAGCTATATCCCGAGAAAGACCACTACCATGATCTTGCTGATGACCAATCTTCCCGGTGATCTTACGGTTACACGGTTGCAGGCTGTGCTCGACAGCCGTGGTGTCGAGTCACTGATTCTCTCGCCAGAAACGATGGCAGAACATAAGGTGTCGCTGCGGATCAAGGGTGGCGGTCAGGCGGTCCTGTGCTTCGACGATCGGTCAATGGATGTGCGCGATATTCGATCAGCCTGGCTCTGGCGCTGCTGGTATGCTGAGCGAGACGACCCGCGGCTCGAACACGTGGCCTCGGATCGTGATGATCGCGCCTTTTTCCAGCGCGAGTGGGTGGCGTTCCACAAAGGTCTGACCACGGCGCTCCAGTACAGCAACGTGTTTTGTCTCAATCCGCCGCCCTTCAACGTGGCCTTTGAGGAGAAATGCTGCCAGCTGCTCCTGGCATCGCAGGTCGGCCTGTGCATCCCCGACACGCTGTACACCGTGCGCTTAGATGCCGCGCGCGAATTCTATGACGAGCATCACGAGCAGATCATCTATAAGCCCTTCAAAGGCCACGTCGTGGTTCAGGGCCATGATGAGGCGCATGTCCGCGTCGCGCTGATCTATACGAATCGGGTTGCCGGCGAGCGTCTTGTCGAAGGGCCGAACTTCATCCCGACACCGTGTATCTTTCAGCCGTATATCCCTAAAGCGATCGAGCTACGGATTGTGATTATTGACCGTTCGATCTTCACATGTGCGATCCACTCGCAGCAGAGCGAGCGCTCGCGTGACGATTGGCGGCGCTATGACCTGGAGCATACGCCGTACACGCCCTATGATCTCCCGGAGCCTATTCAGCAGCGGCTGTTCGCGTTGATGGATCGGCTGGGGCTGGTGTATGGCAGCGTCGATATGATCCTCACGCCTGCGGGCGAGTATGTGTTTCTGGAAATCAATCCCAATGGACAGTTCGATTGGGTCGCGCAGCGGGCGGCTCTGCCAATCTATGAGCAGCTTGCCGACTTGCTCATCAACGGGCCGTCGGCTGGCAGGCGTGTAGAACCTGCGGAGGTGCCCTATGTTGTTTAAGCGGATGGCCTATCAGCGCGTACCCTGGGTCCGATCGTCCGATGGCCGCGACTGTGGCGCCGCCGCGTTTGCCTCAGTTGCCGCGTATTATGGGCATCATCTGTCGTTGGAGCAGGCCCGCGAAGTGGTCGAGACCGACCTGAACGGCACGACGCTGCAAGGGTTACGCAATGGCGGCCGCCTGGTTGGCTTCGATGCGCGGCCTGCCCGTGCGATCTATGAGGCGCTTGCGCATATCCAGCTGCCGGCGATCGTGCATTTGAACGATATAGACGGCCATTATGTGGTCCTCGCGCAGTGGACGCCGACGGCCGTGCGGATTGTCGACCCGAATCGCGGCTTGCTGACGGTTCCCCGCGCTGCGTTCGAGCAGCAGTGGAGCGGCTATCTGGTTGAGTATCGGCCGACACCTGCGTTGCAAGCGCGGTCGCGCGACTTCAATCCTGTCCGCGTCTTCCTGAGCTTTGTGCAGCAGCATCGCCGGCTGATCGGCCTGGCGCTCCTGTTCGCTATCTGTGCGACCGGTCTTGGATGGAGCGCCTCGTGGTTTCTTCAGCTCCTGATTGATCAGATTATCCCGAGCCGAGAAGCGCAGCTCTTACTGGCGTTTGGGCTTGGCCTGTTTGCGATCAGCGCGCTGCAAGGCTTGCTGCACTATGCGCGTCTTTGGCTTGTCGCTCGGGCAGGCCGCCAGATCCATCGCGCATACGGGCAGCGCTACCTCAAACACCTGATCACGCTTCCTCAGCGCGTGTATGACACGCGCTGTCCCCAGAGCATGATGCTGCGCCTCGGGCATATCGAGTCGATTCAGCAGGCGACGACGGAAAATTTTGTCCAGCTCACGACGGATGGGCTGATGTTGATCGGGGCGCTGATGGTGATTGCGTTCTACGATCTGCGCACCGCGCTCATCGCATCGCTGACCATCCCGCTGATCGTGATCGTGTTATTGCTCCTGAATAATCGGGTGTATACCGCGCAGCGCACCATGCTGCTGCGCATGGAAGAAATGTTTGCCTACCTTGGCAATATGCTGGACGGGCTCCGCACGATTAAGGTCTTCTCGGCCGAAGCGCAGCACCAGCGGCTGGGGCTTGAGAAGCTCGACACGTTTATTGAAAGCCGCTATACCGATCGCCTGACCACGGCGCTGGCTTCGGTCTGGGTTTCGGCTACCACCGCCCTCGTGACGGCAGTGGTGCTGGTGTATAGCGCAAGTCGTGTGCTGGCCGCTGAGATTACTCCTGGTCAAATGGTCTTCATTTTTGGCATGACCGCGTTCTTTTTTGCCCCGATCCAGCGGCTGCCCGCGATCCTCATCAATCTGCGTATCTCGTTGGTGGGCATGGAGCGCCTGGAAGAAATTTTGGCACTCGCGCCTGAGCACACGCGTGTGTCCGAGCCATCTACCCTCACGACGATCGAGGGACGGATCGAGTTTGACCAGGTGACCTTTGGCTACAAGCAGCAGCAGCCGGTTCTCAAGCAGGTGAGCTTCAGCGTTCAGCCGGGCGAGACGATCGCGATTGTGGGCGAGACCGGATCGGGCAAAACGTCGCTGGCAAATCTGATCGCGGGGTTTTACCTGCCGCAGGAGGGCGATGTGCGCATCGATGGCGTGAGCACGCGCCGGATCGTGCCCGATGAGCTACGGCGCATGATCAGCGCGGTGTTCCAGAACTCTCGGCTCTTTCCACATTCCGTGCGCGAGAATATCACGATGCTCCAGGATGCGCCGGTTGACTCGGTGTATCGCGCCGCTGAGATCGCCAATGCCGCGCCGTTTATTCAGCAGCTTGTACGCGGCTACGATACGCAGGTGTCGCGCACTGGTGAGAATTTTTCATCAGGCCAGGCGCAACGAATCGCCCTGGCGCGGGCGCTGTTCAAAGACGCGCCGATTCTGATCCTTGACGAGGCGACCAGCAATCTCGATAGCGCGACCGAACAAGGGATTATTCAGGCGCTCACCGACCATCGGCAAGGTCGCACGACGATTATTATTGCCCATCGGCTCAGCACGATCATCAATGCCGATCGCATTTTCGTGATGCACCAGGGCCGGATGGTGGAGTCGGGTACTCACCACGATCTGATGGATCGGCGTGGCACGTACTACAACCTATTCCGCTGGCAGACGCACGATGGTTCCGTACGGGAACCTCGTTCGCTCGAACCAGGTCAGCAGGAAGGAAGGATCACGATGAGTCAGTATGTACAGTGAGACGGTCATGCACACCACACTGCTACACCGGAGAATCTGGGTGCTCGGCCAGGCATCCCCTTTAAAGGTGGACTGAGGTCCGCCACTGATTACAGCGCACTATCCGCACGACGAGTGCCACCCGGAGCGTGGCGGCTGGAGCGACACCTGGCGCAGGTGCATACACGCACGGCTGTGGACCCGTCGGCCACCCACACGTCTGATGGGAACTTCTCACCGAGAGGCGAGGGAATCGTAACCCGCCGGGAGTTGCAGAAGAGAGCCGCCTCGGGACATCATGCCAGCCAGCAGCATCAGGAGTTGCCGTTGACTGCTGGCTGATGGACGTACTTCCTTCCCACGCTTGATTCCCCTCACGCCAGCCAGGGACCGTGTTGGCAGGCGACCGCCGAAGGAGGCTCGCACACCGGCTACCCGCCGCAACGGTCACGATCGCGGAACGCGCCGGCGACGCTGCCGCGCCGTTGCCGCCGGATGCCCGCCGGCGTGCCTCTTCGCCTGTAGGGTCGCTGCCCGGCCCCGGCCCTGGCTGGCTCAATCTCGCCGCGACCACGGAAGGAGCGCCCGACACTCAGGACAGCCGGAGTCAGCGCCACCCGACCATCACCCAAGTGTAAATAGTTATTGTTACATTCCACACGTTTTATGTCGTTCTATTATGTCTATATATAGCCATAGAACGTGTATAACCGTCAACTGATTTC
>DASWTQ010000764.1:0-7536 GCA_036402055.1 Herpetosiphonaceae bacterium
ATCAGCAGGCGTGCGCCGTACTGCTTGAGGAGATACGCGGCGAGCTGTTCGCCGATGCCGCCAAGCCCACCAGTGAGCAGGTAGATCCCGCCGCTCTTGAAGGGCAAGCTGCGGGCTCGCTGTGTGACGTCGACATGCTCCAGCCGGGAGACGAGCCGCTGCTGATCGCGATACGCCACCTCGACGTCCGGGTCGGCGATGCGCAGCTCGCGGAGCACATGTGGAATATCACGGGCGCTGTAGCTCGACGGCAGATCCAGATGCCGGCAATGCAGCCAGGGCAGCTCCTGAGCCAACGTTTTGAGCAGCCCAAGCATCGGCGCGTGCTCAGGCGCAAGCTGATCGCGGGAGCGCACGGGCTGGCTGTCGCTGCTGACGACCAGCAGGCGTACCGGCTGCGCGCTGGCCTGCTCGGTGAGCGCCTGGGCCAGCAGGAGCAGGCTGTAGCTGCCCAGCGTCTGCGCTCGATCCAGGGCCGCTGTGTCCAGCGTAGCGGCGGTCGCGAAGGTCCAGAGATGGATCACGGCGCTGAGCGGCATGCGATCTGCGGCCAGCGCGGCGAGCAGACGACGGTAGTGATCAGGCTGGCTCGGATCAAGCTGATAGCGGCGCTCATCGATCCGCGCGAAGGTAGATCCGATCACGACGCCGATCGCCGGAGACTGCTGCTGTTCCAGCGCCGCGCAGATCTGCTCGCCCAGCCCGTGCGCGTCGAGCAAGACCAGCGTGGCGCCGTGAGTCTTCGCGTCAGTTGTAATACCGGCCTTGCGCCGCCAGACCGGCCGGTAGAACCAGTCGGGGAGCGTGTTCGCATTGCCGCTCAGCACGTCGATCTGTTTGAGAATCGCGTCGAACTCACCCGCGACGAAGCGATCTTTGAGCTGTGAGCGCTGAATCTTGCCGATCGCGGTTTTGGGGATGACCTCTTTTTCCAGCGGGATCAAGTAGCTGGGGTTAACGCCCACGTCTTTGGTGACGCGCCCGCGTATCTCTTTCATCACCGCCTGGATAAACGTTTCGTCGGGCTGCTCAGGGCTGAAAAAGATCGTCAGCAGATCGGTGTCGCTGCCCTGCTGGCGCACGGCACAGGCGGCGGTAAACGAGACCGCAACTCCGGCCACCTCTTCTACAACCGCCTCGATCTCGTGGCTATAGTAGTTGACGCCGTTGATAATAATCACGTCCTGTTCGCGTCCCGTGATCGTCAGCCGGCCATCTTTGAGGAAGCCGAGGTCGCCCGTGTTGAACCAGCGCCCGTCGTGGAACACTTGCTCGTTGAGCGCTGCGTTGCGGTAGTATCCGCCGGTCACAGTACGGCCGCTCACTTGCAGCCGCCCGATTGTGCCCTCGGGAACAACCTGATTCTGAGCATCGACGATGCGAATAGCGATGCCGGGGATCGGCGCTCCGACCTCCACGAAGGTTGCATCCTCGGTCAGCTCCGTGAAGCGCCAGGAGTAGGTCACACCCGACGAGGTTTCGGACATGCCCCACGCCGGATGCATCGCGCTCACGGGCAAGCCGTGGACGCTTAGTCGCTCCAGGAAGCGCAGTCCGGTGCGGGCCACGACTGCCTCGCCGCCGTTCAAGATGAAGCGCATCGAAGAAAGATCCCAGCTGCGGCGCTCGATCTCGTCGGCCTGGTCGTTGATCAGACCATAGGCGAAGTTCGGCGCCCAGGTGATTGTCGCCCGGTAGCGCTCGATCCAGTCCAGCCAGAGCAAAGGATCACGCAGAACGAGATCGGTTGGGGCGTGGATCTGCTGGCAGCAGAGAAACACGTCGCGGAGATGGAACATGACGATTCCGCCGACATGATCCAGCGGCATCCAGTTGAGCGAAACATCGCGGCTGGAAAAATCGTTCATCAGCATCGTGCCCGCGCCCTGGCTGAGAATATTGCGATGCCTCAGCTGCACGCCTTTGGGCATGCCCGTGCTGCCGGATGTCAGCAGGATCAGCGTCAGATCCTCGGGCTCGCTGGGATGCCAGCGCCGGTCGGGAGCGTTCGCGCGCAGCTCTTCGACCTCGGCAACCTGGAACGGGTCGCCGCCCAGCAGCTGATGCACCGAGCGCAGAGCGGGCGCCAGCCGCTGCGTGGTAACGATCACCGGCCGATCCAGCAGCTGCCAGGCATTCGCAAGCTTGGAGAGCGTGCTGTTCGGCTGATCGTAGGTGGGCGCGATCGAGATCGGCACCGGCACGAAGCCGCCCAGAATACAGCTCCAGAAGACCGGCACAAAATCCTGGTTGAGATCGAGCTGGAAGATGACTTTGTCCTGTGGCTGTAGGCCCAGGCTGCGCAGACCGGTCAGCACTTGTTCGGCCTCTTCGAGCAGTGCCGGATACGAGCGGAACAGCTCCGATCTATCATTTTGGATGTAGACCACGCCGTTCTGAGCGTGGTCGCGCGCCGCTCGCAGCAGTGCTGCCGACAGCGTCGTCGGGCTGTCCGGCGGCAGCACCAGCGGACCGCCGTCGCTCAGGCTGGGCCTGCCGAGCAGCTCGGGGCTCAGCGCTGGCGCTGCACGCGGCGTCGACGTGGATGCAACCTGAAGCTGGCCCGAGAGCGATCGCCAGTGCTCGAAGACCTCGCTGAGATGCAGCAATGGCGAGTCCGGCACCGGCTCTTGAAGGACCACAGCCGCCTGATCGACGTCGGGAAGCTGCTGAAGCGTCGTCTCCCAGCGATCGATCAGCTCGGGATCAACCGCTACCAGCTCGGCGAGCGCCTGCTCATCGATCTCACCCGTCGCATCCAGCGGCAGCTGAGTCAGCGGGATATAGATTCGGGGAGCTATTGCTGCCGGTAGCCGCTCGGCGACATACTGAGCAAGCTGCGCCGAGCCGAGCGCCGTCGTAGCGACAACGTACGCGACTATCTCCGGTCCGCGCTCGACGCTGTGCCGCACCCGAACAACACATTCAGCTACCGCCGGGCTCTCGGTAATCACCTGAGCCACGGCATCCAGATCAACCCGGCGTCCCGCGATCCATGCCTGTCGCGTGCCTGCCTGCGCCAGCTCGATCGTGCCGTCGCTCAGGCGGCGAGCAGAATCGCCGGTCTGGAACATCCACATGCCGGCGACAGGCGCAAACGGATCGGCGCTGAAGCATGCCGGGTCGTGAGCATCGCCACGCGCGAGGCTAGTGTCGGACAGCCATAGCTCGCCGCTCACGCTGATCGGCACAAGCTGACGCGATTGACTGAGGATGTACGCCGAGGCAACCGGTCGCCCGATGGGCACGACAGCGGACAATGCTTCGGGCTCGCAGAGCTGATGGACGAATCCGGCCGTCTCAGGCGGCATGTAGTAGTGGTAGAGCTGTGCCGCAGCGACGCGATAAAAGTCGTCGACGATCCGCTGCGCAAGCTGCTCACCGCCACAGAGCACCAGGTGGAGCGAACGCAGCGCCTGCTGGGCCGGCTGCTCATGCAGAAGCCCCGCTAAGGTCGTCGGCAGAACCGGCAGCACGGTGACCTCATGCTCGGCGATGCTCTGCCGGATCGCCGCTGGTGTCTCGTCGCCGGCCGCAGCGATGACCGCACGCGCGCCCTCCGTCAGCGGCCACAGCAGCTCCCAGATGGCCGCATCCGTTGCCGGATCGGCGCTGTGCAGCACGGCATCCGTCGCTGCGAGCGGGAATGTTTGCTGAAGATAAAGCAGACGCTGGCCTAGAGCGCGATGGCTAATCGCTATGCCTTTGCCGGCGGCGTAGCTGATAGAGGCCGGCTGCTCATCCAGGGTAAGACTGTGCGGATTGACTGACGGCTGCTGCGCGATCGTCGCACGCTCGGCGTCTAGCGCGATGATCCGAGGCTGGCGCTTGCCGCTCCATTGCGGCAGGCGGCTGTGCAGCGCGTCGAAGGTAAGGATCAGATCCGGCTGCGCGTCCTCCAGGATCGCCGCGAGATAGCTCTGCGGATCTGCCGGATGTAGCACAACACAGGTTCCGCCGGCCTTGAGTGTAGCCAGCACGCTCAGCGCGAGATCCGGCGAGCGATCCAGAAACAGCGCGACACGCGTTGCTGTTCCCAGCCCGCGCAGATAGTGCGCCAGCTGGTTGGCTCGGCTGTTCAGCTCCCCGTAGCTCAGACGCGTCTGCCGGTACACAAGCGCGATGTCGTTGGGCGTGCGTGCGGCCTGTTCCGCGAAACGAACATGGGCATACTGCTGGTCGTGACGGCTGATAGCGGTGGCATTCCAGGCGACGATCAGGTTGTGCCGCTCGGCCTCCGTCAAGAACGATAGCTCGGCGATGCGGCCTGCAGGCGTCGTCAGCGCTGTTTCGATCAGCGTTTGCAGATGGCCGATAATCATCGTTGCCGTGTCGTTGTCGAAGCGGCGGCGATCGTACATGAGCTGAATGCGCAGCCGGCTGCCGGGCGCGACGATCAGCGTGAGCGGATAGCTCGACTGCTCCGCCGCGCCAACCTGGCGGAATACCAGCTTGTCGGCTTTCTCACCGGGAGTCGAATCCTCGGGATAGTTTTCAAAAACCAGCAGGCTTTCAAACAATGGCTGGCCGCGCGGGACTTCGCTCCAGCCCTGCACATGCACGAGCGGACTATACTCGTACTGCCGCAACTCAACCTGCTGCATCTGGATCTGCTCCAGCCACGCGATCAGCGACTGGTCATCGGCCACGCGCAGCCGCGCCGGAAGCGTGTTGATAAAGACTCCGACCGTGCGCTCGATGCCCGGTAGCTCGGGTGGTCGCCCTGAGACGGTCGTGCCGAAGACGATGTCGTCGCTGTTGCTGTAGCGGCTCAGAAGCAGCGCCCACGCGCCCTGAAACAGCGTGTTGAGCGTCAGCTGCTGCTGCTTGACGAAGCCATACAGCGTATTGCTCGCCTCCGCCGACAGGTAGATCGTTTGGTGAGCCGTCTCGACCTCCTGGCTGGCTGCGGGATCAAGCAGCCGATCCAACCCCAGCGGTGTTGCCCGGCTAAAGCCCCGCAGCATCTGCCGCCAGAACTGCTCCGCCTGCTGCATGTTTTGCCGCTGCAGCCAGGCGATATATTCCTTGAACGGCTGCCCGCGCTCAAGCTGCGGTGTAGCACCCTGCGCCAGCGCCCGGTATGCGCGGAACACATCCTGAAGCAAGAGATGCAGCGACCAGCCATCCAGCAGCAGGTGATGAAAGCTCCAGATCAAGCGGTAGGTCGCCGGATCGAGCCGGATCAGCGTCAGCCGCATCAGCGGCGCAGAAGCGAGATCCAGCGGTTGCTGATAGTCGGCGGCCAGCAATTGGGCGAGCTGCGTCTGCTGCCGCTCAGCTGGCAGATGCGACCAGTCATACGTTTGGAACGGCGCCTCGACGCGCTGATGCACCAGTTGCAGCGGATCGGCCAGTCCCTGCCAGTGAAACGACGTGCGCAAGATCGCGTGTGTATCGATCGCCTCCTGCCAGGCTTTGCGGAAGGCTGCTACGTCGAGCGCGCCGCGTAGCTCATAGGTGAGCTGATCGAGGTATAAGCTCGACTCAGGATTGTACAGGCTGTGGAAGAGCAAGCCCTGCTGAAGCGGCGATAAAGGATAGATGTCTGCGATCGTGCGCCGGCCCATGACGAGCTGATCGATCTGCTGCTGGTTCAGCCGCGCCAGCGGGAAATCCGAGGGCGTATAGCCGCCCGCGTCCGGCGAAACGCAGTGGTTGATGATCTCGTCCAGCGTGGCCAGGAAGTGCTCCGCCAGCGCAACGATCGTTTCGTGCCCGTGGAAATGCCGGCTATAGGTCCAGACAACGCGTAGCTGCCCATCCACGACCTCGCCGGTCACCTCGATCAGGTGCTGGCGCGCATTCTCGGGGCCACGGGCCGGGCCTGTCGCTTCAGGCGCCAGCTCAAACAGCGCATCTTCCGGCAGCACACCATCGAACTGCCCGAGGTAGTTGAAGATGATCTGGGCCGCCGGCTTTGCCGACAGGCGCTCATCAAGTGCCTGCTCTTGAGCCAGGTAGCGCAGCAGGCCATAGCCGATCCCACGGCGCGGAATCTGTCGCAGCTGCTCTTTGATCGCCTTGAGGCTCGCGCCTGGATGGAGGCTCGATCCCAGATGGAGGTGTACCGGAAATGCCGTTGTAAACCAGCCGACGGTGCGCGACAGATCGACGTCCGAGAACAGCTCTTCGCGGCCGTGGCCTTCCAGATCCACCAGCAGCGACGGGCTTCCGGTCCAGCGCTGATAGGCCAGCGCGAGCGCCGTGAGCAGCACATCGTTGATCTGGGTGCGGTATGCCGCCGGCACGTGCTGAAGCAGCAGCCGTGTTTGCGCCGCATCGATCGCTGTGCGCACCTTGGCCGTGGAGCCTTCCGTATTACTGCCGGCGGCCATGTCGATCGGCAGCGGGCTGGCCTGGCCCGGAATTGCGCCGTGCCAGTACTCAAGCTCGGCCTGTACTTCCGGCGTCTGCGCATACTCGCTCAGGCGCTCAGCCCACTGTTTGAATGACGTAGTCTTTGACGGCAGCGCGATCTGGCGACCCTGCTCAAGCTGATCGCAGGCTGTCTGGAGATCCTCCAGCAGAATATTCCATGAAACGCCGTCGATAACCAGGTGGTGGATCACGATCAGCAGGCGTCCGAGCAGATGCGCGCCGAGATCGAATAAGACAGCGCGCAGGATCGGCCCGGTTTGCAGATTCAAGCTGGCCTGGATCTCAGCCGCAGCCGCTTCAATTGCCGCACGCTGCTGCTCGACGGGTACCATACTGAGGTCAACCCGAGTAAACGGCACGGTCGTTTCAAGATCCTGGTTGATCTGCTGCCAGCCCTGGTCGGTGGGATGAAAGCGCATCCGCAGCGCGTCGTGATGTGCCAGCAGTTGCTTGATGGCTTGCTCCAGCAGCGCGGGCGTGAGACGACGATGAAGTTTAAGCAGGATCGACTGGTTGTAATGATCTTGATCGAGCAGCTGCTGCTCAAAAAACCAGCGCTGGATCGGCGTGAGAGGCACATTCCCGCGCACTGGTCCTTGATCAACCGTCAGCGTCTCAGGCGCAGTAACAACGCCGGACAGCTCCGCGATCGTCTGATGGAGGAACATTTGTCGCGGTGTGATGCGTATTCCGGCCTGGTTGGCGCGCGAGATGATCTGAATACTCCTGATTGAGTCGCCGCCGAGAAGGAAGAAGTTGTCGTGGACGCCGACAGTTGGTACGCCTAGCACCTGGCTCCAGATGGCGGCGAGCTGGGCTTCGAGCGGGCTGCTGGGGGCGGCGTAGGCACTCTCGCGCGTGGGCTCCACGTCGGGCAGCGGCAGCGCGGCACGGTCGATCTTGCCGTGCGGCGCCAGCGGGATCGCGTCCAGGCGCACAAACACCTGCGGCAGCATGTACTCCGGCAGCTGTGCCTGCAAAAACTGCCGCCACGCGCTCAGGCTTGGCATCGCCCCGTCGAGCACCACATAGGCCACCAGCCGCGTGGTGCCGCCGTGCGGCCGCGCCAGCACCACGACCTCGCGCACCTGCGGATGCGTATCGAGCGCGGCCTCGACCTCGCCCAGCTCCACGCGGTAGCCCCGGATCTTGACC
>DASWTQ010000765.1:0-1907 GCA_036402055.1 Herpetosiphonaceae bacterium
GATTCGCGCTGATTTTCCGTTCCTGATCCAGGATGTGCTGTTCAACTCGCTGCTCTGTCAGGCCAACCGGGATCTGGCGGAGATCGCGCGGATTGTGGGCGAGCCGCCGGAGATATTCGAGCGCTGGGCCGAGCAGACCGCCAGCGCGATCAACGGCAAGCTCTGGGACGAGCAGCACGGCACCTATATCAACTTCGATCTGGTAGCCAACACGCCGATCGACGTGCATGTTGCAGCCGGCTTCACGCCGCTCTTCGCCGGCATTCCCGATCAAGAGCGCGCTGAGCGGCTCTACAGCTATCTCAATTCGTCCTCGTTCTGTCCGCTGGACAGCGCGCTCTACCCCGTGGCCTGCTACGATCGTCAGGCGCCTGGCTACTCGCCGAGCCGCTACTGGCGCGGTCCGGTCTGGATCAATGTGGACTGGCTGCTCTACCACGGGCTGCGGCGCTACGGCTTCGCCGAATATGCCGGCTGGATGCGCCAGCGGATCGTCGAGCTGGTGCGGCTGCACGGCTTTTTCGAGCATTTCAGCCCTGAGACCGGCGACGGCCACGGCACCGAGGATTTTTCCTGGACGGCTGCGCTGCTGCTCGATCTGCTGTATCGGCCTGACAATTAAGCTGCCTCCTGGATTCATTAATTTAAATATCAATTTCTGTATGGAGGATCATCGATGCGGATCGCTATCATCGGCGCGGGTACGATGGCGCGGGTTCATGCCGCTGCTCTGAGTCGGATCGATGGCGTGAACGTGGTAGCGATCGCGGCCGGTGAGATTCCGCCCGCCAGCGTCGAGATCGCCCGGCAGCTCGGCGCGGATCTCCACTCCTCGGCGGCGGAAGCGCTGGCGCGGCCGGATGTGGACGCGGTGATCGTGGTCACGCCCACCGACACGCATCACGCGATCGTGATCGAGGCGGCGCGCGCGGGCAAGCATATTATCTGCGAAAAGCCGCTGGCGCGTACGCTTGAGCAAGGTGAGGCGATGCTGGCTGCGGTCGCCGAGGCCGGAGTCAAGCTTGGCGTCGGGCATGTCGTGCGCTACTTCCCGGAGTACGCCGCCGCCCGTGAGATGATCGCGCGGGGCGAGCTTGGGACACCCGGCGTGGCACGGCTGACACGCGGCGCGGGATTTCCCCAGGTCGCCGGCAACTGGTACGCCGATGTCGAGCGCAGCGGCGGCGTGGTGCTCGACATGATGATCCACGATTTCGACTGGGCGCGCTGGGCCTTCGGGCCGGTCGAGCGTCTGCACGCGCAGGGCCTGACCTTCAGCGGTCGCTCCGGCAAAGACGCGGCCATGGCGATTCTGCGCTTCCGCAGCGGCGCGCTAGCCTACGTCGAAGGCAGCTGGTCGTATCCCAGCGGCTTTCGCACGACGCTTGAGGTCTCGGGCAGCGCCGGTCTGATTCGCACCGACAGCCAGAAGAGCGCGCCGCTCAGCTTTGAGCTGGCACCGCAGCCGGGAGCTGAGGGCGTGGCCGTGCCGAGCGGCGGTCTGATCGAAGATCCGTATCTGCTCCAGCTGCGCGAGCTGATCGGCTGGCTGCGCGGCGGGCCGTCACCACGTGTGACGGGCGAGGACGCGCTGGAGGCGCTGCGGCTGGGACTGGCCGCGCTGCAAAGTATCCGCACCGGACAACCTATCACCTTTGCCGCAGCCTGAAGGAGGAGCGCGATGCAGAGCGATCGTTTGCGAGTCGGGATCGTCAGCTTTGCCCATGTTCACGCGCCGGCCTACGCTGTCGCGCTGAGTCAGATTCCCGGCGCTGTGCTCGGCGGCATCTGGGACGATCGGCAGGAGCGCGGGCAGCAGGCGGCCACGCACTACGAGACAACTTTTTTTGCCGATCGCGAGCAGCTGCTGGCCTCGGTCGATACCGTCATCGTCGCCTCGGAGAATC
>DASWTQ010000766.1:0-6187 GCA_036402055.1 Herpetosiphonaceae bacterium
GAGATGGTGATGCCGGGCGACAACGTGCAGATGGGCGTGGAGCTGATCGTGCCGGTGGCGATCGAAGAAGGGTTGCGCTTCGCGATCCGCGAAGGCGGCCGCACCGTCGGCGCCGGTGTCGTCACCAAGATCGAAGCATAACAAACATAGCGTACGTCTGAGGGTGGGGGATCATGTGTCCCTCACCCCTTAACTACTTCCAAGGATTAGAACCATGGCTTCTAAGAAGGGCAATCGCATCGTCATCACCCTGGCGTGTACGGAGTGCCGCGAGCGCAACTACACGTCGGAGAAGAATCGCAAGAACGATCAGGGCCGTCTGGAACTCCAGAAGTACTGCCCGCGCTGCCGCGTTCATCGACCTCACCGCGAGACAAAGTAGCTCGCGTACGGCGAATCGAACGGCGAGACGGCTGTCTTGCCGTGACACGAGACCAGGAAGGTCTCTAAAAGGAGCGCGCAGTGGCTGTGGTCAAAGATAGCAAGCAGGAAGGCGGCATCCAGCGCTGGTTCCAAGAAACGCGCGGTGAGCTGCGTAAGGTCGTGTGGCCAACCCGCGAAGAGGCTTTGCGGCTGACGTATGTCGTGATCGCCATTTCGCTGGCGATGGGTGCTGTGCTGGGTCTGCTCGACTTTCTCCTGAACTCGCTCTACACCTTCCTCATCAGCCTTGGTTAATCGCTGACGAATGAAGGAGGTTAGCAGTGGCCGAACGGGATGAAACAGCGCGAGTCACACCATCTGGCGGAGAAGAAGTCCGCTGGTACGTGATCCATACGTACTCGGGCTACGAAAACAAGGTCAAGCAGAATCTGGAGCATCGCATCGAATCGATGGAGATGAGCGACCAGATTTTTCGCGTTGTCGTGCCGACCGAAGAAGAGATCGAGATTAAGAACGGTCAGCGTCGAACGGTCAACAAAAAAGTGTTTCCGGGCTATGTTCTGGTGCAGATGAAGCTGACCGACGACTCGTGGTATGTTGTGCGCAACACGCCCGGCGTGACAGGCTTTGTCGGGCTCGGCACACGGCCGACGCCGCTCGAAGACGCCGAGGTCAAGGCGATCCTCAAGCAGATGGAAGAGGAAGCGCCCAAGGTTCGGGTCAACTACCAGGTCGGCCAGGCCGTCAAGATCACCGATGGGCCGTTCACCGATTTCGAAGGCACCGTAGATGCCATCGATCAGGAAAAGGGTCGTGTGCGGGTGATGGTGTCGTTCTTTGGTCGCGACATGCCGGTCGAGCTTGATTTTCTTCAGGTGATGCGACTGGTTGATTAGAAAGAAACGCCAAACTTAAGCGGTGCAGGCGCTTCCGAGCAGGATAACGCCTGGACGCTTTTGGTGCTTGTCATATTGAAACTGTTTTTTATCGGAGGTATCCGTGGCTAAGAAAGTCACCGCCGTTGTCCGGCTCCAGCTGCCCGCTGGCAAGGCAAATCCTGCCCCGCCAGTCGGCCCGGCGCTTGGCGCGACCGGCATCAACATCATGGGTTTTTGTAAGGAGTACAACGAGCGCACCTCGTCGCAGGTCGGGATGATCATCCCGGTCGAGATCACGGTGTACTCGGATCGCTCCTTTACCTTTGTCACGCGCACGCCACCGGCGGCGGATCTGCTGCGCAAGGCAGCCAAGATCGACAAGGGCACGGGCACGCCCAGCCGCACGGTCGCCGGCTCGATCAGCAAGGCTCAGCTGCGCCAGATCGCCGAGACCAAGATGGCGGATCTGAATGCTGTCGATGTCGAAGGTGCCGAGAAGATCATCGCCGGTACCGCGCGCTCGATGGGCATCTCGATCACGGAGTAGCCCGGCACAGGCACGATCGCGGCTAGCGCGTCGGGCTTGTGGATCTCGCAAAATCTGGTACACTACGTCGGCTGCGCTTAGTTCGGGTATCCGGCACTCAGCGCAGCATGATTATGTTTATGGTGGGAGAGCTTCGGCTCGTCAAAACCACAGGAGACAATCTCATGGCTCAGAAGCACGGTAAGAAATATCTGGCGGCGGCGGCGAAAGTCGAAAAGGATCGCACGTACCTGCCCGACGAGGCGGCTCAGCTGGTCAAGGACACCACGTACACCAGCTTTGATGCGACCGTCGAGGCTCATCTGCGCCTCGGCATCGATCCGCGCCACGCCGACCAGCAGATCCGCACCACGGTCTCGCTTCCGCATGGCACCGGCAAGCAGGTTCGCGTAGCTGTCTTCGCTCAGGGCGATGCCGCGCGTAACGCCGAGCAGTCGGGCGCAGACATCGTGGGCGCCGACGATCTGATCACGCGCATCGAGAAGGAAGACTTCCTCGACTTCGACGTCGCGATCGCCACGCCCGACATGATGGGCAAGGTCGGCAAGCTGGGCCGTATCCTGGGCCGGCGTGGCCTGATGCCCAACCCGAAGAGCGGCACTGTTGTGCAGCCGGGCGACATCGGCCGCGCGATCAGCGAGCTGCGCAAGGGTCGCGTCGAGTTCCGCAACGACAAGACCGGCCTGCTGCACGTCGCGATCGGCAAGACCTCGTTCAGCGCCGAGCAAATCCGCGACAACTTCGCGGCGCTGATGGGTGCGGTCAAGGCGGCCAAGCCGAGCGGCGCGAAGGGCGTGTACATCAAGAGCATCACGCTGACCAGCACGATGGGCCCCGGCATCGCGGTGGACATCACCGAGGCGCAGAACCTCAACGTGGTCGAAGAATAAACTGGCAAATTCGCTGGTGTGTGGTACAATACCGCACCAGTACAAGTGCATAGCCCTAGACAGCCGGCGCTCAAACGAGCTTAATGGCGCAGCCACCTGCCGAGGCATCCTGACGCATTGATCGCCCCTTATGTGGCTGCGTGTGTTGTGGTCTCGCTGTCTAGGACATGCGAGACCATTTTGCATATAAAGGGGGTGAATATATGCCGAACAAACAGAACATTGCTTCTGTCGAGGATCTGAAGGAGAAGCTCGGTCGTTCGCAGCTCACCTTGGTCGGCGAGTATCGCGGCCTGACGGTTGCCGAGATGGCCGAGCTGCGCAACGCAGTGCGCAAGACCGACGCCGAGATTCTGGTCACCAAGAACACGCTGACCAAGATCGCCGCTAATGAGATCGGGATCACCGGCCTGGACGAGTTCCTGGGCGGCCCTGTGGCGCTGACGCTCTCCTACGGCGATCCGGTTGCGACGGCCAAGGCGCTCAACGACTACCTGAAGGGCGCGAAGAAGTCGATGACCGTGCGCGGTGGCCTGCTGGGCGCAACCCGTCTGGGCGGCACCGATCTGGAGCGCGTGGCCAGCACGCCGAGCCGTGAGCAGAGCATCGCCAAGATTATGGGCGGCGTAAACGCTCCGGCCAGCCGCATCGTCGGCGCGCTCAACGGCGTGATGCGCAACATCGCCTCGATCCTGGCTCAGGTGGGCGAGGGCAAGGCCAACCCCGGCGGCGCAGCAAGCGAAGCTTAATCGCCAATGTCCGGCGCTTGAAGGATTTGAGCGCTGGCTGATCGATAGTTTGTATCTTTCGTACTTAATCATTTATTGGAGGAAACAATGGCTTCCGAGAAAGTTCAGAATATTCTGGAGCAGATCCAGGGCTTGACGCTGCTTGAGGCGGCGGAGCTGTCGAAGGCGATGGAAGAGGCGTTCGGCGTGAGCGCTGCCGCTCCTGTGATGATGGGCGCGGTCGCGACTGGCGGCGGCGACGGCGCAGCTGCGGCTCCGGCAGCGGTCGAGAAGGACGAGTTCGACGTGATCCTGACGGCGGCCGGCGCGAACAAGATCAACGTGATCAAGGCGGTCCGCGAGCTGACCAGCCTGGGCCTGAAGGAGGCCAAGGATCTCGTCGACGGCGCGCCGAAGCCGGTCAAGGAAGGCGTGTCGAAGGAAGAGGCCGAGGCGGCCCGCGCGAAGCTGGCCGATGCCGGCGCGACGGTCGAGGTCAAGTAACCTTTTTCCATCTGCGGACGAGGCGAGCGGTATGCTCGCCTCGTTTGTGCTTAATGTGATCGGCGATAGTAGGCCATTCAGACGATCTTGCGCCGCCGTGCTTAAGCTACACTTGCGGTATGATGATTCGTGAGAGAAGCATGATTCTGGAGACTCGCCGCTGATGAAGAGTGCCGTACCCGAAGATCTGACGCAGAGCGCCGGCCTAACCCGGCAGCAAGAATTTCGCTCCGGCTTTGTGATGACGCTTCCCCTGTGGCTGGGCTCGGTGCCATTCGGGATGGTCTACGCCGTCACGGCACTAGCCGGCGGTCTGACACCGGCGCAGACGCTGGCGATGTCGCTGCTGGTCTTTGCGGGAGCGGCGCAGTTCACGGCCGCCGGCATGTTCGCGGCGGGCGCAGCGCCCCTGACGATCGTGATCACGACGCTGATCGTGAACGCGCGTCATCTGCTGCTATCGGCGTCGCTGGTGCCATTTTTGCGCGGAGCCTCGAATCCGCTCAAGGCGCTGCTGGCGTTTCAGCTCACCGACGAATCGTATGCGGTGGGAATGCGGCGCTTTTTGGAAGGAACCGGCAGCCCAACCTATTTACTGGGCTCGAATATCAGCCTGTACGTCGGGTGGCAGCTGAGCACGATCGCCGGAATATTGATCGGCTCGCAGATCCCCGATCCCGATGCGTATGGGCTGGGGCTGGTTTTTCCGCTCACGTTTATCGGTCTGCTGGTGCCGCTGCTGCGCGAGCGGGTCAGCGTGTCGGTTGCGCTTCTGGCGGGTGTGATCTCGATCGTCGGAGCAATGCTGATTCCCGGCAGCTGGTACATTCTGATCGCCGGGATCGTGGCAAGCGCGCTGGGTGCGTTCCTGACCCGTTCTGCGGACGAGCCAGCCTCCGAGGCCGAGGTATAAGCACGCCGAGCACGTTGATCTACGTCGCCAGGCAGATCACCAGACACTCGTGGTCGATAGGATTGCGGTCATGAAAACGATCGGATTTGCCACGTACAGGGACGAGCCCCGGGGAACCACAGACGATCTGCTGGCGGTCGCAGCATTACGGTCAATGGGTATTGATGTCGTGCCCGTCGTCTGGGATGCTCCTTCCGTCGATCTGCGACAGATCGAGGCCATCATCACTCGCTCTTGCTGGGACTATCATCTCAAGCCGGATCAATTTTTACACTGGGTGGATACGATCGACCAGGCTGGTATCCGGCTGTTCAACTCCAGCAAGATCATCAAGTGGAACTTCGATAAGCACTACTTGCAAGATCTGGCTGCTCAGGGCGTCGCTATTCCCCGGACAATCTGGATCGAGCCCGAAAGCCCGGCCGATCTGGAAACGATTCTGCGCGAGCATGATCTGGCAGACGTGGTGATCAAGCCGACGATCTCGCTGTCCGCGTATCAGACGTGGCGCATAGCAGCCGACGAGGCGCGCGCACATCAGGAGGCTTTCGCAGAGCTTGCCGCCGAGCGAGGCATGATGATCCAGGCGTTTATTCCTGAGGTGACGACGAGCGGAGAGCTATCGCTGATGTTCTTTGGCAAGGTTTATAGCCATGCCGTCTACAAACGACCACGCAAAGATGACTTTCGCGTTCAGGCCGATTTCGGAGGAACCAGGGAGATCGCCTCGCCACCGCAGAGTGTGATCGCGCAGGCACAGGCGATTGTGGATCTGATCGACGAGCCGCTGCTGTTTGCCCGTGTCGACGGCATTGAGGTCGATGGCCGGCTGGTGCTGATGGAGCTGGAGTTGATCGATCCTCTGCTATTCTTCAGCTACGATCCGGCTGCCGCTCAGCGGTTTGCGGAAGCTATCGCACAGGCGCTTGAGCAGCGATAGGCGCTTCATTAACTTTGAATGCCTTGCCTCAGGATGGTATAATACTGTCGACGAGGTGCCCCGGACTGTACGGGGATTCATAGTGTGGCTGAGATGCCACACGCCTGTTAGGCTTTTGATCCTGGACCCACGGCTATTGCCGCTGTGGGTCCAATTTTTTATAGGGATCTACGGAATATGAACTAGTTGTACTTTGTGCTGGAACTTTGCATAGGCAACCTGGAGTTCCTCGCTACCACGTTCAGGTGCCATCTCATTGGAGACAAAATCAATCAGATAAGCTGAGAAGTCGGCTAGCTGAAGACCAGCATAGAACGCTGAAAATCCAAACCAAGGTAGCTCAACAAAGTGAGTTTGTCCTGCACGAGACCCTACCCAATCCCGGTACGCATCAACAATCCTT
>DASWTQ010000767.1:0-6267 GCA_036402055.1 Herpetosiphonaceae bacterium
CGCTGGCCGGTATGTGGCAGGAGGTGCTGCGCCTGGAGCAGATCGGCGTCCACGACAACTTTTTTGCCCTCGGCGGCCACTCGCTGTTAGCGATCCAGGTCATCGCTCGGGCGCGCCAGATGTTCGGGATTGATCTGCCGCTGCGCATGCTCTTTGATGCGCCGACGATCGCGCAGTTTGCCGAGGCAATCACCGCGATCCAGCGCCAGGCACAGGCGATCGAGCTGCCGCCGCTGCTGCCGGCCGCGCGTACGCAGCCGCTGCCACTTTCGTTCGCGCAGCAGCGGCTGTGGTTCCTGGATCAGCTACAGCCCAACAGCGCCGTTTACACGATCCCTACCGCGATTCGGCTCGCCGGCGTGCTTGACCGAGCGGCGCTTGAGCAGAGCTTGCAAACGATCGTGGCGCGGCACGAGTCGCTGCGCACTACCTTTGCCCTGCATGACGAAGAGCCGATCCAGGTGATCGCGCCTGAGCTGTCGGTATCGTTGGATCTGTGGGATCTGCAAACGCTGCCGCCGGAAGCGCGCGAAGCTTCGGCGCTTCAGATCATTCATGAGCAGTCGCAGCAGCCCTTTGATCTCACCAGCGGCCCGCTCTTTCGGGCTACGTTGTTCCGCCTAGACGGGCACGAGCATATTCTGCTCCTACTGCTGCACCACATCGTTTCGGATGGCTGGTCGCAGGATGTGTTGTTCCGCGAGCTGAGCCTGCTGTACAGCGCGTATATCGCGGACGCGGCGCAGCCCGATCCCCTGCCGGATCTGCCGATCCAGTATGCCGACTATGCCGTGTGGCAGCGCTCCTGGCTCCGCGACGCCGTGCTGGAATCGCAGCTTGCGTACTGGAAACAGCAGCTGTCCGATCTTTCGATCTTGCAGTTCCCGACCGACCAGCCGCGTCCGCCCGTCGCGACGTTTCGCGGCGCATACCAGAAGTTTGAGGTCGCGCCGGCAACCACCGCCGCACTGCGGACGCTGAGCCGCGAGTCGGGCGCCACGCTGTTTATGACGCTGCTCGCGGGCTGGCAGTCGCTGCTGGCGCGCTACAGTGGCCAGGATGATATTGCGGTTGGCACGCCGATCGCCGGACGCACGCAGCGCGAAACCGAGGGCGTGATCGGCTTTTTTGTCAACACGCTGGTCCTGCGCACGGATCTGCGTGGCAATCCGTCGTTTCGCGCGCTGCTTCAGCGGGTGCGTGAAGTGTGCCTTCAGGCCTACATGCACCAGGATATACCCTTTGAGCATCTGGTCGAAGAGCTGCATCCTACCCGCGATCTGAGCCGCAATCCGCTGTTTCAAGTCATGTTTATGCTGCAAAATCGCGCGCTCGAAGCTGTGACGCTGCCGGGCGTGACGATTGAGCCGCTGCCGATCGAGAACGTGACGGCCAAGTTCGATCTTGATCTGGGGCTGATCGAGGAGGACGATCGGCTGGTGGGCACGCTGGTGTATAACCCCGATCTGTTCGCCGAGACGACGATCGCGCGCCTGCTGGGACATTTTCAGGCGCTACTGACCGCGCTCGCCGCCGATCCCGATCGTTGTCCCGCGCAGGTGCCGCTGCTCTCGGCGGCCGAGCAGGCGCAGATCGTGGTCGAGTGGAATGCAACCGAATGCTTCTATCCGCGCGATCAGCTGGTGCATCAGTTGTTTGAGGCGCAGGTAGCGCGTACGCCCGACGCGATCGCACTGATCGCAGAATCGCAGGAGCTAAGCTATGCCGAGCTGAACCAGCGCGCAAATCAGCTTGCGCGACAGCTTCGGCGGCAAGGTGTTGGCCCCGATCAGGTGGTGGCACTGTGCATGGAACGATCGCCGGAGCTGGTGATCGGGCTGCTGGGCGTGCTCAAAGCGGGCGGCGCGTATCTGCCGCTCGATCCGAGCTATCCAGCTGAGCGGTTGCGCTTTATGCTCCAGGATAGCGGCGCAAGATTGCTGCTCGCGAGCACCGGCACAATCGAGCGTGTGGCAAGTGACGGCATCGCGGCGCTGTGCCTCGACCGCGACTGGCCGCTGGTTGCCGCCGAGGCCGGTACCGATCTGCCGCCGGTCGCCACGTCCGATCATCTGGCGTATGTGATCTATACCTCCGGCTCGACGGGCAAGCCCAAAGGCACAATGATTGAGCATCGCGGCGTGGTCAACTACCTGGTGTGGGCCGTCGAGGCATATCAGGCGGCGGCAGGGCAAGGCGCGCCGGTGCACTCCTCGCTGGCGTTCGACCTGACGATGACGGCCTTGTTCCCGCCGCTGCTGGTCGGCCGTGCCGCGCATCTGCTGCCGGAAGGATTGAACGTCGAAACGCTGAGCGCGGCGCTCCGCGAAGCCCAGGATTTTAGCCTGATCAAGATCACGCCCGCGCACCTTGAGATCTTGAATCACACACTTGCACCCTCAGAAGCAGCCGGTCGGACGCGGCGCTTCGTCATCGGCGGCGAGAATCTTCTGGCTGAGAACATCCGCTTCTGGCAGCATCATGCCCCGGATACTGTGCTGATCAACGAGTACGGCCCGACGGAAACCGTCGTCGGCTGCTGTGTGTACGAGGTGCCGCCCGGTGTGCCGCAGCCAGCCTCCGTGCCGATCGGCAAACCGATCGCCAATACGCAGCTGTACATTCTGGATCGCTACGCGCAGCCGGTGCCGATCGGCGTGGTCGGCGAACTGTATATCGGCGGTGCCGGCGTGGCGCGCGGCTATCTCAACCGCCCGGAGCTGACTGCCGAAAAATTCGTGCCCGATCCTTTCGCCGCCGAGCCCGGCGCGCGGCTCTACCGCAGCGGCGATCTGGCCCGCTATCTGCCGGACGGCACGATCGAATTTCTGGGCCGCACCGACGATCAGGTCAAGATTCGTGGCTATCGCATTGAGCTGGGCGAGATCGAGGCGGCTCTTCAGCAGCACGAGGCCGTACGCGATGCGGCGGTGATTGCCCGTGAAGATACACCCGGACAAAAGCGGCTGGTAGCGTACGTGGTCGAAGAACAAACGAACAAAGAAACAAACGAACAAAGGGACGGGCAGAACCAAGAACCAAGAACCAAGAACCAAGAACCGGGCACCGAAATCTCCCCCTCGCCTGCCGCAACCGACGCCGAAGCCGGCGGAGGTTCGGGGAAGGGGGCCGGGGGTGAGAGCCTTGCTCCTGCCCTGCGTGAGTTCCTTCAGTCGCGGCTGCCCGACTATATGATTCCCGCAGCCTTTGTGCCGCTCGACGAGCTGCCGCTCACCGTCAACGGCAAGCTCGATCGCAAAGCGCTGCCGGCACCCGCGACGGCGCACGAGGAAGCTCGCCGAACCTATGTGCCGGCGACTGACGCGGTTGATATGTTGCTGGTTGAGCTATGGGAAGCCATGCTCAACGTTCGTCCGATCGGCATCACCGATAACTTCTTTGATCTCGGCGGCAACTCGCTGCTGGCTGTGCGCTTGATGACTCAGATCAACAAGCGGATCGGACAGGTTTTGCCGCTGACGACGATCTTTGAGCAGCCGACGATCGGACAGCTGGGCGTGGCGCTGCGTGAGCGTGGCTGGCCGGGTGTGCTGCGCCTGGTCGACAAGCTGGCGCCGATCCAGTCGCCGCTGGTGGAGATCCAGCCGCGTGGCACCAGACGACCGTTTTTCTTCGTCGCGTCGCTCGGCGGCGTGCTGCCCGCCAATATGCTGTCGGGCTTTATGGATCTGGTCCCGTACTTCCATCCTGAGCAGCCCTACTACGGCTTGCAGGTGCCCGGCCTGGCCGAGCAGCTGGTCGCGCTGATCGATCCCGATAACCTGCCCGATGGTCGCGCCTTCTTAGACTGGCTGGGAGAAGGCCGGTCCAGCCAGCAGATCATCGAAGATGCGGCGGCGAGCTGTGTTGAAGCGATCCGCTCAGTTCAGCCGCAAGGCCCGTACATGCTCGGCGGCTTCTGTACCGGCGGCGCGGTTGCGTTTGAAATCGCGCAGCAGCTCATCGCTCAAGGCGAGCAGGTGGGACTGCTGGCGCTGATCGATACCGAAGCAGCGTCACTGGGCGCGCTGCTCTTCGATCCCGCCGATCACGCGGCCGCGCAGCGGGTTGAGCAGCGCATTGCCGACGTGCTCGCGGCGATCGAGCAGCCCGATCCAAAAGTTGTGGCCTGGTTCATCAGCCGCGATCTGGGCAATGCTCGGCTGTCCAGATCCCTGGAAGAGGTACAGGACGATCTGCAACGGCTGGATCGCAGCCAGTGGTGGGAATACGCTGTCGAGCATCTCAAACATGCCGATGTGGTGGTGCAGGATGCGGAGCCTCAGGAAGTTCAGCGCTTGTTCATGATCTACCAGATCAATACGATCAGCCTCAACTATATTCTGGGACAATATCAGCCGCGCCTGTATCAAGAAGGCATTACGGTGCTGCGGGTCAGCGATATGCATGGCGTGGACGTCGATCCGGCGCTGGGCTGGGCTGAGCTTTCAACGCAGCCTGTGATCGCCCATGCGATCCCCGGCGATCACGGAACCTTGTTCCATGAGCCGCACATTCAGGTGCTTGCGCAGCTCCTCACGCAGTTTTTCGACGAGGTGGAATAAGCACGCTCGTGAAATCCAGCGTACGCCAGCAGGGGCAGCGTCTTTGATCGACACTGCCCCTGCTGGCATATGTGGTTGAAGTGATGAGACAGCGCATCGGTTGGAGCAAACAATCTGCGCTATCGTTCAGCCTCTAGCCCGCCAGGGTTTTGAAGCGCTCGTAGGCCGCACGCTCCAGCTGCGCCCGATGGTTGGGATGGGCGATCTCGATCAGCGCTCGCGCCCGCTGCCTGAGGTTTTTTCCGTACAGGTTGACCGCGCCGTACTCGGTCACGACGTAGTGTACATGCGCCCGCGTGGTGACGACGCCCGCGCCCGGCTTGAGAAACGGCACGATCCGCGACTCGCCGCGCCGCGTGACCGAGGGCAGCGCGATGATCGGCTTGCCGCCCTCGGAGAGCGACGCGCCACGGATAAAGTCCATCTGCCCACCGACGCCGGAGTACTGGCGCGTGCCGATCGAGTCGGCGCAGACCTGGCCGGTCAGGTCGATCTCGATCGCGCTGTTGATCGCGGTGACCTGCGGGTTGCGCCGGATCACGGCGGTGTCGTTGACGTACGCGACGTCGAGCAGCGCGACCTGCGGATTGTCGTCTACGAAATCATAGAGCCGCCGCGAGCCCATCACAAAGGTCGCCACGATCTTGCCGGGATGAATCCGTTTCTGCTCGCCAGTGATCACGCCCTGCTCCACCAGATCGATCACGCCGTCGGAGAACATCTCGGTGTGAATGCCCAGGCGGCGATGCGAATGGAGCGCGGCCAGCACGGCATCCGGGATCGCGCCGATGCCCATCTGCAATGTCGCACCATCGTCGATCAGCGCGGCGCAGTGTCGCCCGATCGCCTGCTCAACGTCCGTCAGCTCGTGCGGCGGTGTCTCGGGCAGCGGCACATCCACCGCGACGGCGGCGTCGATCTCGCGGATATGGATCAGGCCGTCGCCGTGGGTGCGCGGCATCTGCGGGTTGACCTGCGCGATCACATAGCGGGCGCTCTGCACCGCAGCCCGCGACAGATCCACCGACACGCCGAGCGAGCAAAATCCATGCTGGTCCGGCGGCGAGACCTGAATCAGCGCGACGTCCAGCGGCAGAATCCCTGTACGGAAGAGCGCCGGTGCCTCGCTCAAAAACACCGGAATATAGTCCGGCTCGTGGGGTGCGGCGGCCGTGCGCACATTCGCGCCGACAAAGAGTGCGTTGGTGTGAAAGCTCGCGGCGTACTCGGTCGCGGCGTAGGGAGCAGGGCCTTCGGTGTGAATATGGTAGATCTCGACGCCGCGCAGCTCGTCGGCGCGCCGCATCAGGGCCGAGATCAGCTCCTGGGGCGCGGCGGCGATGCTGTGAACAAAGAGGTGATCGCCTGATTTGATCGCCGCGACGGCTGCTTCAGCTGATACCCATTGCATACAAGTGTTCCTTATCGTGTGAAGCGCTTCCTCGATCGACAGCTGCCTGGAAGTCGCTACTCCCAGGCAGGTGCAGGTCATCAGAGAGCATGGTGTCGTTAGACGGGCTGCGGCGCGTGGAAGAAGCGCTCGCGGGTGCGGCGGGCCAGCAGCTGCTCGATCGGGCGGGCGAAGAAGTCCAGGCCATAGAAGCCGGCGTTGGTGCCGACCAGCGTGATCACCAGGCCGATCGTGAGCAGCTGCGGCAGGGTGCTGACCGCGCCGGCCAGGAAGAGCGCCAGCGCCATCAAC
>DASWTQ010000768.1:0-11405 GCA_036402055.1 Herpetosiphonaceae bacterium
GCCGATCCGTCGGGCGCGCTGATCGCGCTGGAGTGCTATCCGGGCGAGCCGGTGCAGCGTCGTGACGGCGATGATGTGCTGGCAGTGACCAATCACTACGAGTCGCCTTCGCTGGCGCGCTTCCAGGGCCGGCGACCAACCGGCGAGTCGCGGCGACGCAAGGCGGCGCTTGAGGCGGTCGGCGCGCGCTGGGGCGATGGCTGGAACGCCACGCTCGACGCGATCTCGGACCACGAGAACGGCGTCTGCTGTCATCGGGAGTTCAGCTCTACGCTCTGGGCCGGCGTCTTTGACCTCGGCGCGAAACTTGCCGAGTACTCGTTCGGCGCACCGTGTCGCAATCCGCTGGTCGCCTATGACGTGCCGAGAGCGTAAGGAACAAAGGAACAAGGAAACAAAGGAACAAAGGGGTGGAGAGGATTTAAAGCTTTGATCTTTGGTGATCAGGCCCTCACCCCCGGCACCTTCCCCAAACCTCGGCGGGCTTCACCCAGAGGGTACCCGCCGGTTGCGATAGGAGAGGGGAGAAAAGCTACTTTTTGTTTGCTTGTTCTGTCGTTGGCTCTTGGTTCTTGGTTCTTGGTTCTCGGTTCTTGGTTTTGTTCTCTTGTTCTTTTGTTCTTTTGTTCTTTATGAATAATCCTTACATCCTTCCCGGCCGCGTTCGCGCGGCGCTCAACTCGCTCGATCTGCGACCTAGCCGCGAGCTGGGACAGAACTTTCTTGTCGATCCGAACGCGCTCCAGCAGATCGTCGATGCGGCAATGCTCACGTCTGACGACACGGTCGTCGAGGTGGGGCCGGGCCTGGGCGTGCTGACCTACGAGCTGGTCCAGTATGCAGGCCGCGTGATCTCGATCGAGCTGGATAAGCGGCTGGCGGCACGGCTCCGCGAGGAGTTCGCCCAGACGCCGAATCTGACCGTGATCCAGTCCGATGTGATGCGCGTCGATCTTGTCGAGGCCCTGGGCGCCGGCGCTTCGCCCGCCTACAAAGTCGTCGCGAATCTGCCCTACCAGATCACATCGGCGATCATCCGGCACTTCCTGGAAGCAGCACCCGCACCTGAGCTGCTGGTGATCATGGTGCAGTGGGAAGTTGCCCAGCGCATCGCCGCACGGCCACCCGAGATGAGCGTGCTGGCGCATTCGGTGCAGTTCTACGCCGAGCCCGAGATCGTCGCGCGCGTGCCGGCGTCCTCGTTTGTTCCCGCACCCAAGGTGGATTCAGCGGTGCTGCGGCTACGGCGGCGTGTCCAGCCGGCCGTGCAGGTCGATGATGTCGACGCGTTCTTCCGCACGATCAAAGCCGGATTCCTTCAGGCGCGCAAAAAGCTGTCCAACGCTCTGCCGGGCGGGCTGGCCTCCATGGGCATCAAAATCGAGAAGGATCAGGTGCTGCGTGTGCTCGAAGCTGCCGGCATCGATCCGGCTCGACGCGCCGAGACGCTGAGCCTGGAAGAGTGGTCGCATGTTCACGCGCAGCTACGCCAAAGCTCCTAGCGGCCTGATCTCAGCTCCTGGTGGCGGATAGAGAGCCGTACCTGCTGTGAAACGCCGCGCCGCTGTATTCGTAGAGGTTTGTGGCTCACACATCGCTATACGTCGCCTCAACGCAGGAGAAGGAACATGCAACGCTGGGAATATCTGGTGCTGATCGCACGCAATGAAACAATTCTTTCCGCCAACGGGCAGCAGCTCGGCTCGGTCGGATTTTTGGGTGGCACCGCAGGACCGCCGATCCATGATTATCTCAACATGTGTGGCACGGAAGGTTGGGAAGTTGTGGGCATGGCTCCATCAACACAGCGCGGCGAGCACGGCGGCACGGTCAACATTACGATCGTTCTCAAGCGGTCCAGATCATAGACTACAGGCTGATTAAGCAGCCAAAGCAGAGCGCGTGACGTGAGTCGCGCGCTCGTCGGTTTAATCGGTTGTGGTGAAGATTGGTTTTGCCAGGCCGGTTGCCTGTGGTTCTCTGGACTTACGTGCTATTAGCAAGCATCGCGTACTTGTCTATGCTTACATCCTCTCGACTTGTTCCAGAAGGAAAGTAGCATGACAACACGAGAAGCTCGACAGCAGGCTGCTCTCGGTCGTGGCGAAATGCTGGGAACGCTGGTATCCTGCATTGGATGCGCTGCTATTCTGGCATTTATCTCTCCGCAACTACTCCTTGGTAAATGGGGCGCTATGCTTGGCGCGGTCGCAGCACTGTCTGCTGTTTTCGCGATTTATTTTCACCTTCGTGATGGCGGATCAGCCGCCGGAGCGCTGGTGCTTGTCCTCTTTGTCGGCGGCATAACGGCTGGTTCGATGTATGGTCTCTGGTGGTATCTGTTCGTCTATGTAGCCTCGCAGCCGTTTACCTTCGGAACAGTTGCGCAATCTCAGGCTCCACCGCCAACAAGTGCAACCACTTTGCCATCGCCAGGCTTCAATGCGGCTCTAGCTGAGTCTACGGCGACGGTTGCTCCGTCTCCTTCACCCATGCCCGGATCAATCTGTGGGAGTGCCGTAGTCATAGAGGTTGAAGCCCTGGCGCTCCGTGCAGAACCGACGCGCAGCTCGCAGCAGCTGGCCGCTATTGTGCGTGGAAACCTGGTTGATCTATTGTGCATAGATCCTGTCCAGGCAGATGGACGCGAGTGGTATAAGGTGCGCTCAGGGAACGTTGAAGGATGGATGAGCGCACGCTATCTCCATGTGCAGTGACCTGATGATCGCCTGATCGTAGAGCCGAGACGCTATGCTGGACGTGGAACAGCCGTCGCGATCTCCTGTGGCTGCTGGACATGTTCAGGTCGCAGCCCGATGCCCATCACACGCGCCGGGAGCGAGCGTACAAAGCGGAATTTCAGCAGCCACAGGAGCAGGCCCGGCAGCTTGGGCTGGTGCTTCAGATCGAACACGTTGGCGACGACTCGCTGCTGGATGATCGACTGGATCGTCTGGATGACGCGTGTAGGCAGCTCACGACGACGCTGAACCGCCCGCAGATCGCTCAGATGCAGCCGTCCGGCTTTGAGCGGCTCGGTCAGAATATTTGCTGCCGCCACCGCGTCCTGGATCGCGTAGTTGATGCCGACGCCGCCGACCGGCGACATCGTATGCGCCGCATCGCCGATCAGCAGCAGGCCGGGCCGATACCACTGCGGCAGCCGATCCGCCGCCACCGAGAGCAGCGAAACCTGTTTCCAGTCCTTCAAGCAATCCACGCGATCGGCCAGCTCCGGCGCCAGCTCCACGATCGACGCGCGCAGCGCCTCGATGCCGGCCTCTTTCAGGCTGTGAAACGAGCCTTTGGGGATCACATAGGCGATCTGCCACTGCTCCCAGCGGTTGAGCATCGCCATCAGCCGGCCAGGACCAACCCGGCCCATTGCGCCCTCGGGCTCGGTTGGCTTCCGGGGAATGCGGAACCAGAGCACATCCATCGGCGGCGCCGTCGCGATCGCCTCCAGCCCGGATAGCCGCCGCAGCCGCGAGAAGCGGCCATCCGCCGCGACCGTCAGCGTGGCGTGGATCTCGTGCCAGCCGTCGCCGCTCTGGTAGCGCACGCCGCGCACAACGCCGCCCTCGTCGATCAACTCCTCGACGCGCGCGCCCATGATCAGCTTGAAGTCAGCCAGATGTCGCGCCTCGTCGGCCATAAAGTCGAGAAATTCGGACTGCGGCATGAGCGTGACGTAGGGATACTTGACTTTGAGCGGCCCGAAATCGATCGGTGTGACCGAGCCGTTGCCGGTTGGCAGCGCGATGTTGCGGATCTTGGTGTGACGCAGCTGAAGCAGCCGCTCGGCCAGTCCTAGCTCGTCCAGGTTTTCCATCACCGATGGATGGATCGTATCGCCGCGAAAATCCCGATCGAAGTCTTTGTGAGCTTCCAGCAGAATGACGGGCACGTTTTGCCGCGCCAGCAGATACGCCAGGATCATGCCCGCTGGTCCGCCGCCGACAACACAGCACGTAGTCTGCTGGCTATCCAGGATCTCGTGCTTGCTCGATCGCTGGGCCGTGGTGGAATAGGTATCGAGAACCATCGTCGTTCTCCTTTTGATTGATTGGTCAATCAATATGACTGTCTAAAAAATGCTCACGGCTGTGAGCGAAAACGATTGTTTGATCGCTGGTCACCACAGATCTCAGGCTTCTGTTGGTGCCATGCCTTCAAGAAAGATCGTGACCGCTGTTTCGACCATCTCCTCGGGGCTGAGTGATACCGAGTCCGGCTGGCGAAAGACTTCGCGCAGCATCACAAACGCCAGCAGCGGCCCGACGAAGCTGCGCGCAGCTGCGCCCGCATCCATGCGGCGAAGATTTCCGGCGTCCATCTGTCGCTGGAGATAGCCGCGCAGAAACGTGAAAGCGCGCCCCGGCCCGATCGTGTTGATCATATCCGCGACCATCGGCCGTCGAATCGACTCGCCAAGGATGATTTTGAACAGCCCGATCGCCGCCTGATTCGTCATCGTATCCACAAACGCCCTGCCAAAGATCTTGAGCACCTCACGCGGCGGCTGATCGAGCATTGGCTCGGTGTCGTTGAGCAGTTTCAGCACGGGCGCGCGCTGTTCGACGACCTGGCGCAGCAGATCGCTTTTGTCTTTGAAGTAGTGATAGATCAGCCCGGCAGAGCCGATTCCGGCAGCCTCGGCGATGTCTTTATTGGTCGCGCGCTCGAAGCCTTTGTCGGCAAAAACGTGCAGCGCTCCATCGATAATCTGCTGGCGGCGATTCTCGTAATCTTGCTCGTCCCGTGGTGGCATTACGCTTGTTCTTTCTTGATTGATTGGTCAATCAAAGAATACACCTTTGAGGATGCGGGAGTCAATAGGTATTTTGGACGAGTTTTAGGCGAGAATGCAGGAGAGAGATTCGAGCGAGGTGTTGTATGCTAATCAGCAACAGGCAGCAGATAGAAACAATATGAGCAACGAGGAAACTAGCTCATCCTTTGATGAAGCAGAAGATATGCAACCAGAGTACGATTTTTCTGGCGGTGTACGAGGTAAACATCATCTGGCTTTCCAGAGTGGATATACAGTGCGTGTCCACAAAGCAGACGGCTCGATCGTAGAGGAAGAACATATTCCTCCACCTCGAACCGTCGTGCTTGATCCCGATGTTTTTGCTTACTTTCCAGACTCTGAGTCGGTGAATCGTGCCTTACGCGCCTTGATTGAGATCGTGCCGCAGAAACGTAGCGCCTAGCCGAAAAGCCAATCTGCTAGCGCGGCCCGTAAATGATCACGCCGTCCTGCTCAAACACGCGCTGCATCCAGCCGTCGAACTTGGTCAGCGCCTCCGGCGGCGCGGCGCGCTCATTGGCCAGCGTCTGCTCGTTGGGACCGATGTACACATAATCCACGCCGTATTTTTGCAGCAGATTCTGCGCCTGCTGCGCATCAGTCGTGGTGTAGATCGTGGCCACGTCCTGCTCGCGAGTCGCGACCTCATCGCGCGCTTCGGGCTGACCGCCGCGCCACAAGCCCTCGTGTTGCGTCCAGCCGATCACCGTGGGGCGGCCGGTAGCGCTGGCAACCCGAGCTGTCCCCGAGTCGTAGGGCCTGCCCGGCGCTTGCAGCACAACCGCGTCGCCTGGCGTGTTGCTGCGAATCCAATCGATCGCAGCCGACTCGCCGGGCTGATTCTGGCGCAGATAGGCCAGCCCATCGATCGGCTCGGCGGCGCGAGTATCGGCGGGAGCCAGCGCGGGATAGACCAGTGATCCGGCCAGCAGCGCGAGAAACGGCACCAGCCAGGCCAGGCTCGTCCAGCGGATACGCTGCGCCAGCGCCCACAGCGCGTAGGCCGCCAGCATGCCCCACAGCAGCCAGACCTGATAGTAAAACTTGAAGATCGTATTCATGCGCGGGCTGCCGTAGCTATCGCGCAGATACAGCAGATCCACGCCCCAGATCACCAGCGCGCCGACCGCAAACAGCCACAGCGCGAAGGCCGTCGCGGGCTGCCGGCGGCAGGTGTAGGCGGTCGATCCGGCCCACAGCGCCAGCGGCAGCAGCGCGAACAGCGGCCAGCCGACCAGCCGTCCCAGCGGCAGCAGCACCAGCAGACTCATCGCAGTCACCAGCGGCGAGAACGGCCAGACCGAGCGCTCGGTCTGCTCGGCGGCTGCGGCGCGGCCCGAGCGGATCACAAACGCCAGCAGCGGCACAAAGGCCAGCCCAAAGATCACCAGGAACTCGGTCAGATCGGTGCGCGCGGGCGAGATCGCCAGTGGAAAGCCCTGGGTGGGAGCGGTGAAGGTCAGATGAAACGGAACATACACCAGGTAGCTCACCAGGATCGTCGCGCCCGCCTGCTGGATGAAGTGCGCCCAGAAGAAATCGCGCGGCGTTGGTGCCAGGCGCAGATAAAGCAGCGTCAGCGCGCCCAGGTAGAGCAGCACATAGGTCGGCAGATCCCAGCTGTTGATCGCGTACAGCCCGCCGATCACGATGCCGGTCAGAATCAGCTGGAGCGTGCCGGTTCGCGAGCGAAAATCGGGCGCGGCTGGTCGCAGCAGCACGTTGAGCGCAACGGCAACCGCCAGCAGGCTCCACGGCAGCGACAGCACATGCGGATGCAGATCGCCGAGCAGGAACGAGAAGAACGGGAACTCGGTGATCGCGTAGACGCGGTTGGTCGTGCCCTCTGGCGTGCGCAGATCGTCCCAGAGCGCGCGCGACGGCCACCAGGCGTTGAAATCACGCACTTTGTCGGCCGGGACCAGCTGCGGATCGCCGCCAAAATCCTGGACCGGAAACGGCGGCGGCAGATCGAGCGTCGCGCGGCTGCCCAGGCCATTGCCCACCGCCTGCGCCAGCTGAACACCGCCCATCGCCACGACTTTTTCGCTGCCGGCCATGATCTGGAGCGCGCCGACCTGATTGCTGGCGATCAGCACCAGCACCACGCCCAGCAGCGGAAAGGCCCAGCGGCCAGGCTGAAAGCGCCACCTTCGCTCCTCGCTGGGCGGCGAAAGATCGATCAGATTGCGCACAATGCCCGCGACCATGATCGCCGTGAGCGCGAAGATCGTCGCGATGCCCAGCGTGTAGCCCACGCCCACGGACACGCCCGACAGCCGGATCAGCCCGGCGACCAGCAGATAGCCCAGATAGTAGTAGTTGATCGCGTAGGGCGCGAGCCAGGGATCTTGCGGCGGAAACTGCGGACTGGCTAGAATGCCGCTGATGAAGGTCAGATCCATGGGCTGCTCGGTATGCGAGATCGCCACGCCGCCGCCGAAAAAATCGCGCTGTCGCAGCAGGATGCCCACATACAGCGCGATCAGAAAGAGCGCCTCTTGAAAGCCGATCCAGCCCAGCCGCTGGCGCAGCTCGGCCAAACAATGCCACAGCCCGTCACGGCCCCACACCGCCGCGCCCAGCGCCAGCACCAGCAGCGCGATCGCGCTCAGCAGCACGTAGCCGAAGCTGCCGAGCCCGACCATCGAGAGCAGCCACGCGCCGTAGCCGGTGAGCAGAATCCCGAACGGCTTTGCCAGGCTATAGCCGCGATCGGGGAGACGGCGGAAGAACCACATCGTCAGCGGCAGCGCCAGCAGGCCCAGCACCTCGACGACCAGCCACCAGCGGAGAACGTCAATCAGCACAGAAATATCCTACACGTATGTACAAATGCTACTGAAGCTCGCTCAGATGTTCCTCGGCCAGCGCGCGCCAGGGAGCATCCGCCGGAGCCGCCGCCAGATAGCGCTGGTAGGCATCGATCGCGCGCTGCTCGTCGCCGCTGTCGGCGCGAGTGCGGTACAGCTCGCCCAGGTAGAAGTGCGCGTCGATGAAGTTGGGATTCAGCTGCAACGCCTCGTTGAGCGCCGTCTCGGCCTCCTGCCAGCGCCCGAACGGGATCAGCCCCTGCGCCAGCTTGTTCAGATTCTCGGGCGTGCGCTGGACCTCGGCGGCGTGCTGCCACGCGGTGACCGCCTCGTCGGCGTTGCCGAGCTGCGACTGAATATCGCCCAGCAGATGATGCAGCGGAACGTCGTTTGGATTGCTCTGCGCGGCATTCGTCAGCACGCGAGCCGCATCTTCCAGCCGGCCGACCTGAGCGTAGCGCTGGCCCAGACCAAAGGCGGCGGCGCTATCCTGTGGCTTGCTGGCAACCTCGGCTTCCAGCGCGCGCAGGGCCGGATCGTCGAAGACTGCGGGCGGCTGCGGCTGCGTCTCGACCGGCAGCGCCTCGATGGTCTCGGCTTTCACCTTGTAGATCTGCACGCCGTCGTTGCGGAAGACCAGATCCAGCGATTGGCCCTGCATCTGCTCCCACTTGGCAGCGCCCGGCTCGGCGTAGAGCAGTCGCTCTACCGGTCCGACATAGACATAATCGACGTGGTACTTGGCCAGCAGCGGCAGCGCGATCGCGGGATCAGGCGTCGAGAAGAGCGTGTGTACGTCGGTGTTGCGCTCCTGGACCAGCACGCCCGGCCGCTGCTCGTCCTGATGCAGCCGCCCGAGCACAGTCGGCACGCCGGTATTGGCCGCGATCCGCATGCCGTAGACGCGGTAGAACTCGGCCTCGGAGCTGACGAAAACGGGCGTTCCCGCGATGTTTTGCTTGATCCAGGCGATCGCCTCGCCGTCGAAGCTCAGATCGATCTCCTGATCGTCAACAGTATATTTGGCGCGCTGCATAAACTTCAGGCCATCCAGTGTCAGGCCGTCGTCGGCGTTGAAGCGCGTGCTCAGGCGGCTAGGAATCGCCACCAGCGGATACAGCAGCCCCGGCAGCAGCAGCACGACCAGAATGACATACCAGATGTTGAGCGCCAGCTCGAAGCGCCGCAGCCGCCGCAGGATCAGGGGCATGGCCGTAGCCGCGCCGATCGCCCAGAGCGCCCAGATCTGCTCGCCGAACTTGAAGACCGTATTCATGCGTTGCGCATCGCCGCCCGCGAGATGATCCTTGATAAAGATAAACTGAATGCCGAGCGCGACCATACAGCCCACGGTGATCAGCCACAGCGGCAGCCACTCTTTATCGCGCAGACGCGTCACGAGCGCCAGCAGGACGCCGGTCAATGCCAGCACGCCCAGCAGAATCCGCAGCGGCCAGCCCGCCGCCAAGATCGGCTGATCCTGGATTGCCCAGCCACTCAGCATGAGCGCCGCGACCAGCAGAGGCAGCGTGATCGCCGCGCCGCGTGCCGCCACACGCCAGGCAGCCGTGGCTCGCTGCGCCGCCAGCCACACGACGCAGCCAAGCAGCGTCAGGCCGATAAAGAGCATCGGCGCGTAGAGCAGAATATACTGGGCGATCGAATCGCCACTGCGCACGCGACCAACGCCGCCGACCATCGCCTGATAGTGCAGAAAGAACGGCGTGTACAGCGCCAGTCCGGCCACCGTCACCGCCAGCGCCACCACGATCGCGCGGGCTACTCGTCCCAGGCGCCCGAGACTCAAGCCGCGCTGCGAGCCGCTGCGCCAGCTTTGCCCACCCAGCGCACCGCCGATCACCAGCGCGTACGTCGGCGCGTCCCAGGAGTTCGCGATCGCCAGCGCGCCGATCACCAGCGCGCTCAACGCCAGCAGCGCACCATACCCGGTTCGATCGCCGGTGCGCGGCCGGCGCTGCACCACCTCGACGGCACAGGCCATCGCCAGCAGCGTGATCGGCAGCGCGATCAGGTGCGGATGCAGATCCGCGAACAGGAAGCCAAAGAGCGGAAACTCGTTGATCGTGTTGGGAATGACGCGGCTCGGACCCCAGAACCAGGAGCCCATTCGACCGCCGAAGCCGGTGAGTCCTTCGCGCAGCGCCGCGAAGATCGGCACGAGGCCCTGCGACTCCTGGACTTTGAACGCGCTCGCGAACGGCCCGACGCCAACCAGCAGCAGGATCGCGAACAGGCCGTAGCGCCAGCGTCCCGTCAGCTGCCGTCCGAGCGCGAGCGCCGCCGTCGCCGTGAAGGCAAATAGCGTCGCGATCGCCAGGTTGAAGCCGATCGCCGGATCGACGCCCGTGGCCTTGATCGGCAGCCCGACCAGGAACAGGCCGTAGTAGTAGTAGTTGATAATGCCGTCGCTGAAGAACGGATCGTAGGGCGGCAGCGTCGGCGAGCGCAGAATCGCGTTCAAGAAGCCGAACTCGAAGGGCTTCTCGCCGCCAAAGTAAGGATGCCACACATCCGGGTTGGCCGCGCGGACCAGCGTCCAGATGCCGAAGGCGAGCAGGAAGCAGATCTCGGATCGCAGCAGCACCGAGCGCATCGGGAAGATCGCGCCACGTGCTCCCGCGCGCAGCCGGCTCAGACCACCGCTCTGGCGTAGATACGCCGCCGCCGAGAGCAACGCCAGCACCAGCGCGCCAAAGACCAGCGACCACCAGTTGAAGTTCCACCAGCGCAGATTGACCGGCAGCCAGACCGCGTAGCCCCAGATCACCAGGCCGGCCAACTTGCTCAGGCCCCAGCCGCGATCGTGCCAGCTGCGGAAGATCAGCGCCATCAGCGGAAACGCCAGCAGCCCGAGCACTTCCAGCAGCAGCAGCCACAGCACGACGCCGAGCGGCTGTACGTTGCTGGCTAGCTTGTTCCAGCCGTACTCGTCGACGACCGGCAGCTCGTCGACCGGCCGATCCAGCATCAGCGTTTTGGACGCCGGGGTTTTCAGCGTGATCTTCTGCGCTACAAACGGCGGCAGGCCCGTGCTCGGCGTCGCGCTGTAGATCTGGACGCCATCCTGATCGTAGGCCAGCTTGAGCGATTTGTTCCCGGCCAGCACCTCAAGCGCGATGCCCGCATTGTCGCCGAAGCGCTCGCGCTCCTCGGGTCCGACCAGCACATAATTGATCTTGTAGTTCTGGATAATTTGTCGCGCGCGCTCAACACCGCCGCCGTAGAGATCGTCGATCGCGCGCTGCCGTCCGTCGATCACGCCGCTGATCGAAGGTTGCAGCGCATCGCGCACCCGGCGCTCCTCGTCGATCGACGTCAGCAGCGTGGGCAGGCCAGTCGTGCTGGCTGTAGATGCCGTGGTCGACTGCGAGGCGGTCGCGACGATCGGTGTGCCCGGCGCTTGCTGCGCCAGCCAGCGCAGCGCGGCGCTTAGCTCGGGCGTCGTCGTTCGCTCAGCCTGTGGCGCGCGTGCGCGAATCTGCCCGAGCGCCAGCCCGCCGATCTCGATCACGCCGATGATTGCAACGCCGATCGCCGCGCCGAGGGTGCGCGTCGGATGGAGCGGCGTAATCGCTTCTCGATCCGCATCAGCATTCCTGAGCTGCGGCAGCGACCAGCCGGCTGCAACAGCCAGCAGCAGCGTCGCGATGCTCACCAGCTGCGCCGCATCGCCGGCAATGCGGCCGGTTTGCATCAGCGAGCCGACCAGCACATAATTGATCTTGTAGTTCTGGATAATTTGTCGCGCGCGCTCAACA
>DASWTQ010000769.1:0-4972 GCA_036402055.1 Herpetosiphonaceae bacterium
TGATAGGCAGTTATGCGGCCGAGTCCTGCGCGCTTATAGCCGGGTCATGACTATTGATTGGTTGAGAATGACCGGTTGGAGCTGAGCGGGCGTATATAACCGGCGAGGATGGTGCAACCTGACTATGCAAGAGCCGGTCAACATAACGCTGACCGGCTCGCTGGTACAAGCTCTTTAGGCGCTACTGACCGAGTGTGCGCTGGCTGTGGGTCTGCTGGAGAAACGCGAGCAGATCGCCGGTCAGCTGTTCCTTGTGCGTGGCAAACAAGCCGTGCGGCCCGCCGTCATACTCGATCAGCTTGGCGTGGGGAATCTTCGCGGCTGCCTCGCGCGCCGACGCATCGATCGGCACGATCTGGTCCGCTGTGCCGTGGATGATCAGCGTCGGCACGGTAAAGGCTGCCAGATCCGGGCGAAAATCCGTCGTGGCGAAGGCGTTGGCGCAGCCGAGTGTGGCGTTGAAGCCGGCCAGCATCGCCACGTTGCGCGACCAGTCGATCACCTCGCTGCTGACCGGATGCGACACGAGCCCGACGCCGTAGAAATCACGGAAAAAGCTGGTGTAGAAATGCGCGCGATCTGCCTTCAAGCCGGCCGTGATCTGATCGAACGTGGCCTGCGGCACGCCGTTGGGATTGTCGGACGTTTGCAGCATGTACGGCACGACCGATGCGATCAGCGCCGCCTGGGCTACATTGCGCCCGCCGTGCCGCGACATGTAGCGCGCGACTTCGCCGCCGCCCATCGAAAAGCCGACGATCGTGGCGTCGGTCGCGCCGGTCTCGGCAATTACCGCCGCCAGATCATCCGCCAGCGTATCGTAGTCGTAGCCGTCCCACGGCTGATCCGAGCGACCAAAGCCGCGTCGATCGTAGGCGATCGCGCGGAAGCCGGCGTTGGCGATCGCCATGGCCGTCTCGTCCCAGGTATCCGCCGAAAGCGGCCAGCCATGCATCATGATGACGGGCCGTCCCGATCCCCAATCTTTTACATATAGTCGGGTGTTGTCGCGTGTTGTGATGTACGGCATTCGAACCTCCTCCTTCTCGGGGCAACTGCCCACACGTGCTGCCAACCGTCCACAAGTTGCCGCTCTATGCGTCGGGCAACGTGGCGGTCCACGGCGGGGTTGCGCTCGACGATATTCGGTGTTCATGCCTTACACGCCTGTGCGTAAGCAGAGCTGTAAGGGCAATAACCATACCAGCGCGTCGTTACCCGCGCACCGCCGCCCGGCCGATCTCCGTCCCCAGCACGGCATGTAGCTGCTTGAGCGCGTCAGGCACGCGATCCGGCTCTTCGCGCAGATCGCCATCGAGCGCGGCGATCGTTTTCTCGATCAGCAGCGCGTCCAGGAGCAGAATCTGATCGTCGCGAACCTGCGGCACGAACGCTGCCTCGCCGGCTGTCTGGAGATAGCCCTGGAGGAAGGCCGCGCTGACCCAGCGTATCCAGCAGCGCGCCCAGCCGTTGATGTGCGCCTCCTGAGACGAGCGAGCATCATCTTTCAGGCAGCGGACAGTCATCGCATGGATCGACCAGAGCATAGCGGCGACATCCTCGAACGCGGCGCGCTTCAAGCGGCGCTCAAGCACGGGCCGTCGCGACTCGCCCTCGAAATCAAAGATCACCACGTCGTCGCCGGTGTCGAGCACCTGGCCCAGGTGATAATCGCCGTGGCAGCGGATGCGGACTGCGTCGATCTTGTGAGCGGTCACCGCTTTGCAGCGCTCAAGAATGCGCTGCTCGCCGTCGAGCACCGCGAGAATATCCTGGTGCACGGCCTCAGGCAGGTCCTGCTGTCGCCTGCGCAGATCATCGCAGAGCAAGCTGACCACGCTGCGCAGCGATTGGTACAGCGCCCGCTGGTAGAGCGGCGTGAACGGCTGCGGCGCGAAGTCGGCATCGTCGGTATCACTAGAAAGTGCCAGATGCAGCTCGGCGGTGCGCTGGCCCAGCACCTGAGCGCGATCCAGAAACGGCCCGATCAGCTCGCGCACTGCCGGCTCAGGCTGCTGATTGGCAAGCTCAAGCAGCGTCTCAGCGGTGACCGGCCCCTCGTCGATTCCGGCCGTGCTCTTCGCCGCCCGCGCAAGATAATCGTGCAGCTGCGCCTGCATGGTTTCCCACATCTCGCCGCAGTTCGGGATGAACGGCTGAAGAATCGCCAGCGTCATGGGCTCGTGCTGACTCTGATGATAGGCCATGGCGCCCAGCACCGGCGGGCTGTAGGCAAAATAATGCTCCGTCAGAAACGTGCCGATCTCCAGCTCCGGGTTTACGCCCTCGTCCAGGCAGCGGATCAGCTTGAGGATCAGCTGATCGCCGTAGACGATCGCCGTGTTGTTGTGCGTGGCGTGCAGCGTCGTCGACGATTGTTTGGACGCTTTGCTCCGGCGTTTGCGCAGCTCAGGCCGTGGAGCAGCCTTCGCAGCACCGGTAAGTCCTTGAAAATGCTTGCCCTGAACCATTGTGTCGAGCAGGACGGCGGCGAAATCGTCGTCCCACATCGCGTCGTAGAGCAGACCCTGATCGTCGCCGTTCGTGGCCTGCATGTGGGCGATCACGGCATGGGGGCTGTTTTGCTCGATCGTCCTGGCTGCCTTGCCGGTAGCACAGGCCAGCGGCACAAGATAGATCTGCGCCTCGTCGTCGGCGTACTCGACGCGCACAATCGTGAGATAGGCTCGCCGGTCGCCGAGCGGGATCGGGATGCGCTCCTGAAATGCGGTTCTCAGGATGATCTGCTGTTTGCCGAAAAACCAGTTGCGCCCGCTGAGATAAGCCGGCAGCGCATCTTCTAGGGCGGCTCGTCCATCGCCGCGCACAAGCTCCTCCCACGATCCATCCCAGGTAATGGTTGGAATCGCCGGCTGCTCGGCGCTCGGCTGATCGTCGGGCTGTGGCTCAAGCGCGAACCAGTAGAACGCGTGGGGTGCCAGCGTCAGCGTATAGGGCCGCTCGTCGATCGCCGGAAAGGTGGTGCGGCCGAAAAGCTCGACGGGACAGCGGCCCGCGAACTCGCTGAGATCGATCATCACATGTTGAAGGAAGCGCGACAGATTGGCGACGATCAGGATCGCCGATTGATCGTCGTGGCGCAGAAACGCCAGCACTTTGCGGTTGTCGGGCTGGAGAAATGTGATCTCGCCGCGACCAAAGACCGGGTAGCGCTTGCGCAGCGCCAGCAGGCGTTTCATCCACGAGAGCAGCGACGAAGGATTGCTCTGCTGGGCCTCGACATGAATCGTCTCGTGATGGTAGGCATGATCCACGATCAGCGGCAGATAGAGCTGCTGCGGATTGGCGCGCGAAAAGCCCGCGTTGCGATCGGCGCTCCACTGCATCGGCGTGCGCACGCCATTGCGATCGCCCAGGAAAACATTATCGCCCATACCGATCTCGTCGCCGTAGTACAGCACCGGCGTGCCCGGCAGCGAGCACAGCAGGCCATTCAATAGCTCGATCCGGCGGCGATCGTTGTGCAGCAGCGGCGCGAGCCGGCGGCGAATGCCCAGATTGATCCGCGCCGCCTCATCGCGAGCATAGGTCCGGTACATGTAGACGCGCTCGGTATCGGTGACCATCTCCAGCGTCAGCTCGTCGTGGTTGCGCAGGAACAGCGCCCACTGCGAGGTGTCCGGGATCGGCGGCGTTTGCGCCAGAATATCCAGGATCGGGAAGCGATCTTCGCGACGGAGCGCCATGAACAGGCGCGGCATCAGCGGGAAATGAAAGGCCATGTGGCACTCGTCGCCCTTGCCGAAGTAGGCGACCGCATCTTCCGGCCACTGGTTGGCCTCGGCCAGCAGCATGCGCGCCGGGAAATGCTCGTCGATATGCCGCCGCAGCCGTCGCAGCGCCGCGTGTGTCTCGGGCAGGTTCTCGCCGGTCGTGCCCTCGCGCTCAAACAGGTACGGCACCGCGTCCAGCCGCAGGCCATCCACGCCCAGCCGCAGCCAGAAATCGACCACGCGGCGGATCGCGGTGCGCACGCGCGGATTGGCATAGTTGAGATCCGGCTGGTGGGCGTAGAAGCGGTGCCAGTAGTAGGCGTTGGCGACGGGGTCCCAGCTCCAGTTCGAGCCCTCGAAATCTTGAAAGATGATCCGCGCGTCGCGATAGCGCTCCGGCGTGTCGCTCCACACGTAAAAGTCGCGCCAGGGACTGCCGGGCTTGGCACGCCGAGCGCGCTGGAACCAGGGATGCTGCGCGGAAGTGTGATTCAGCACCAGCTCGGTGATGACCTTCAGCCCGCGCTGATGAGCGGCCTTCAGAAAGGCTTTGAAGTCGCGCAGCGTTCCGTAGGATGGATGCACATCGGTGTAGTCGGCGATGTCATAGCCGTCGTCCAGCAGCGGCGACGGGTAGAACGGCAGCAGCCAGAGTGCTGTTACGCCCAGGTCTTGCAGGTAGTCGAGCTTGCCTGTCAGGCCACAAAAGTCGCCAATGCCGTCGTCGTTGCTGTCCGCGAACGCCCGGACGTGAAGCTCGTAGATAATGGCGTCTTTGTACCAGAGGGGATCGTGCGTGCTCGTGCCATCTGCGGGGCGCTGATTCATGGGCTGCCTACCTCCTGACCTGTTACCGAAAACCGATGATGGCCCGGACAACAGTTTAGAGTAACGACAAGCCATCGATCGACGCGGAGCAAAGCCTGTGCCAGCACCGATCGCGCGGGTCGGTGGCCGTTCCCTGGCCGGGCTCGACACACAAAGATACCGCCTGGGAGCGCACACTCCCAGGCGGCTGCGGGGTTTATACCAGAGCACTGGTATCTTAGACAGGCTGCGGCGCGTGGAAGAAGCGCTCGCGGGTGCGGCGGGCGAGGAGCTGCTCGATCGGGCGGGCGAAGAAGTCCAGGCCATAGAAGCCGGCGTTGGTGCCGACCAGCGTGATCACCAGGCCGATCGTGAGCAGCTGCGGCAGGGTGCTGACCGCGCCGGCCAGGAAGAGCGCCAGCGCCATCAAC
>DASWTQ010000770.1:0-1799 GCA_036402055.1 Herpetosiphonaceae bacterium
GCTTCCACTATTATCTGAACAATCAGCGGGAGCAGGCGATCACGGCCTGGCAGCTGCTGGCCAACGGCGCAACCGGCACCGACAGCGCCGAGGGGCATTTTTGGGCCGGCAACGCGCTGGTCCAGGCCGGGCAAGGCGCCGAAGCAGGCGCGCAGCTTCAGGCCGCCAGCACGGTCGCGCCGCAGTCGTACTACGGGATGCGCGCCCGCGAGCTGCTGAATCAGCCGCTGGATGGAACGCAGCCGCTGGGCAGCGGGCCGAGCACTGAGGAGCGCGCAGCCGTGGAAGCCTGGATCGGCGGGTGGTTCAAGGCGGATGTGCCGAATGTGGGCGCGGTCGTCGGCAGCGCGCCCGAGATTGCGCGCGCCCGCGAGCTGCTGCGCGCCAATCTGCGCAACGAGTCGCGCGACGAGTGGTTTGCTGCTCGTGACGCCTGGAACGACGATCCGGCGCGACTGTGGCAGCTTGCGCTTCAGGCCCACGAGGCGGGAGATCCGTACGTCGCGCTCAAAGTGGCCGAGCGTGTGGTCGAGCTAAGCCCCGACAAGCGGATCACCTCGCAAACGCCGAGCGGCCTGCTGCGGCTGATCTACCCAACGCCGTATCTGCGGGTGATCCAGCGTGAGGCCAGGGAGCGCGGCCTCGATCCACGTCTGATCTACGCGCTGATGCGCCAGGAGAGCCTGTTCAATCCCGATGCGACCTCGTGGGTCGGCGCGCGGGGGCTGGCGCAGGTGATGCCCGGAACCGCACAGGGCATCGCGCAAAACCTGCAAGTCGCCGATTTCTCGCCGGATCAGCTCTACAACCCGGCAGTCTCGATCCGCTTCGGCACGTTCTATTTCAGCCATCAGCTCGGCGCGTTCGACAACAACATCCTGGCGGCAGCATCGGCGTACAACGGCGGCCCTGGCAACGCCGCGCGCTGGCTGGAAAGCTTCCCCGACCGTGATCTCTTCGCCGAACTGATCGACTACCACGAGACGCGTCATTATGTCAAAGTCGTCTACGGCAACTGGGGCATGTATCGGCTGCTGTATAAACAAGATTGATCTTGGCGAACACCCTTACAGATCACCGGTCATGATACACGCTTGAACAATCTAGTGTTCGTGGAGGACGCTTATGAGCGCGCAGCCCTACGAGTATGTTTCGCTCCAGCAATATTTCGATCTTGAAGCGACGAGCGAGATCAAACACGAGTATTATCGTGGTGCCACCTACGCCATGACCGGAGCATCGGCGCGGCATAACCTGATCGTCGCGAATATTATCGGGCTGCTGCATAGCCAACTACGCGGATCGCCATGTCGTGTGTTTCCCAGCGATCTGCGGCTCAAAATCGAACAAACCGGTTTATACACCTATCCTGATGTTTCGGTCATCTGCGGTACGATTCAGTTCGATGCGGGACGGCAAGATACAGTAACCAATCCCAACGTTCTGATCGAGGTTTTATCACCGCGCACCGAGAATTATGATCGCGGCAAAAAGTTTGAACATTATCGAACGCTTGAAACATTACAAGCATATATTGTTGTTGCGCAAGATCGTACACACATCGAGCAGTATATTCGTCAAGATGAGCATCGCTGGCTATTAGTTGACTTTTTCACGTTAGATCAGGTCGTACAAATTGATACTATCGATTGTAATCTACCATTAGCTGACGTGTACGAGCACATCACGTTCGAAGATGAAGATCAATAAGACCAACTTTGCAATACATCATGGTCTGAATACAAAGTAGGAAATATACACATGACAGCATTGACCGACGAGATCGCCGGCGTGAGCGA
>DASWTQ010000771.1:0-11281 GCA_036402055.1 Herpetosiphonaceae bacterium
CCAGTCGTAGCTCGAACTCAGCCAGCTGCGGCACGAGATCCTCAAGGCGTTTCCAGCTCTTCTCGGGCAGTCGCGCCTGCTTGAAATATTCCGCTGCCCGATGGAGCAGCGCGTACTGCGTGAGTCGCGGCGATCCTTTGGCGCTGCGGTCGGCCGGCTCGCCGCGTGGAATCTGGCCGAGCGCGCTGCTCCGCACGCCCGGATCGATTCGGGAGCGCTCGTTCTCGCTCTGTGCCAGGCCCAGGCTGATCACGTGTTTGAGCAGCGGCGTGCTCTTGAGGCCGGGTTGATACGGCAGCAGCAGGTACTCGACGGCGTTGGCGCTCACCGGGCGGTTGTAGATCGCCAGCGCCTGGACGATCTGTCGAGCGGCCGGATCGAGCCGCGCGAGCGCCTCGCCAACCAGCCATTCGATCAGCTCGGCAGGTGGTAGCGCCGGGATCTCGTCCAGCAGCTCTTGGAGCGTCGCCTCACGATCGGCGGCCAGAATCGCGACCAGCGCCGCGAGCGCTCGGGGCTCGCCGGATGTTCGCTCGGCAGCCTGGGCCAGCAGATCGCCGGGAGCATCGCGCAGGCCCAGCTTGCCGTCGGCGTCGAGCGATCGCAGCAGGCTCGTGGCCTCGGTCGTGGAGAGCACCGCAGTGGTCACAGACTGGGAGCGCTGATCGTCCACCGCCGTCAGCCCGCCATGACGCTCACGCTCGATCTGGCGCTCGACGTCAATGCCGGCGCGCTTCGCGGCGCGCTGCGGATCGTCCACCACACGCTGCTGCTGCTCGATCTGCCCCTTGATCAGCGCGATCTCATCCCGCATCCGCTGCTGCTGCGACGACTCCTGCCGCAGATCGCGCTCGGCGTCGGCCAGGCGATCTTTGAGCGTTTGCAGCCTACCTTTGGGCGTGTCGAGCTGCTGTAGCCGGGTGCGAAGCTGGGCCAGCCCGCGCTCAAATGCCGTGAAGTCGATCGACCGGCGTGGCTGGAGTCGTGCCGGGAGGCTGAGCGCCGAATCGAGGAGCAGCGGAATAATCGGCTTGTGGTAGCGCAGAGCGAGCTTCCAGGCGCGCGCGCACGGCGCATCCTCGGCGACACCGGCAGGCGTCATGACGAAGATCAGGCTGGTGCAGTCGCGGATCATTGCCGCCAGATCGTCGTTTTGCTCGGGAGCGAGCACAGCCGGCAGCGGCGGCGAGCCGGAGGTGAGCGCAGCGGCGAGGCGATCCGCGAAGTCGTGAGCGTCGACCGTGGAATAGCTGATAACGTGGCTGGGCATGAGTTGCCTTTCGGGTGTGCGTTGCCGTGATTGTAGCAGCGGACCCGCGATCCCAGCAAGCGCTCAGTATCCTTAAAATGCCGAACGCCGACTCACACAATATGCGAGTCGGCGTCGGGTGTGGCTGCGCACTCGGCGCGGTCGTTTCTAGACAGGCCACTTGGCCGGCGAGCCGGTGCGCTAGACCGCTGCGCCGTCGTGGCGGTGGCCCTCGCCGACGTATCCAGAGCGCAGCTCGACGGGATGTGCGCTGTTGCTCTTGCCGCGCAGCCGCATATTCAGCAGCTCGACAAAGACCGAGAAGGCCATCGCGAAATAAACGTAGCCCTTCGGAATATGCTGGTGAAAGCCCTCGGCGATCAGGTTGACGCCGATCAGGATCAGGAACGAGAGCGCCAGCATTTTGACTGTGGGATGGCGGTTCACAAAGTCGCTGATCGCGCCCGCCGAGACCAGCATGATCACCACGGCGATCACGACGGCAGTAATCATGACCGCGATCTGATCGACCATGCCGACAGCCGTGATCACCGAGTCGAGCGAGAAGACGATGTCCAGGATCAAAATCTGCGCAATCACCGACGCGAACGAAGGCCCGACTCGCGCCTCGGAGTGACCTTCCTCGCCTTCCAGCTTCTCGTGGATCTCATATGTGGCTTTGCCGACCAGGAACAGGCCGCCGCCGAGCAGAATCAGGTCGCGTCCCGAGAAGCCACGGCCGGCGATCGAGAACAGCTCCCCGGTGAGGCCAACAATCCAGGAGAGCGACAGCAGCAGTAAGATGCGGGTGATCAACGCCAAGGCCAGACCGACCGTGCGGGCGCGAGCCTGCTGCTCCTTGGGCAGTTTTGCCGCCAGGATCGAGATGAAGATAACGTTGTCGACGCCTAGAACGATCTCAAGGGCGGTCAGGGTGAGCAAACCAACCAGGGCATCGGTGGTGAACAGCTCTTGCATTGGCACATACTCCGGCTAAAACAACTGAGTAAGCCTAGCATATCGGTTAGCCGTCGATGTGTCAAGTCATTGGCATGGACCGACGAGCAGATCTTGCCTGCATGATCGTGAATCTTGTTTCCTGGCCTAAGGCCTCGCATCTTGATATGCGCATGGAGCGATGATAGCCTGCCGAAATGCTTTACAATTAAAAGCAGAGCGGCGGGTTATTGTTCCCTTCACAATAACCGCCGCTCCCCAAGTTGTTCCACGCTCACACGTGCGAAATTGCCGTGGCTCAATCTTGCGTGGCGTCTGGGCTAGGCGTAGGAGTACAACGCCAGCAGGTTGCCCTCGGTGTCCAGGATCGTCGCGTAGTTGCCGGCCTCGCCCATCGACGTTTTTGGCTCTACCACCTTGCCGCCCGCCGACTCGACCCGGCTGAGATGGCCGGGCAAGTCCTCGCCGGTATCGAGGTAGACCAGCGGCCCTTTATCGCTGGGCTCGAAGTTTTTGGTCTGGTTCAGCGAAAGGCCGGGCTGTTGGTTTTGACTGGTGAGCGTTGTGGTGCGCCGCACGCCGTCGTCTCCGATCTCGGTGGGCTGGAGGTTGAAGACTGTCTGGTAGAACTTACTCGCGCGATCGAGGTCTTGCACAGGGATCTCAACCCAGACTACCTGCATCGTACTCCTCCTTGATGAGCTACAGATGTACCTTGATCATACGCTCAGATGTTCTAATTGTCAACTGTTATCCCGCTCATACCCGCCAGGAGGTTGACGTAATCCCGGATTTTGCTATACAGCCGTGAAGGTGACCGGCAGGGTTTCCAGCGAACGTGGACCCCAGACCTGCCGCCAGCTGGGTGTCTCCGACACGAGCCGCAGATCCGGCAGCCGCCGCAGCAATGTGTTGAATGCGATCTGTCCCTGGAGCCGGGCCAGCGCCGCGCCGATGCAGAAATGCGGGCCGTGGCTAAAGGTCAGATGTGGATTCGGGCGGCGCGTAATATCGAAGCGCTCGGGATCGGGAAACTGTGCCGGGTCGTGATTGGCCGCGCCGAACGCACAGACGATCTGCTGTCCGGTCTCGATCAGCTGGCCGCCGATCTCAAGATCTTCTGTGGCGACACGCGTGACCATCGTAAAGGCCGGCTCGTAGCGCAGCGCTTCCTCGACGGCAGAGGCGGCTAGCTCGGGCTGCTCCTTGAGCAAGCGATACTGGTCGGGGTTGCGCAGGAGATGGAACAATCCGCTGCTGATCGTATCAGTCGTCGATTCGTGGCCGCCCTGAAGTACAATCATACACTGCGACAGCAGCTCGATCTCGCTGAGCCGCCCGGCCTCCTGCTCGGCGATCAAGTTGCTGATCAGATCGCCGTTGGGCGCTCGGCGGCGCGCCTCGACGATCGCGCGCAGATAGGCCGCCATCTGCTCCACGGCCTCGTTGAGCGCGGCGATCGTTTGGGCGTTGCCGATCGAGCCGATCGCGAAGTACATGGTGATCGTCCGCGCCCAGTGCTGGAAGAGCTTAGCATCGCTGGCTGATGCGCCCAGCAGCTCGGTGATCATGACCAGCGGCAGCGGCAGCGTGAAATCGGCAACCAGATCCGCCTCGCCGCGTCCCTGGATCGCGTCGATCAGCTCGTCGGCCAGCGTCTGGATGCGCTGCCGCAGCTGCTCCATGATGCGCGGCGTGAAGGCCGTGACCAGCACATGCCGCAGCCGTCGATGATCGGGGTTATCCTGAAACACCACCCAGCGGCCAAGCATCTCATTCGCCGGAGCGAGCTGCTGCCGCAGATCTTCCCCGAGCTGCATGGCCTGAAACTCACGCGACAGCGCCGACGACAGCCGCTGGTCGAGCAGCGCCGCCTTGACATCGGCGTGGCGGGTCAGCACCCAGCCGCCGAAGAACTGGCTCCAGTAGATCGGCGTTGTCTCGCGCACACGGTGAAACTGCGAGTAGGGATCGGCCAGCATCGTGGGGCTGAAAGGATCGCTGGCAGCGGGTAGCGGGACGGCGGACGTGCTCATGCGGCGGCTCCTTGGCTAGGTTGTGAGATCAAAGACAGCGGGTGCTGGGCGCGGCGAAGAACACACCAAAGCAGCGCCGCCGTCGGGAGGTGCCTCAAAGAAATCGATGGCAGAGTGCACGTTAAAGCTCGGAGTCAACCGGTGGAGCAGAAGCGCGCCGGTAGCCGCATCCAGAACGATCAGCTACTGGCAGTAGCGCTCAACCGTATCGAGCAGATCGGTCAGCCGGACCGGCTTTTCGAGATATTCTACCGGAGCCGAAGAAAGCACTTTTTCCTGACTGTTGCGATCCGCCGACAGCAACACGACCGGAATCGAGGCCAGCCGCGCGTCGGATTGCTGCTCGTCCAGAAACTGCATGCCGCTCATTACGGGCATCATCAGATCCAGCAGGATCAGATCCGGCACCAGCCCTTTGCGCAGCATGGTGAGCGCTTCCTGACCGTTGGCGGCTCCTACAACACGGTAGCCTTCTTCTTCCAAAAATTCCGTCAACGCATCTCGAATCAGGAATTCGTCCTCGACGATCAAGATATTCGGCGCTAGTTGCCCGGCCATGGTTCGACGATACCTTTCGCTAGATCGAGCGTCGACGCTCAGCGGGTGTGATCAAGCAAGCAATCGGCGTTGCTGATCCACATTCTAAGCATCATCTATGCCTCGGTCTCGGATTTGCTGCGGACCAGCGCGTCGAGATCGAGCGCGGCATCCGTGCTGCTGGATTCCATGCGCACCGAGCCGTCGACGCCCGGACGCGGCAGGCTCACGGTAAAGGCCGAGCCACGGCCTAGCTCGCTGCTGACGCGGATCGTGCCGCCGAGCGCCTCGACGATCTGATGCACGATATACAGTCCCAGCCCCAGGCCGCCGTAGTTTTCGGAGGAGACCGCCCGCTCGAAGCGCACAAAGATCCGCTCCAGATGCTCCTGTGCGATGCCGATGCCCTCGTCGCGAACGATCATCTGGACGCTCTCGCCGGTCTGGTTGATGCTGATCTCGATCGGATTGCCCGCGCCATACTTGAGCGCGTTGGAGAGCAGATTGGTGACGACCTGCTCCAATCGCAGGCGATCGCCGCAGACCGGCGAGTGCTCGTTGCAGGCTAGCCGCAGCTGAGAGCCGGCCTGTGCCAGCTGCTCCTCGAAGCGAACCGCCACCGTCTGCACCACCTCGGTCAGGTCGATCTCTTCGATGCGCATATCGATCTGGCCGCTGCGAATCCGCGCCACATCCAGCAGCTCGTTGATCAGCCCAGCCAGCCGCTCGGTCTGCTGGTCGGCCAGCTCAAGCTTGGCCACGATGCGCTCCATCGAGATCTTCGACTGGCCAGCTTTGTACATCGAGCGCAGCAGCGTCTGAACCTGAAGTTGCAGCGAGGTCAGCGGTGTTTTTAGCTCATGCGAGGCGATCGACAGGAACTCGTCGCGGGCCAGAATCGCCTCCTGGGACTCGCGGTAAAGCCGGGCGTTGTCCACAGCCAGCGCCGCGCGCCGGGCCAGATCCTCGGCCAGGCGCAGATCTGTCTGCCCGTAGCGCCGCCCCGACTCCGAGGTGATAAACGTGACGGTGCCGAGGATACGGCCATGCGCCTGAAGCGGCACACACATATACGAGCGAAAATGCTGCTCGCGCAGCATATGCAGATGCGCCTGGTCGCGTGCGATGCGGGACAGCAAGGAATCGTCGATCTCGCCGTGCAGCTCGGGCTTGCCGGTGTTCAGCACATGCGGCACGCCGTGTGCAACCTCGGCGTTGGGTGGGTAGCGAAAGCGCGTGCTGCGAATCGCCTCAACTTTGCTCGGGTTGATATGCGCCACCAGCTCGCGGATCGAGCCGTCCTCCTGCACAATATCCACCGCACACCAGTCGGCCAGGATCGGCACGCTGAGCTGCGCCACGCTTTGCAGCGTCGTCTCGTAGTCGAGCGAGTTGGAGAGCAGGCGGCTGGCCTCGGCCAGAAATTGCAGCGCGCCCTCAGCCCGCTTGCGCTCGATGATCTCGGCGTGCAGCGCCTCGTTGGTCAGCGTCAGCTCGGCCGTTCGCTCGCGCACGCGCTGCTCTAGCTCCTCCGCCTGGCGCTGGACCGTCTGTGTTTTGCGGAACAGATCCACGAAGACGGCGACCTTGGAGCGCAGAATATCGGGCATGAACGGCTTGAACAAGAAATCGACAGCGCCGACGGAGTAGCCTTTGAACACGCGGGCATCGCTGCGATCTAGAGCCGTGAGAAAAATAATCGGCGTGTGCTGCGAGCGCTCGCGGCCACGAATCAGCTCCGCCGTCTCGAAGCCGTCAAGTCCGGGCATCTGGACATCCAGCAAAATCACGGCGAATTCTTGCTGAAGCAAAAATTTAAGCGCTTCCACGCCGGAGTGAGCCATCACCAGGTTATGGCCCAGATCGCCCAGGATCGACTCCAGCGCCAGCAAGTTTTCGGTGCGATCATCCACCAGAAGGATGTTCACGATGTCTTCGGAAGTCATAAACCTACTTTCCAGCTTGATTGACATAAACTAGTCAACAAGGGAACGATCTCATTCAATGGCACCACATGATCGACAGTGGTAGCCGCGATTGCGGCATCGGGCATAACGCGGCACTCGGCGCTGGACGGCGCCTGAACGATGGTGTAGCCTCCGCGCGCCTTGACGATCGCCAGGCCCTGCGCGCCGTCGGCGCTGGCGCCCGTGAGAATCACGCCCAGCAGACGGGCCTCGTAGGCCGCCGCCGCCGACTCGAAGAGCACATCGATCGACGGGCGTGCGTGGTTCACCGGGCCTTCGGTCGAAAGCGCGAAGCTGCCGCGCTCGACCAGCAGATGATAATCGGCGGGCGCGAGATAGATCGCGCCAGGCTCGATCGGCTGCTTGTCCTCGGCCTCGTAGATCGGCAGCGCGCTGGATCGCTGCAACACCAACCGCAGCGTATCGTCGGAGTCGCGGTGGCGATGCTGAACGATCGCCAGCGGCACGATAAAGCTGCTCGGCAGCGCAGCAAAGATCGATTCCAGCGCGTGCAGCCCACCCAGCGACGCGCCCACGACGATCAGATCAAATGTCACTAGCCGACCCTCCGATATAAGCGCTCACCGCTGACGATCTCGGTGTAGTGCTGCTCGTGGGGGGTAAACTTCAGCGACTCCGCGTGGCCCAGCCCCAGAACGCCGAACATACTCAGGCTTTCGTACAGCAGCTGGTGCACATGCTCTTGCAACGTTTTGTTGAAATAGATCATCACGTTGCGACACAGCACAACGTTGAACTCGTTGAACGATCCGTCGGTCGCCAGGTTATGCTGCGAGAACGTGATCCGGTCTCGGAGCCAGGGCCGAAAGATCGCGTGCTCGTAGGCGGCTGTGTAGTAGTGCGAGAACGATTGATCTCCGCCCGCGCGCAGGTAGTTGCCGGTATACTCCTGCATTTTGACCAGCGGAAAGATGCCCTCTTTGGCCTTGCCGAGCACGGCGGTGTTCATATCGGTCGCATAGATCCGACACCGATCATACAGCCCCGCCTCGTGCAGGAGAATAGCCATTGAGTACACTTCTTCGCCCGTGGAGCAGCCGGCATGCCAGATGCGAATGAACGGATAGGTGCGCAGCATAGGCACTACTTTGGTCCGAAAGGCCAGATAAAAGCCGGGATCGCGGAACATCGCCGTGACGTTAACCGTGAGCGCCAGCAAGAATCGCTCCATACAGGCCGGATCGTGCAGGACTTTTTCTTGCAGCGCCGAGACGGTTTTAACCCGCTCGGCGCGCATGGTGTTCCAGATTCGACGCTTGAGCGAGGCCAGCGCGTAGTTGCGAAAGTCGTAGCCGTAGTGCCGGGCCACGCCCTCCAGCAGCAGCTGGATCTCGATCTCTTCAAGCTCAGGATTGTAATCAGCCACGTTCATTGTCAGATGCGCGCAAGGACATGTCGCCACATCCCCGCGCACACAGCGCTAGCGATACAGCCAGACACGCAGCAGCGACAGCAGCTGCTCCGTGTCGACCGGCTTGGTAATATAGTCGGACGCGCCCGCCTCGATGCACTTTTCGCGATCGCCCTTCATGGCCTTGGCCGTCAGCGCGATGATCGGCAGCGACTTGAAGCGATCGTCTTCGCGAATCGTGCGAGCGGTCTCGTAGCCGTCCATCTCGGGCATCATAATGTCGAGCAGCACCACGTCGATGTCGGGCGTGTTCTCCAAAACCTCGATACCGTCGCGGCCGTTTTCGGCGTAGAGCACGACCATCTTCTGGCGCTCAAGCACGCTGGTCAGGGCGAAGATATTGCGAATATCGTCGTCGACGATCAGCACGCGCTTGCCAGCCAGCACCGGATCGCTCTTGTGCACCTGCTCCAGCATGCGCTGCTTGGCCTGCGGCAGATTGGCCTCGACGCGATGCAGGAAGAGCGCGGTCTCGTCCAGCAGCCGCTCCATCGAGCTGACATCCTTGACGATGATCGTCTCGGCGAAGCGGCGCAGCTCGGTTTCTTCCTGCTTGGTCAGATCCTTGGCCGTGTAGACGATGATCGGCAGGTCGTCGATCTTGCCCAGCTCTTTGAGCCGCGCGATCATCTCGACGCCGTTCATGTCGGGCAGGCCCAGGTCGAGCACCATGCAGTCGAACTGCTCCGACTCCAGCGCGGCCAGCGCTTCCTCGGCGCTGCCGACCGCCGTGGTCTGCACGTCGCCCTCGCCGATCAGCTCGACGATGCTCATGCGCTGGATCTCGTCGTCCTCGACGACCAGCAGGTTTTTCACGCCGCGCTCCACGAAGCGCTGGATATTGGAGAGCGCGCCTTCCAGCGCGTCTTTGGTCACTGGCTTCTGCAAGTAGGCGATCGCGCCCTGGTGCAGGCCACGGTGGCGGCCATCCATCACCGAGATGATATGCACCGGAATGTGACGCGTGGCCGGATCGTGCTTGAGCCGGTCGAGAATATTCCAGCCGTCGATGATCGGCAGCTGAAGATCGAGCGTGATCGCGTCGGGCTTCCAGCGGCGGGCCATCGCGAGACCCGCGTCGCCGCGCAGCGCCACGATGCCTTTGAAGCCCCTGGCGCGAGCCAGGTCCAGCAGAATTCGCGCGAACGGTACGTCGTCCTCGATGATTAGCAGCACACGATCGCCGGGCTGGATCGACTCGCGATCGTCGCCGACCTCGGTCTGGATCAGCACGGTCGGATCGATCTCAACCTGGAGCGAGGAATGCGCTATTCCGGTCGAGCCGTTGCCGCCATTGCCGCTGTTGCTGGTGATGCCGCCATTGCCGCCGGCGATCGTGCCCAGGTTCTTGATGATGCCGCTGGTATCCCAGCTGCCGCTGCTATCCGGCGTGACCGGCACGGTCGGGTAGATCTGCGGCATGTAGAGCGTAAAGGTGCTGCCCAGGCCCGGCTGGCTCGACAGCTTGATCTCACCGCCGAGCAGATGCGCCAGATCGCGGCTGATCGAGAGGCCCAGGCCGGTGCCGCCATACTTGCGGCTGGTCGTGCCGTCGGCCTGCTGGAACGCCTCGAAGATGATCTTCTGCTTGTCCTTGGCGATGCCGATGCCGGTATCGCTGACCGAGAAGCCGATCACGGTCTGCGCCTTGTTGAGCCCCTCGTGGTCGATGCTCCAGCCGTGCGTGGCCACGCCCATCGTCAGCTTGACCTCGCCGTGCTCGGTGAACTTGAAGGCGTTCGAGAGCAGGTTGCGCAGAATCTGCTGAAGTCGCTTGCCGTCGGTGTGGATGTTGCGCGGCAGATCGCTGGCCAGCTCGATCGAGAAGCTGAGCGCTTTGTCCTGGGCTACCTGCTGGAAGGTGCGGGCGATCTCGTTGCGTACCTCGTCGAAGAGCACGGTGCTGATCTCGATGCCCATCGTGCCGGACTCGATCTTGGCGACGTCGAGGATGTCGTTGATCAGACCCAGCAGATCGTAGCCGGCCGCGTAGATCGTGTTGGCAAACTCGACCTGCTTGGACGTGAGGTTGTTCTCGCCGTTCTCCGAGAGCAGCTTCGACAGGATCAGCAGGCTGTTCAGCGGCGTGCGCAGCTCGTGCGACATGTTGGCCAGGAACTCGGATTTGTACTTCGAGGAGAGCGCTAGCTGCTCGGCCTTTTCTTCGATCGCGCGGCGTGTCTGCTCGATCTCGTGATTCTTGCGCTCGACCTCGGAGTTTTGCGCCGCCAGCAGCTCGGCTTTTTCTTCCAGCTCCTCGTTGGTCTGCTGGAGCTGCTCGCGCTGCTGCTTGAGCAGTTCCTCGGAGGCTTGCAGCGACTTGGCCTGCTGCTCCAGCCGCTTGTTGGTCTCGGTCAGCTCGCGCTGCTGGCCTTGCAGCTCTTCCGCCAGCGACTGCGACTGTTTGAGCAGCTCTTCCTGGCGCATGCTGGCCTCGATCGTGTTCAGCACGATCGCGATGCTTTCCGTGAGCTGATCCAGGAACGTCAGATGCGCGTCGTTGAAGCGGTGGAACGAGGCCAGCTCGATCACGGCGCGTACCTCGCCCTCGAAGAGCACCGGCAGCACAACGATATTCATCGGCGTTGCCTCGCCGAGACCGGAGTTGATCTTGACGTAATCGCTGGGAACATCGGTCAGCAGAATGCGATCTCGTTCGAGCGCCGCCTGCCCGACCAGGCCCTCGCCCAGGTGGAAGCGATTCGCCAGGTTTTTGCGCTCACGGTAGGCGTAGGTGCTGAGCAGCTTGAGCATCGCATCGTCGGAGCTGCTGTCCATGATGTAGAAAACGCCGTGCTGCGCGTAGACCAGCGGCGCCAGCTCCGAAAGGATCTGCTTGGAGACGGTCTGAAGATCGCGCTGGCCCTGAAGCATTCGCGTGAAGCGCGCCAGGTTGGTCTTGAGCCAGTCCTGCTCCTGGTTCTTCTGGGTCGTCTCGCGCAGGTTGGCGATCATCTGGTTGATGTTGTCTTTCAGCTCCGCAACCTCGCCCATCGCGCCGACGTCGATCGAGCGGGTCAGATCGCCCTTGGTCACTGCGGTCGCAATCTCGGCGATCGTGCGGATCTGCGTGGTCAGGTTGGCCGCCAGCTGGTTCACGTTG
>DASWTQ010000772.1:0-10899 GCA_036402055.1 Herpetosiphonaceae bacterium
AGTGCTGCACGCGGTCCAGGAGGCGAGCCGGCGTGGATAAAGAGCTGCTGCGCCAGCTTGTTGTTCAGCGTCCATGTGGCCTGCTGACCGACATCGACGGCACCATCAGCCCGATCGCGCCGACGCCGCACGAGGCGCGCGTTTCGCCGCTGGCCCGTGCAGCCTTGCAGCGTCTCGCGCGACAGCTGGATCTGGTCGCCGTGATCTCGGGCCGCGCCGCAGCCGATGCCGCCGCGCTGGTCGGGCTACCCGAGCTGCTCTACGTCGGCAATCATGGCCTGGAGCGAGCGCACGGCGATCGAGTAGAGCCTGTAGCTGAGGCAACCGCCTACACAGCCGCGATCGACGCAGTGCTGCACGCGGTCCAGGAGCGAGTCGTGCTGCCGGGCGTGCTGTTCGAGAACAAGGGCGTGACTGCGGCGATCCACTACCGGCTAGCCGAGCAGCCCGATCAGGCTGAGAGACTGCTCGGCGAAATTCTACAGGAGCTGGTAGCCTTGCATGGCCTGCTTCTGACGCCAGGCCGGATGGTCTGGGAGCTGCGCCCGCCGCTGATGATCGACAAAGGAACAGTGGCACGGCGACTGGTGGAAGAGTTCGCGCTGCGCAGCGTGATCTTTCTCGGCGACGATCACACGGATGCTGATGCTTTTCGCGTGCTGCGTGAGCTACGGGATCAGAGCATCTGCGCTACGCTCAGCATCGGCGTTGCAGGCGCTGAAACTCCCGCAGTCGTGCGCGAGCTAGCCGACGTGCTGGTCGCAGGCGTGGCTGGTGTCGAGCGTCTGCTGGTCCAGATCGAAGCGATCCTGGCCGAGACAACCAGCCGAGCTGAACATACGCCAAAGGACGGTTGAATCGATACGGCGGATCTGTTTTGATAAAGCGAGGCAGATCTTCATTTATACCTTCGAGGCTTTTAAACTTCATCACCGCTTTTTTTGCGTCTCCCAGCCCAGTTGCCAGCGCTGACGACTATCCAACGTCGCGGCGAGACCAGAAAGAGCTGTACCTGCGGTTTTCGACCAACCCGAATTACAGTAGCTCATTAACCGGAGTCTTAATACGACCACAGTACCAGAGATCCATAACGTCGATAGTGGTAGATCTTCTAGGGACAGATTGCGCTCTCGACAGGGCGCATCCCATCTGCCACAGCTAAGACCCACCCCCAGCCCGTACTTACCAGAACGCGCCCGTATCGAGCGGCCTCTACGGCGACGATGCAGTGCGTCCATAAGCAATAACGATTCAAAAGATGGTGTGTACCAAGCGAGCAAAACGTCTGCGCTGCGGCAGTCGCTGCTTTCGGGCAGCCTTGCTATGCAGCCGGCACTGAAAAACTACAGCGGAAGCCGATCCGTGTAGCTCGATCTCAAACATTCTAGAGCCGCTGGACCTACGTCCCGCTCACGACAACGCACTACAGCATCTTTATCGTATCTTGACCAGGGGTGAAAACCATGACTCATACGCCTACACTGGACGCGGCCCCTAACACAATTGGCGATCTGTCGTCGCGTGGAGCGCAGGTAGCGCTTGACATGCTGACAACCGTTGTAGGAACGATCGATCAGGGCATACTGGTCGTCACAGCACAAAGTGAAGCGATCTTCTGCAACAAACAATTCTTGAATATCTGGCAGATTCCCGATCGCATGGCAGCCGATAATAAAGCCATGATGGAGTATGTGCTGGATCAGCTCACCGAGCCTGAGTACTTCGTCTCGAAGATTATTACGATCAACAGCGATCCCGAGGCCGTGATCCGCGACGAAGTTCCGTTAAAGGACGGACGCGTGATCGAGCGCTTCTCACAGCCCAGCCGTGGCACACACTACAACGAGATCCATCGCGTCTGGTGCTTTCTCGACATCACCGATCGCAAGCGCGCCGAAACCGATCTGCTCCGCCAGCAGCGACTGGTCAGCGAGCAGCAGGATCGGATTATCCAGATGCAGCAGGCAGCGCTGGCCGAGCTTTCCACGCCGCTGATTCCAATCAGCGACTCGCTGCTGGTCATGCCGCTGATCGGCGCGGTTGATACCGTGCGCGCCAGCAACATTCTGGAGGCGCTGCTGCAAGGCGTCAGCGATCACCGGCCCAAAGCTGTGATCATCGACATCACGGGCGTGGCCGCCGTCGACTCGCAGGTAGCCAGCAGCCTGGTGCAGGCAGCGCAGGCCGTACGGCTGCTCGGCGCGACCGCGATCATCACCGGTATTCGCCCGGATGTCGCGCAGACGCTGGTCTCGCTGGGCATCCAGCTTAACAACTTCAAGTCATTTGGCACGCTTCAGGATGGCATCGCATACGCGCAGCGCTTCTAAGCGCTGCCGGCGGGCAGGAGCTAGCGGGGAGATCGTGAGACAGCGCGAAAGCTCAGCGCGCAGCGGGCAGCACACGGCAGACAGCCTTTTCCAACGCCTCGACCATAAACGGCTTGGAAAGAAAGCGATCGATGCCGGCGGCTTTCGCGGCCTCGCGCAGCTCGGGTGTGGCATAGGCCGTGATCATAATCACCGGGCAGCGCCAGCGCTCCTTGAACTCCCGCGCCAGCTCCAGGCCATTAATGCCACTGAGCATATAATCGGTGATCAGCAGCGCGCAGGGATGCTGGGCCGCGTGAGCTAAGGCGCTCCGCCCGTTGTCGACGGTGATGATGTCATACGATAGTTGAAGATCGTGGAGCACACGTCGCAGCACAATGAGAATATCGGGAGCATCCTCGACGACGATAATGGCAGGAAAAGGACCAGGCACGAATATCTCCTACGTGCATTACAGGGTTTGATCGCGGGCAGGCAAGGGGCTAAGGCTTTGCAGCAGCTCGGGCAATTCCCGCGACAGCTTCCCGCGCGTCACGAGCCGATCACAGCCGGCCGCAACCGCCGCGCGTGAGGCCGCAACATCTACATGCGAGCCAAACGCCAGAACCGGCACCTGCGCCGTCGCCGGATCGGCCTTGAGCGCCTGGATCGCCTCCTGCCAGCCGGATCGCTCCTGCGTATCCAGCACCACGCCGGCAGCGCCCTCACGCACGGCTGTGAGCAGCGCCTCGGCGTTCGCAGCATCGCGCGTCTGGTAGCCGAGCGCTCGTGCCGCATCGGCGACTTTCACGCTAAAAAAGAGATCCGGGATCAGCAGAACTATCGGTTGCATCACGCTCCTCGCCACCACATCATCTTGCTCGCGCCACACATGAATCAGACCTCAGCATTCTACCACGCTAGGTAGCACGCCACACGTCCATTGTGCCGGTGAACATGCCCGCAAGGAGGCTGCTCATCACCGGCACCGATGACGCCGGTCGTATATGCTCGCGATACCAGCTGTCATGCTCGGCCTGGCTGGGAAAGACCGGAAAATAGATGCCGGTTGGAAAATCGCTCAGAAACAAACTGCGCGCGATCGTGCGGTTGCCGGGATAGGACTCGGCCACACCGTCGCCGTCACGATCGGCATCGTTGGTGTGCAGGCCAAACGCGCTCGGATCGGTGACATTGGGATACTGCGCGTCCACGAAATAATATTCTTCGTGCGGCTGTCCACCGGCGTCGGTGTAGCGATCACTGTAGCCGACCAGCACCACCGAATGCTGGCCGTAGAGCGTCAGCGGCCCCCATTTGTTAGCGCCCAGCTCCAGCACCACCGGCACCTGCCGATCGATCAGATCGCGCAGCACGACCTCGGCGTTGGTTCTCCGCAGCGAGCCGAAGTGCGTTCCAAAGCCCTGGCGCTTGATCAGCCAGCCCGTGATCGGCGAGGGCGAACCACCGAGATTACGCTGAAAAAAGAGCCCGGCCTCGCGCAAGAACTGATCCTTGTCGTAGCGCCGCTCTCCCAACAGCAGGTTCAGAGCGTTGGCGGGAGCCGTACATCCGCACTCGTTGACTCCCTGGCGTTGGATCGGCCAGTGCTCGGCGTCGGCGTCGGGAACAATGCTGTGAACATGTTTCGGAAACTGCTGGCGAGTCATGGTCCACCTCACTCAACGATCAACGAACCGTGCCAAGAACCTAGAACCAAGAACCTAGAACCAAGAACAGGGGATTAGGCAATTGCGCCGCTTGTTCTTTGTTTGATTGTTCTTTGTTCTTAAACGACCGCCGCGCTCTCGTTCTCGGGAGCCAGCATATCGGGCGCTTGCTCACCTGTGAGATGCGCTACATCGTTCTGACGCACCAGCCGCCAGCCCTGGCCATCGAAATAGATCTCGCTGATCGAGGTGTTGCCGAGATGCACCGACGGCGGCTCGTCAAGACCTTGCAGAGCATACAGATACCGGAGAATGCCACGAATCGTGCCGCCATGGCTCACAAGCGCCAGCCGCTCGCCGGGATGTCGCCGCGCCAGCTCCAGCACGCCCTCGCCCACCCGCCGATCGAACACGTCCAGCGTCTCACCATCCTGCGAGTGAAAGAAATCCCTGAACGCTCCCGGAAAGCGCTCGACGATCTCAGCGCGCGTCAGGCCGCTCCACGACCCGACATTGATCTCACGCAGCGACGGCACCGGATGCACCGACATGTTCAGCGTCCGGCCTATGATCTGCGCCGTCTCGAAGGCGCGGCAAAGATCGCTGGCGTATAGATGATCAAAAAAAGCGCCTTCGTTCGAAAGACGCCAGGCCAGCGCTTGGGCTTGCTCGCGACCAGCTTGGGACAATGGAATATCGGTGTGGCCTTGCCACCGTCCATTACGGTTCCAATCGGTCTCGCCGTGACGAATCAGAAATATTGTTGTCATGTCAATAAGCATACCGAAATATTGGACAACCTGCCCGCGTCTTCAGACCTATATCCGCGTATCAGAATCACCCCAAGGGCTGGGAGACTCGCTAGGGCAAGCGCGCCCGCTGCATTGCCTCATCCAGCTCGATCAAGCCGTCGGCGGCCAGGCCACGCAGCAGCGTCAGCAGCCACTCGTGATCGGCGGCGGTGCAATCGGACTTGACACGCGGCCCCAGCTCTGCCAGCGCGAGCCAGCTTCCCGGCTCAAGCTGTCGCAGCGTGTCCACGGCACGACCGCGAAAATAGCGCGAGGTGCTGGTAAACGGCGTTTTGCTCTCGGCGACGGCGCGCGCCGCTTTGGGCCTGGGCGCAGGCGTGTAGCTGAACACGTCCTCGTCGGCGGAGCGCCATGCAGCGTAGGCGCAGCACTCTCCACGCAGCGGGCAGATCTGGCAGCGCGGCCGTGCGGCAGTGCAGATCAGCGCGCCCAGCTCCATAATCGCCTGGTTCCAGATCCAGCCCCGGCCCTGCGGAACCGCAGCCTCGGCCATCGGAATCAGATCACGATCGCTGCTTTCGACATCGTCGGGACCGACAAAGAGCCGCCGAATCACGCGCCGAATATTCGTATCCATGAACGCCACGTCGCGCTCAAACGCGAAGCAGGCGACCGCACCCGCTGTGTACGGGCCGATACCCGGCAGATTGCGCAGCGCATCCGGCGTTTCTGGAAAGCGGCCCTCGTGATCGTTGATCACGGCCTGCGCGGTACGCTGCAAGTTGAGCGCGCGACGATTGTAGCCGAGGCCAGCCCAGGCGCGGATTACATCGCCGGGAGAGGCCGCAGCCAGCGCCTCAAGCGACGGAAACTGCTCAAGAAACGCGGCATACTTGGGCTTGACCCGATCGACCTGCGTTTGTTGCAGCATAATCTCGGAGACCAGCACATGATACGGATTGCGGGTGCGACGCCAGGGCAGATCGCGGCCATTGGTCTCGAACCAGGCGATCAAATGCTGCTGAATCCGTGCAATCTGATCCGCATTGGCCGGCGAGCCGGCAGAAAACGTGGTGGAGTGTGTACTATTCACGCCTGTATTGTACCAATAATCCGCTCGTTTGTGCGATTTTACACTGCGTTATGTACATGCACGGCAAGCTTCATGCTGTTCAAGCCACGAAGGAGGAACAACCATGCCCTATAAACATGTCAGCGACCTGCCTGAAAGCGTTCGCGATCATCTGCCGAAGCACGCGCAGGAGATCTATCGCGCCGCCTACAACAGCGCCTGGGACGAATACAATCACGACGAGGAGCGCGCGCATCGCGTGGCGTGGGCGGCGGTCAAGCACCAGTACGAGAAAAACGAAGCGACCGGCGATTGGGAAGCCAGGCCCGACCAGGAGCGTGAGCGCTAAACAGATCGCAATTGAACAGGCTCAAAACTCGCCGATGTCGCCAATGCGCAGCCGCTCGATCGCGACGAAGCCCAGCGCCGTGACCAGCATCAGCAGCGTCGACATCGCCAGCGCCTGACCATAGTTCGCCACGCCGGGCTGCCCGATGAAGCGATAGATCACCAGCGGCATCGTCGGATAGTCCGGCAGATACAGCAGCAGCGTCGCGCCGAACTCGCCCATCGAGACTGTGAATGCAAAGACCGCGCCGACCACGATCGCCCGCGCCACGATTGGAACGTCCACCTCCCAGAACACGCGCAGCGGCCCGGCGCCCTGAACCGCCACCGCCTCACGCAGCCGGGGATTGATCCCGCGCAGCACCGGCAGCACCGCCCGCACCACGAACGGAAACGCGATCAGCGTGTGGGCCAGCGGCACCAGCACCGGCGAGGTCCGCAGATTTAGCGGCGGCTCGTCCAGCGCGATGATATAGCCGAATCCGAGCGTTACCGCCGATGTGCCCAGCGGCAGAATAAAGAGCGGATCAAGAATCGCGCGCAGCCAGCGCTCACGGCGGGTGAGCGCATACGCGGCCGGAACGCCCAGCAACAGCGCCAGGATCGTCGTCGCGCCGGCAAACATCAGCGAGTTACGCACCGCTGTCAGCGGCGGCACGAAGAAGTAGGAGTTGCGCTGATTCTGCTGCAACAGCCGGTAGAACTGCAAGCTCCACTCGCCGCCCAGCGCGATCGAGCGGTAGGCCAGCGCCAGCAGCGGCGCGAGCAGGAGCAGCAGCAGCACGCCGATCACCGCGCCGACCAGCAGCCGTCGCCTCCAGCCGATCACCGGCAGCTGCACGGTCGTCTGTGGGCGCAGATCCAGCGGCAGCGAGGCGCGCTCCTGGAGCCGCGTGTAGACCACAGTCAGCGCCAGCGTCGCGATGATCTGGAGCACCGAGAGCGCACCCGCGACCGGCAGATTGAAGAAATCGACAGCCTGGCGATAGATCTCGACCTCGACTGTGGCGAAGCGCGGCCCGCCCAGGATCAGGATCGTGCCAAACGCGGTGAACGTGAAAAGAAAGATCAGCAGCGCCGCCGCGCCCAGCGCCGGCATCAGCAGGGGCAGCGTCACCTCGATCCAGGCTCGCCAGCGACTGGCACCCAGCACTCGCGCCGCCTCGACCATCCGTGGATCGAGATTGGCCCAGAAGCCACCCACGATACGCAGCACGACCGTGAGATTGTAGAAAACATGCGCGATCAAAATCAGCGTCAGCGTGTTTTCGAGCTTGAGCGGCGCGGGAACGCCCAGCAGATCGCCTAAGATCGTATTGACCACGCCGTTCTGGCCCAGCAGCGCCGCGAACGCCGCCGCGACGACAACTGTCGGCAGCACAAACGGCACCGTCGCCAGCGCCCGCAGCAGCGTCTTGCCCCGGAAGCGATAGCGCGCAAACACATAGGCGATCGGCAGGCCCAGCGCCAGCGTTAGCGCCGTCGAGAGCGCCGCCTGCCAGACGCTGAACCAGAGCACCGACAGGTAGTAGCTGTCGCGCCACAGCGAGACGATGCCCGCGATCGATTCTTCGGCTGAGGCAAAGCTGACTTGCAGGATCGCGAGCAGCGGATAAAAGTAGAAGAGCGCGAAGAAGAGCAGCGGCAGCGCGAACAGTCCGCCGCGCAATACCACCAGGCTCAGGAGTGGAATCCTGCGGCTTGAATGCTGCTCAAGCTGTCGATCGGCTGCCTTCACTCGCGCTCCATTGTTTGCATCGAGCAGGGCGTATGCGATACGCCCTACGAAACCAGGTTCACCAGCTGATTAGCGCAGCACCGCCTGCGTCCACTCGCGAATCCAGGCGTCGCGATTCGCCGCGATCGTCTCGGCGTCGAGCACGGAGGGCGACTCGGGCACCGGCGCGAACTTCTGATACACCTCGGGGATCGTCGCGGTGGGCAGCGCGGGATACACCACCATCTGCGGCATGATGTCGTTCTGGACACGCTCCGAGAGCATGTAGTCCATCCACTTCTCGGCCAGCGCGCGGTTTTTGGCGCCTTTCAGAATGCCCGCAAACTCGATCTGCCGAAACGCGGCCTTGGGCGGCAGGATGTTGCCGGTCGGCGGCTCGCTGATCGCGCCCTCGGAGAAGGCAACCTCGGCGGCGGGCGATGTCGCGTAGCTCACGACGATCGGCTGCGGGCCTTTGCCGGACGAGCCGCTGAAGTTGGTGTAGTAGGCCGTCTCCCAGCCGTCGACGACTACCAGATCGTTGGCCTTCATCTGCTGCCACCAGTCGAGCCAGTTTTCCTGCCCGAAGTAGTCGATCGTCGCCAGCATAAAGGCCAGCCCCGGCGATGAGGTGGCCGGATTCTCCACTACGACTTTGCCCTTGAACTCGGGCTTAGTCAGATCTTCCAGCCGCAGCTGCTCGGGCTCGGGAATATCTTTGAACAGCTCGCTCGCCCGATCGTAGTTGAGGTTGACGAAGCCGTAGCTGATCGGGATCAGCCGATTCTGCGCGTCGAGCTTGAGATCGGTGGGTATCTGATCCAGGCCCTGGGGCGCGTACGGCTCGAACGCGTCGGCGCTGAGCGCGCGGCTCAGAAAGGTGTTGTCGACGCCGAAGAACACATCGGCCAGCGGGTTGGATTTCGTGAGCAGCGCCCGGTTGAGCGCCGAGCCGGTATCGCCGGCTTTGAGAAACTGAAGCTTGACGTTGTTGGCCTTCTCGAACTCTGCGATCACCTCGGTGCTGAGGTTAAAGCTATCGTGCGACATGATCGTCAGCGTGCTGGGATAGCTCTCGCCGGTGACGGTCTGAACTTCTGCCGCCTGACCGCCGGCCGTGTCGGTAGCGCTTGGGGCGGCGCTGGTCGCCTCAGCCGTCGCTCCTGTTTGTGTCGAGCCAGTGCCGGTGTTGCCGCAGGCTGCCAGGATCAGCAGCGCCAGCAGCAGTCCAATCATATTTCGTAGCATTCGGCTACTCCTTGTCTACAAAGCACAAAAAAACCGCTGCGTAAGAAAACGCAACGGCAGGTAATGCCTCTTGCTTCCCTACGCTGGTATAACCCAGGTCAGGTTCAAAGGGTCATTGGCATTACGGGCCAACCTCTCAGCCGGACTCTTCCGGCCCCCCCAGCACATAGTGTTTGTCGCTTCTGATCGTAGCATCGAAGTTGCGCGCTGTCAACGGGAGTTGCTCTCGACGCCAGAAACAAATATACTGACGGTAGCGCGGTATAAGCAGAGGAGAGTTCTATGGCTACGATCAAACTTCGCTTGCGTGAGCTGTTGACCCAACGCGAAAACCAGCTAGACCGCCGGCTTCGCCTGGCCGAAGTGGCGCAGGAAACCGGAATCTCGGTCAATACTCTGACCTCCATGATCAACAACCAGGCGGATCGCGTCTCGCTCCAGGCGCTGGCATCGCTGTGCACCTACTTTCACTGCACGCCCGGCGATCTGTTCCGCTACAGCGCCGCCACCGACGAGGCCGAGGACCTGGTCGATGCGCGCGATATTGTCGATCGCTGGCACCGCGAGTACGGCGCGGACGAGAATCCACCGCAGTAGATCAGGCTTGCATGGAGCGCGGTTGCGTGGTATAGTGCAAACAAGTCCACGATCCCGTAGCTCAATTGGATAGAGCGACAGCCTCCGGAGCTGTAGGTTGGAGGTTCGAGCCCTCTCGGGGTCGCCACAAGTCCTGAACATCCTGTTCAGGGCTTTTTTATGCTTCAAAAGCCTCCGCGCTCCACCAGCGATCTTTTGCGCCTCACAAACTCGCCTGATCTTGTGACCGTAGCTGTCACACGGTGCTGCTAGACTGCGCGCTCAACCCACGTCCAATCAACCAATATTCCCAAACCAGAGGAGGAATGCATGCGCTACGGTCTGAGTATGGCCAGTGCGGGCGCGTATGGCGACGCACGGACTCTCGGCGAGCTAGCACATCTGGCCGAAGAATCGGGATGGGACGGCGTTTTTCTGGAAGATTACATCATTCACTGGGGCGAGGATCACAACACCTACGATCCCTGGATCGCGCTGGCGGCCATGGCAATGCGCACTGAGCGGATCACACTGGGTATTACCGTCACGCCACTATCGCGTCGACGGCCCTGGAAGCTGGCGCGCGAGGCGCTCACGCTGGATCATCTTTCGGACGGTCGCTTCGTGCTGGGCGTCGGCATCGGCAACGGCGGCGACACCGATTTCGTCGGCTTTGGCGAAGTGACCGAGACCAGGCAGCGCGCCGGCATGGTCGACGAGGCGCTCGACGTGATCGCCGGGCTGTGGAGCGGAGAGCCGTTCAGCTATCAGGGCGAGCACTACCAGATTCGGGATGTAACTTTCGTACCGAAGCCGGTGCAGCAGCCGCGCATCCCGATCTGGATTGGCGGCGGCTATCCGCTCAAAGGGCCGCTGGAGCGCGCAGCGCGCTGGGATGGCGCGTGTCTGTACAAGTTCACCGGCAACGGTCCCTGGCAAGACATGACGCCCGACGACATCCGTGATCTGCGCGCCTTTGTCGAGGAGCGGCGCGGCGCGGGGACGCCGTTCGAGATCACAGTCGGCGGCCGTGAGCGCGGCGAGGACTGGGAGCAGGATCGGGCGCATATCGCGACGGTGGCTGAGGCGGGCGCGACCTGGTGGGGCGAGCATCTGCCGCCCGGCGAGCTAGACGCGATGCGTGCCGCGATCAGGCGTGGACCACTTCGACCAAATTCATAATCCGACGCGTATCTGGTTGCCGGTA
>DASWTQ010000773.1:0-4136 GCA_036402055.1 Herpetosiphonaceae bacterium
CTCGGTGCGCAGGCCGTCAAGCACGCCGGCGGCACGGTCGTGATTCAAAACCCGGCGACGGCGGCGTATCCCGGCATGCCGATGTCCCTCGCGCCGCAGACGGTCGATATTGTGGCTGATCTGCCGGAGATCGGACGCATCTTGCAGGATCTCCTGTCCGGCATCGCGGTACCGCCACACCCGGAGCAAGCGCCAGAGCTACAGGCGTTTTTGGAGCAGGTACGCGCGCGCAGTGGCATTGATTTTCGCGCCTATAAAGCCGCGACCATTCAACGTCGGCTCCAACGTCGTTTTGTCGCGACCGACTCCGCAGATCTCACCAGCTACACGGCCTATCTCACCGATCATCCTGAAGAGTATGGGCGGCTGGTCAGCACATTCCTGATCAAGGTGACCGAGTTTATGCGCGATCCAGACCTCTTCGACCTGTTGCGGAGCGAGATCCTGCCCGACCTTGTCGCCGCGAACCGCGCCCCCAACCATGAGCTGCGCATCTGGTCCGCAGGCTGCGCGACTGGTGAAGAAGCCTATTCGCTGGCGATCCTGGTGTGTGAGGTGTTAGGCGAAGAGCTGGGCCGCTTCAATGTCAAGATCTTCGCGACCGACCTGGACGCGGATGCGATCGCGGTTGCCCGACGCGGCATATATCCAGCCGCTGCCCTGGCCGGCCTGTCCGACCAGCTCATCGATCGGTATTTCAGCAGCAGCACCGGCGGCTATGCCGTCAAGAAGCAGGTGCGGAGTCTGGTCGTCTTTGGCGAGCACGATCTCGGGCAGCGCGCGCCGTTTCCCCGCATCGATCTGGTGCTGTGCCGCAATGTGTTGATCTACTTCACGACGGCGCTCCAGCAGCGTGCATTGCAGCTCTTTGCCTTCGCGCTGCACGAGGGCGGCTATCTGGTGCTGGGCAAAACCGAGACCGTGAGTCCGCTCAGCGTGTTCTTTACCGTCCAGCATGCGCAGCACAAAATCTACCGCCGCCACGGAAAACGACTCCTCGATCCACCGGTGACCACCGGCGGCACGGCCCTGACGACCCAGCGCACAGAGCAGCGCCAGCATACAGCGCGGCAGCTGTTCCAGACGCAGCAGGACTTACGCCACTCCCGCGTTGCTCAGGAGAATCTGCTGCTGACCTTGCCGGTTGGCGTGGTGGTGGTGGACCAGCACTATGATATTCAGATCATCAACAGCGCCGCCCGCCGCCTGCTGGGCATTCACACCTCGGCGCTCGGCGAGGATTTCGTGCATCTGGCACAGCACGTGCCCCATCGCCCGCTGCGTACCGCGATTGACCACGCGATTCGTGACACGGTTGCCACGACCCTGGCGGAGGTTGAACTTCCGCAGGTGGCAACTGGGGAGCCGCAGGTTCTCCAGATCACGTGTTATCCGCAAACGCCCTCCGACGAGCGCACACCTCAATCGGCGCTGATTCTCGTCACGGACATCACCGAGGCCGTCCAGGCGCGACGGGAGGTCGATCATTCCCGGATTCAGCAGGCGGCGCTGGCGGCCCAACTGAAGCAGTCGGTTGCCGATCTTGAGCGCGCGAACGCCGATCTGGCCCGTCGCAACGAGGAGCTTCAGCAGAGCAGTGCGGCGCAGGAGCGGGCGCGACAGGCTGCCGAGGAGGTCGCCGCACGCCACGCCCAGCAGATTACCGAGATCTCTACCCGCCACAGCCAGCAGCTGGACCATGTAGTCGCGTCGAACCGGGCGTTGCTGGCGGCGAATGCGGATCTGACCCGCATGAATGCCGAGCTGCTCGCGACCCATGACGAGGTGTTGTTGAGCAACGAGGACGCGCAGGCGGCGCTTGAGGAAGTTGAAACGCTCAATGAGGAGATGCAAGCAACCAATGAAGAGCTTGAAACGCTCAACGAAGAGTTGCAGGCGACGATCGAGGAGTTGAATACCTCCAACGCGGACCTGGCGGCGCGTGGTGATGAGTTGCACCATCTCACTGTTTCGTTGGAGCGCCAGCACCAGCAGAGTGAACGGGAGCGGGCGCACTTAGCGGCGATCCTGGCCAGTATGGCCGATGCGGTCCTCGTCACCAACGCGGCAGGCGAGCGGGTGGTCACCAATGCCGCCTATACGGAGCTCTTCGGTGGCGGTGCGATGATCCTGGCCGATGAAGCCGGCCAGCCGTTGCCCGCAGCGGCGACCCCGCAGGCCCGCGCGGCGCAGGGCGAGACGTTCAGCATGACCTTTACCTTCACGCCGGGCGACGGAAATCGTCGCTGGTGCGAGGCGATCGGGCAGCCGGTGCGTGGGCCAGATGACCAGCAGTGGGGTGTGGTGGTGATCCGCGACATCACCGAGCGCAGTCTCCGCCGCATGCAGGAAGAGTTTCTGGCGCTGGCAAACCACGAACTCCGTGCGCCGCTCGCAGTGCTCCAGGGTTACCTCCAGCTGCTGATCAACGATCTCAGTGTGGAGTCCACGCATGAGCGCCCGCTGCGCTACGCCGCCGCCCTGCAAACCGAGATCGATCGCATGACCCGGCTGGTCAACGATCTGCGTGATGTTACGCGCTTGCAGAGTGGCACGTTCCGCCTGGAGGTCGCGCCCGTGCAACTAGAGACCCTCGTGCAGCAGACGGTAGAGATTGGACGGATCGTGTTGCCCCACCTCACGCTCGCGCTGAATGTCGTTGATGAACAGGTAGGCATCACCGGCGATGCCCAACGGCTCCAACAAGTGCTGCTCAATCTGTTCACCAATGCCGGCACCCATGCCGCCGGAAGTACGCGCATTGACGTTCGGCTCAGACGAGTCGATGGCATGGCCGAACTGGTGGTCCAGGATGACGGAGCCGGCATTGCCGCCGAACACCTCGCTGACCTGTTTTCCCGCTTTTATCAAGTGTCGCACACGCCGTACGCCGGACAAGGACTCGGCCTGGGGCTGTATATTTGCCAGCAGATTGTCGTGGCGCATGGTGGCACGATCGGCGTGACCTCGGTCGAGGATGAAGGCACGACGTTTACGATCCAGATCCCCCTGAATGTTGACATACCGCAGTAGAACCTACCAGACCACACTGCGTTCAGCACGTGTGACACGACATCCGTCACGCTGCCGTGCAAGACCTTGAACACAATCATTGACTCTTCCCGCTAAAAGTGCTATAGTGCTAGCACTAAGTATAGGAAGAGAGCTTGATCGTTCGCTTCAAACTGTAGAGCACGTAGGTCTATGCAGCATATGGCGAACGGATCAGGTTGAACACAGCGAACCCTCCTCCCTCGGTGGTGGATCGAGCGGCCTTGTGTTCCCTCCTGTAAAGGACGAATCATGATCAACTTTCTTGTATGGCTGCTTGTTGGCGGGATCATTGGCTGGATTGCCAGCATGATTATGCGGACCGACGCCCAGCAAGGCCTGCTGCTCAATATTGTGGTTGGCATCATCGGTGCCTTCCTGGGTGGCTTTCTTATCCGTACCCTTGGGATCGGGGGCGCAACGATTAATGACAATGCCTTTAGTCTCCCAGCGCTGTTGGTATCGCTGGTTGGCGCGGTCGTGCTCCTCGGCATTGTCAACCTTGTTCAGGGCCGAACGGTACGGTAATCCACACTGCTCACCATATGACGCTACACAGCCGCAGCTTATCGGTGCGGCTGTGTAGCAACCAGGAAGCCACGTTCTTCCAGAGCGTGTGCAGGCATCATAGGAAAAGCGGCGTGTCCGTGCCATGCGCTCGTACCGGCTTCACGCGGACAATGCACCGCGCGTGTCCTCCCCAGGCGGGGATTCACCTGCTTCGCACACCATGCTGATCTCGCCCTCCTCCATGAACTTGTGAAGGGAACGATGCCCATCAAGAACCTTGGACCCCGAACCCAGCGCGTCTATGACGCCCTTCGCGATCAGATCGTACGCGGCGAACTTCCCGCAGGAGCGAAACTCCCGCCACATATCGAGCTGGCTGCCACCTACGGCGTGGCTCCCCTGACCATGCGCCAGGTGCTGGCCCGCCTGGAGGCAGACGGGCTGATCTCGCGTGAGCATGGCCGTGGAACGTTCGTGCGCGCGCAGGTGCTGCCCGCCGTCCTGATCGTTGAAGATGATCCTGCTATGCGCATCCTGCTGGCCGAATATGTGACCCGCGCCGGTCACCGTCCGCT
>DASWTQ010000774.1:0-17307 GCA_036402055.1 Herpetosiphonaceae bacterium
CGTCGATATTGTTTCGGCGCTGAAGCCGGATGGTGTGTTGCTCGATCTGGAGATGCCAAGCCTCGACGGCGTGCAGGCACTGCGGGCAATGCGCGCCGAGAATGCCCAGGTGAAAGCGCTGGTCTTCACCGCCTTCGACACCGACGAGCGGATCATCGGCGCCGTTCAGGCCGGCGCGCGCGGCTATCTGCTCAAGGGCGCGCCGCGTGAGGAGCTGTTCGGCGCGATCCGCGTGGTGGCGCAGGGCGGCTCGACGCTACAGCCGGTGGTGGCGGCAAAGCTCATGGAGCGCATGACTAGCTCGCCCGCCTCGGCGCTGGAACCGCTGACCGAGCGTGAGCGCGAGGTGTTGCAGTTTATGGCGCAGGGCCTGCAAAACAAAGAGATCGCTGTCCAGCTCCACATCAGCGAACGAACGGTTAAGTTTCACGTCTCGGCGGTGCTGGCCAAGCTCGGCGCCGGCAACCGGACCGAGGCCGTGCGCATGGCGGTTCAGCATGGGCTGATCCAGCTCTGAGCGCCGCGAGGCCGCGCTTTCTCCGCCTCACTCCGAGTGTTTGTGGGTATCGCTTTTAAAGCAAGACGGCGGAGCAGTCCGCTCCGCCATCTACGATATACAACTCCGCGCAGAAATCGCTGGTGAACGACGCAAGAGTAGAATGATTAGAAGAACATCGGTAGATCGATCTCAAAATACCGATGGGCGATCTCGGCAACGATGAAGCCGAACATAAAGCCAATCATCACTGCGAATGCTGGGTACACGACGCACTCCTCTCTGTGATATGCCTGTGTATCAGCATGAAATATGCCACTTCCATCATAACACGTTCTTGGTGCTGGCGCATCTTTGTGAAAAACTGCTCAGGCTCTGCCGGTGAACAAAGGAACAAGGAAACAAGAGAACAAAGGGCTTTGATGTCAGCGTTTTGTTCGTTTGTTCTTTGTTCTTCCTGGGTTCTTGGTCAGGCCCTCATCCCCAGCCCTTCTCCCGCTGCGGCAGGAGAAGGGAGCAGCTGTACTGCTTTGTTCTTGGTTCTTTGTTCTCCCCTTTGTTCCCTTGTTCGTTTGTTCCTTTGTTCTTTCGCCCTCACACCGTCACAATCACCTGCTTAATGTACTGCCGGCCGGTCTCGTCGACATGGATCAAGAGCTGCACCAGCAGATGCTTATGCGTGCCGCCGTCGATCTCGACCAGCTCAGCCGCGCCGCCCCACTTGGGATCGTCGGCGACATCGATCCAGCGCCGCTGATGCGCGTGCGGAAACCCGTTCTCCTGGAGCCAGTGCTCAACCGCAGTCGCCGCGTAGATCGAGCGTGGGCCGCGATCCAGGCTACCCTCGGGCGGCACATAGCTATCGACGACCTGCTCCACGGCCTGTGTCAACGCCACGCGGAACTCGGCCCGGCCCTTGAAATCAACGCCGAACTGAAGCGAGTCGTACTGCTTGGCCGACAGCTCGGTCGTCGCTGAGGCCGATACGAGCGGCTGCTCCGAGCCAAGCTGCTCGATCAGCTCGGCGCGCGTAATCTTAAGACCAGGACCGAAGCCGCTCTCGACTTCGCCGGTATGCTCGCTGATGAACAGCACCGTGCCGATCCCTTCCTCGGCCAGCATCCGCGCGATCAGATCGCGAGTGGCGACAGGCCGCAGCTGGGCGTTGGAGCCGTAGCCGTTGCGCTGCGCAAACGACAGCGCGTCGTCGGGCGAGGGAAACGCGGCGATCATGCGCGGCGGGCTGGACTCGCTGCGCTGCGGCTTTTGGCCGCCTGTGATGCGAAAAACATAGTACTGGCTGCGCGGGACACGGGCGAGCGTATGCTGGATCACCGATCGCAAGCGCTCAGGCGTGGTGTTGAGCGTTGCCGCAAACTCATTCAGCGACGAATGTGACATATAACCTCTTTTTGGGCCTGCTACCATTCAGAAAAACCAACGCGGGGTGATTGCTGAATCATAACAGGCGCAGTGGTTTTATGCGCTTTTGAGATTTTGACTCAGAGCCTGGAAAGTCGTCAATATGAGTCCGGCGTCACGGCACATCATTTGCAGAATACCAGGCTCGATAGCACATGTTACAGTCGCCTCTGTTAGCACTGGTCCAAAACTTGTTTCTGCCTGGCGGCAGTCACGTGGTCCAAACCTGAGCTTCGGGGCGTAACATACGTCTGGGCGCGGCAGAGCTGGACGTTTGGCGACGTATGGCTGGGTTATAATAGCCGCCTACGCTAAAGGAGCCATACATGCGTACTCCACTGATCGCTGGAAACTGGAAGATGTACAAAAACGTGGCCGAGGCGGTTGAGCTGGTCGAGGCGCTGCTCAAAGAGGTCGAGGTTGGCTACGCCGACGATCGCCAGGTGCTGATCTGCCCGCCGTTTACCGCGCTCTACCCGCTGGCGCCGCTGCTGGCGGAAAGTCCGATCGCGCTCGGTGCGCAGAACATGTATCCGGCTGCTCAGGGCGCGTTTACCGGCGAGATCTCGCCCGTGATGCTGCAAGAGATTGGCTGTACCTTTGTGATCCTGGGCCACAGCGAGCGCCGCCAGGTGTTTGGCGAGACTGATGATCTGATCAGCAAAAAAGTTCAGACCGCGATCGATTATGGCCTGACTCCCATACTGTGTATCGGCGAGACCAAGCCGCAGCGCGACGGCGGCGAGGCCGAGACTGTGACGTTGGGCCAGCTACGCGCGGGCCTGGGCGGTCTGGCGGCTGAGCAGATCCAGGACATAGTGATCGCCTACGAGCCTGTGTGGGCGATCGGCACCGGCGATACAGCGACGCCCGCCGATGCTCAGGCCATGCACGCCGCGATCCGTGGCTCGCTTGCCGGTCACTATGGGCCGGAGACAGCCGACGCGGTGCGGATTCTGTACGGCGGCTCGGTCAAGCCCGACAACGTCGATACGCTGATGGCGCAGCCCGACATCGACGGCGCGCTGGTGGGCGGCGCATCGCTTCAGGCCGAGAGCTTCTTGCGGATCGTCAATTTTCGCTAGCCGGAGCCTGGCAGCGGACGCCGAGCGCGAGACGGCGGGTTGGAGAGTGGATTGTTCGAGCTATGGCTGATGATGCGCGAGGCTGGCGCAGGGCGCAACGTGGCGCTGATCAGCAGGAAGTACGACCATGTTGGGGGAAACGCTGCCACAATCGATGCTACAGGAGCTGTATGTTCTGCTTCAGTCGCTGATCGCGCTGCTGCTGGGTGGTCTGCTGGGCTGGGAGCGCGAGTCTGCGGGGAAATGGGCCGGCCTGCGCACGCATATGCTGGTCTGTCTATCCGCGATGATGTTTGTCCGCGTCGGGCAGTTTCTGATCGCCGACTCGCAGCACGATCTCGATCCCAACACGCTGCGCACCGATCCTGTGCGTATCATCGAGGCGATCGTGGCCGGCATTGCTTTTCTGGGCGCGGGCACCGTTTTTCGCGATCCCGATGCCGCTAAAGCGCGCGGCCTGACAACCGCCGCGTCGCTGCTGGTGGTCGCGCCGATCGGCGTGGCGGTGGCGATCGAGCGCTATGTGCTGGCGGTCGGTGCGACCCTTCTGGCGCTCTTTGTGCTGCGCGTGATGCTCAGGTTTGAGGTGATGATGGACAGCCCACGTGGTAAGCAAATCCCCCCGGCGGATTAACCGACAAGCATTGCCGACAAAGGATTGTTGTATGGCCCTTCGTTCGCCACGCGGGAAAGCGTTCGCCGACACAGTTCGCGAACACGTCGATCTGCCGCTGCATGTGTTGATTCGCGCTGTTCGCTCCGATGATCTGCCCAAGCTCGAATGGTTTGGCTCGCTGGCGCATTGGCGCGACGTGAACCGCCGCACGTTTAACGATCATCAGGCCGGGCTGCGGCTGATGTTTGTTGCGGATGTTCATGATTTCCCGGTTGGTCAGGTTGTGATCGATGTTACCTCGCATGAGTACGCGTATCTCTTCGCGCTGCGTGTGATGGAGCCGTTTCAGGGCCTCGGCATCGGCTCGCATCTGATCAAGACCGGCGAGCATGTCGCGCGGAGCCACGGCTTTCGTCAGATACAGCTCGCCGTGGAGAAAAGCAATACTGGCGCGCGCAAGCTCTACGAGCGGATCGGCTTCGAGATTTTTACGCAGCGCGTGGATGTGTGGGCATACGTCGATCACCTGGGCCAGACACAGTGGGTCCATGAGGATGTGTATGGCATGCGCAAGCTGCTGCATTCTTGAATCCGTGCGCGGCCAGCCCTATTCTCAAGGCAGCAATCGACTTATCCACATCACTATCGAGCGTAGTTGTGGAAAACCTGGGGATTGTGTGGGAAAAGTTGTGATTAATTCGTTTTTTTCTCGCTTCGCCATCCTCAGCATTTCCTCAGCTTTATCTCAACTCTTTCTCAAGTTCAAGAGCTAAGATACAAGTGCGAACCAGGACGGGCCGACGATGGGCTGGACACTCCCATCCTCCAAGCCACAAGAGCTGCACATTGGACACTGTGCGGCTCTTGTGGTTTTAACGCTTTTTTTGTTACAATAACCCCGTATCCGTGTCCTGGTCCACTTCCGATCTTCTCATCCCATTCATCGAATGCACGTGTTTCTCCGTCCGTGCGCGGAGCGCTCATTACACATTTAGTCCGTTGCAGCGCTCAGGCTGCGCTGGCTAAGCTGCGTTTATCACCGTCAATCGCTCAATCAAAGGAGATTTTCCGCATGCGAAACCTACGAGTCGCCGGTGTGCTTGCCGTGCTGTTGAGTCTTGTCACTGTGTCGTTATCGCTGGCGGCCACGTTCGTCGGCCCTATCTACGACGGCACTAATCTCGACTATCAGCCTTCGATTATCCGCGTCCAGCCCAGCGGTCAGCTGATGATTGTCTATGAGCGGCTGGCTCCGGTTACCAACTCCGGCGATCTGTATGTCAGCGTTTCCAATAATGGTGGCCAGACCTGGACCACGCCGCAGGTGATCATCAACACCACGGGCAACGAGCGCCATCCCGCGCTGCTTCAGCTGGGCAGCTCGTCGTTTGTGCTCTTCTACCTGTCGAACGAGACCGGCAGCTTCCGCATTCATCGCGCCACGTCAGCCGATGGTTTGAGCTGGATCGGGCAGGGCGCGCTCGATCTGGGCTGGGCCACGGGCGGCGAGCTTAACCCGGCAGTGATCCGCGAGGCCAACGGCACGCTGACGATGACCTACCAGCGCAGCGGCGGCGCCAGCTACCTGGCGCGCTCCACCGACAACGGCGTGACCTGGGACAAGCTCAAGACGCAGGTCAGCCCGAGCACCAGCGCGCTGCCGCGTATCGCCAAGCGCGAGAGCGACGGCAAATACCTGGTTACCTATCAGACCGGTGGCAGCGTTGTCTCGCTGTTCTCCAAGGTCACGAGCGATCCCTACAACTGGAACGTGACCGAGACGCCCTTCTCGATCGACGCCAACAGCCACGACTCGCAGCCGATCGTGCTGGAGGATGGCAAGTTTGTGACCTTCTACACGCAGCAGACCGGCAGCGCGCCCTTCAACATCCACTACCGCGTCAGCAGCGACGGCGTAATCTGGGGGCCGAAGGTCGCCGTCACCAAAGATCGCAAATACTACAATCTTCAGCCGCATCCGCTGCTGCACGGCACGCCCGGCCACGTGATCCTGACCTGGTCGCACCAGGAGAGCGCTCAGCCCTACCAGGATCATGATGTGTGGATCAACACCGACCTGACGCTTTCGTTGAACATCAGCCTGCTGCCGCTGATCTCGACTGAGCAGCAGTAGTCAAGATTGAAGTCGGAGCCAGCGCAGGCGGTGGGATCAGTCCCGCCGCCTGTTGTTGTGTGCGCTGTTGCAGCTCTCTTTGAGCCAGAGTTTATGTGATGGTCACGTTTTTGCTGTTTTTAAACCTATCTGGATCGACCATCTGCATCCAAACAGGCTCAAGGAGGAGAAGGCATGCCCACTCACTCACGATCGCTGCGTTCGGTGTGTTTACTGCTGGTATTTTTGATAGGAGGCGGCACAACCAGTCTGATCGGCACAGCCTTCGGCGCTAAGCAAGCACAAGCCGGCTGGACATTGGCCTGGAGCGACGAGTTCAACGGCCCAAACATCGACACATCCAACTGGGGCTATGAGATCGGGTACGTGCGCAACAATGAGCTTCAGTATTACACCAATCGCCCGGAGAATGCCCGTATCGAAAACGGGCAGTTGCTGATCGAGGGGCGTAAAGAAAGCTACAACGGCTACGCCTATACCTCGGCCAGCCTGATCACCAAAGGCAAACGCCAGTTTCAATATGGGCGTATCGAGATGCGGGCCAAGCTGCCGTACAGCCAGGGCACGTGGCCGGCCTTCTGGACGCTCGGCGTCAAAGGCAGTCCTGTAGACACGGCCTGCTGGCCGGCGACGGGTGAGATCGATATTATGGAGTTGATCGGCGGTGGCGTGCGCGATAGCCAGAGCTATGGCACGGCGCACTGGAATCAGGGCGATGATCCATCGTGCGGCGCGGGTCATGCCAGCAATGGGCGCATGTACCAGCTGCCGGCGGGGAAATTCGCCGACGATTATCATATCTTCGCCGTTGAATGGGATGCTACACAGATCAAATGGTTTGTAGATGGGACTCAGTTCCACACGCTGGACATCACCACCGCCAATCAGAGCGAGCTGCGCCAGCCTCATTATCTGTTGCTCAACCTGGCGATCGGCGGCAACTGGCCGGGCAGTCCCGATGCTACAAGCGTCTTCCCGATGAAGTATTACATCGACTATGTGCGCGTGTACACGCCGACAGGAACGCCTGTCACGCCTACGCCTACGCCTCCTGACGGCGTGAATATGCTGGCGAATCCAGGTCTTGAAAGCGGCAATAGCGGCTGGAATGCTGTAAGCGGCAGCTGGTCGATCGTGCAGCCGAGCGCGGGCAATACGCACGCGGGCAGCTGGGCCTTCCAAATGTCGACGACGCAGCCATACGGCTCCGGCTCTGGCCCGTATCAGACGATCACCGGTATTCCGACCAACACGAACTACGTCGCGCGCTTCTGGCTCAAGGGTACGGGCAGCGTCAAGATCGCGGTGAACAACGGCGCCTGGGGCTACCTCGGCGGTACGCAGTGTGACGCAACCAGCACCTGGACCTTATGCTCGTTCGCATTCAACACCGGCTCCAACACCAGTCTGATCGTTCAGATGCAGGATCATCGTGCAGGGACCGCGTATGTAGACGATCTGTATCTGGGTGTGCCGCCTGGTGCTGTGAATAAGCTGACGAATCCAGGTCTTGAAAGCGGCAACACTGGCTGGAGCGCTGTGAGCAGCAGCTGGTCGATCGTGCAGCCAGGTACGGGCAATACCCATGCGGGCAGCTGGGCGTTCAAAATGTCGACGACGCAACCCTCGTGGACTGGGCCGTACCAGACCGTCACGGGCATTCCCAGCAACACAAATTATGTGGCGCGCTTCTGGCTCAAAGGCACAGGCAACGTCAGGATGTCCGTGAACAGCGGCGCGTGGAGCTATCTCGGCGGTGCGCAATGTGATGCGACCAGCACCTGGACGCTCTGTTCGTTTGCGTTCAATACCGGCTCCAACTCCAGCCTGATCATTCAGATGCAAGATCATGGCGCGGGAACGGCCTACGTGGACGATCTCTACCTCGGCCTGCCATAACGGGAAGCACGCGGTTGCCGCCATGTCTTTAGATGGCGGCAACCCGGTTTGCTTACACACCGTAGGTCTCGCGCACGAGCCTGCTATAATCCGCCGCATGATTCAACTGGAAGATTTGCTCGCGACGACCGGCGGCACGCTAGCTGGCTCACCAGTCGCGCGTGAGTTCGCCGATTTTTGCTACGACTCGCGGCTGGCGGCGCCGGGCCAGCTTTTTCTTGCCGTCAAAACCGAGCGCCGCGACGGCCATGCGTTTATTATGGACGCGATCCGTGGTGGCTGCACCGGCGTGCTGTGCGAGCATCCGCCCGTCCGCCTACCGGGCGCAACCGTGATCGTCGTGCCGGATGTGCGGCTGGCGCTGCAACAATGGGCCAGCGCGCTGCTCAAGCGCTATCGGCCGACGGTGATCGCGGTGACCGGCAGCGTTGGCAAGAGCAGCACCAAGCGAGCGATCGCGACACTGCTGGCGGGAATCGGTCCTACGTTCTCCTCGCGACGCTCGTTCAACTCGCTGTTTGGCCTGCCGATCGCGCTGGGACGCCTGGAGCCGCAGCACAGGTTTGCGGTGCTGGAGATGGGCCTGGATCGCTTTGGCGAGATGGAGCGGCTGACCGCGTTGTTTCCGCCGCAGATTGCGGTGGTGACCAACGTCGCGCCGACGCATCTGCGCTACCTGCGCGACGAAGAGCATATCGCGGCGGAGAAATCGGCGCTGGTCCGGGCGCTGCCGCCTGACGGCGTGGCAGTGCTTAACGCCGACGACTGGCGTGTGGCGGCGATGGCCGCGCTGCATCCCGGCGGCGATCACGGGCGAACCGTTCGCTACGGGTTGAACGATGCTCAGGCCGATCTCGTCGCGACGGAGATCGACGTTACGCTCGATGGGATCGCCTTCGAGCTGCTGGCTGGCGGCGAGCGCTATCGGGTGTGCTGCCCGCTGCTGGGTCGGCACCACGCCTACACCGCGCTGGCTGCGCTGACCGTGGCGCAGGCGTGTGGCCTGGCGCTGCCCACGGCGATCGAGCGTCTCAAGCTGATCGATCGGCAGTCCGGGCGACTCAACCCGCTGCCGGGCCTCAACGGCTGCGTGCTCCTCGACGACACCTATAACGCGTCGCCGGCTTCGGCGCATGCCGCGCTGGAAACGCTGGCGGCGCTGGCTCCACGCGGCACTCGTCGCCGGATCGCGGTGCTGGGCGATATGCTGGAGCTGGGCGATGCGGCGGTGGCGCTGCATCGCGAGGTGGGCGCGCACGCTGCGGATACTGTCGATCTGCTGGTGACCAAAGGCGATCTAGCGGCGCAGATGGCTGTACGCTCGGCTGAGCGTGGTGGTGCGTCCGCGCCCGAGACGATTGTGACGCACTCGACGACCGATGCGATCGAGGCGGTGCGGCAGCGTGTGCAACCTGGCGATGTGGTGCTGATCAAAGGCTCGGCTGAGGCGCGCATGGAGCTGGTTGTCGCGGGACTGCTGGCGCCTGGTCTCAGCGCCGTCGAGGTGCTGGTTCGTCAGGAGCGCTCGTTTGCCCAGCTGCGGATCGGCGCGCCGGATCGGCCGACGTGGCTGGAGATCGATCTTGAGGCGATCGCCGGCAACACGCGGCGACTTCAGGAGATCGTCGGGCCGGATGTGCGGCTGATGGCGACGCTGAAGGCGGACGCCTACGGCCACGGCGCGATCCGCGTAGCGCGAACCGTGATCCAGCAAGGCGTGTTTGCGTTGGCGGTCGCTACGCTGGGCGAGGCGGTGGCGCTGCGTGAGGCCGGCATCAGCGCGCCGATCCTGATTCTGGGCTACACGCCGCCCTGGCAGGTTCGCGAGGCGCTGCGACATGACGTGCGGCTGACGATCTTCGACGCCGATGTGGCGCGCGAGATCAGCGCGGCCGCTCAGGAGCTACAGCTACCGGCGATCGTGCATGTCAAGGTCGATACCGGCATGGCGCGGCTTGGCTTGCAGCCGGATGAGATCCCTGGGTTTCTGCGCTTGCTACGCGAGCTGCCGGCGATCACCGTCGAGGGATTGTTCACGCACTTTGCCACCGCCGACAGCGCCGACGAGCGCTTTGCCCGTGAGCAGCTGCGGCGCTTCAACGCGCTGCTGGCTGCGCTGACGGCCGAAGAACTGCGTCCGCTCCTGGTTCATGCCGCCAACAGCGCCGCGATTCTGCGCTTTCCCGAGGCCCACTTCGATCTGGTGCGGCCCGGCCTGGCGATCTATGGTCTTGCTCCTGCGCAGGAAACGCCGCTGCCGTCAGGCTTTCGGCCGGCGCTCAGCTTCAAAACCGAGATCGCTCAGGTCAAAACGCTGCCGCCGGGCTCGCCGATCTCGTACGGAGGAACGTTTGTCACGGAGCGCCAATCGCGGATCGCGACGATTCCCGTGGGCTACGCCGATGGCTTTCGGCGCTCGCCGGGCTGGCGCTCGGTGCTGGTCCACGGCCGGCGCGTGCCCGTCGTAGGCCGCGTGGCGATGGACTACGTGATGCTCGACGTAACCGAGCTACCCAGTGCGCGGGCCGGCGATGAGGTTGTCCTGATCGGGCGACAGGGCGCCGACTGCATCAGCGCCGAGGAAGTCGCAGAGTGGCTGGGCACGATCAACTACGAGGTGATCGCGACAATCCTGCCGCGCGTGCCGCGCATGGTCTAGCGGCAGGAGCCATTCTCCACCAGCGCGCAGCGATTGAAGAGCAGCTGTCCGATCTTCTCGCCTGCCTGGCCCGGCACTGCCAGCTGATTGCGGATCATGCCGTCCCAGACAAGGCCGCGCCGCAGCTCTTTGTTGGTCACCGTCCACTGCGCGATCAGGCCGACGTTCCACAGGATCAGCAGAATCCCCAGCGCGGCCCAGATGCTGCGCGGCAAGCGGAAACGATCGATCACCAGCCCGACGCCGAGCACAAACAGCGGCGTCGCCTCGATCAGCCGCCGAAAGCCGAACGCGCTGCTGAGATGCCAGGTTGTGCCGAAGCGTCCATTGACCCAGATCTGCGCGAACAAGGCCAGCAGCAGCACACTTGCCAGGAACCGATCGCGACGCAGCAGCAGGAAGAGACCCGCCACACCGATCGCCCAGACCGGCGTCCACAAGAACGCGCCGTGCGCAAACCAGCGTCCTGTTACCGGGCTGGGCCGCGCATCGACCAGCGTGTCCCAGAAGTGGCCGCTGCCGAGCAGGCCGTGAGCATACGGATCGTCGGGCTGATGTTTGAGCTTTTCGAGCACGATCGTCGAGGGGCCGAGCCGCCCGTTGAGGCTGAGGTAGGTCACCAGCTGCGGCGTCAGCATCAGTACAAAGACCAGCAGAAACAGACTGTGCAGCATCAGGTTGTGCCACACAGCCGGCCAGCTGCGGGCACGTAGATCGCGCCAGTAGTGCGTCAGCGCCTCGATCGCGGGCAGCAGCAGAAACAGCCCGAGCTGCTCGCGGGTCAGCACCATCAGGCCGCCGAGCGCGCCCAGCGCCAGCCATTGGCCCAGCGTACGCGTCGATCGAGTGTGCTGCCAGTACCAGAGAAAGAGCGCCGTCGCGAACAGTCCCGCCGTATGTGACCACGGCGGCGAGATATACATGTAGAAGATCAGCGGCGATGCCAGCCAGCAGACCAGGATCGCAGCCGTCGCGGCCCACATGCCGCTGTACTGGCGCACCAGCTTGTAGGTCAGCAGCAGACCCAGCAGCCCGTACACGATCGAGGCGAAGCAGACCGCCCAGATGTAGGGCGCGCTGTAGCCATCGGCCGCCACGCTGCTGCCGAGCGCGCGCGCCAGCAAGACGCCGCCATGCGCCAGCAGGAACGCCGGAGTCCACAGAATCGCCGTGCCCACCGGCGCGACATTGATCGGCTTGCCGGTCAGCGGATCGCGCGTCTCCAGCAGTCCGCCGCGAATGCCGGCATCGGGATTAAGCTCGTGGAAGCGCGTGTAGTCGTTGGTGAAGTCGAGATCGCCGTCGAAGAAGAGCGAGCGGATGTAGACATAATACTCGACGGAGTCGACGGCGTAGATACGCGGCGTGAACAGCGGCAGAAGCAGCGCAAAAGCCAGGATCAGGACCAGCAGGCCGCGATCCCAGTGCCGCGCGCGGTTATAGCTCAGTAATAAAGGTTGGGTAGTCGCCATGATGCCCTATTGTACCGTTAAACGTCGAAGCGCTGGCAGCTAGCCAGCGCTCCAATCGATGAGTTTTGTTGTGACGTGAGCTATTTACTCGTCAGCGGAATGTGCGTGAAGAACTCCAGCCGGGCCACATTCACCGAGGCGCTCTTCATCGCCGTCGAGCCGTTGCCAGCGCCGTCGAGGTAGCGAATATAGATCGTGTAGTCAGTGTTGGGCTCGAAGTTGCCGACCAGGCCATCCGCCATGTTCCAGCGCAGCGTCGACGGAAGCTCGCCGAAGAGGATCTCGCCGTAGCTGTCCCATTCCGTCGTGCTGGGCGCGCCGTCGTCGGTCGCCTTGACGGCGACCCAGTAGCCCCAGTAGCCCTTGCCGGCACCAGCGCCAGGGAACATGTTATCGGTCACAGACGGCGTGCCGACGGTGACCGTCGCGATACCGCCTCGGGTCGACATCGTCGTGGGCATGGTAGCCGAGGCACCAGTCACAGCCGGCGCTTCGTTGTCATACGCGATCTGCACGGTGGTCGGCGCGGTCGTCTCGTTGTCGACCATATCGCGCGCGTACACGTCGAACTCGTAGATTCCCTGGCCGGTACCTGCCGTGAACTGGACGTTGGCGCTGACGTAGCCGCCGTTGATTGCGCGCCAGGCCGGATCGCCGGCCGCCGGCTTGGCCTCGCCCTTCTCGACGATCGCGTAGCTCTTGACGCCGCTGCACTCTTCCATGGCGCCGTTCACCAGCAGATTGAAGCGCTCCTCACGGGTGAAGAAGACATCGCCCGAGGGAACCATAGCCACGTTGAAGTCGTTGAGCGGCTGGTTGAACGCTACGTTGGGATTGCGCGCCTGGGCGGTGATCCGCGCGCTGGGATCGTAGGTGATCGTGCCGGCGAACATCGGCGAAACGCTGCTGCCGTCGCCCAGCCGTCCATAGATCGTGTGGACGCGGCACTGGCCGTCGCTGGTGTTGAGATTGAGCGTCGTGTTGACCGAGGGATTCGCAAAGGCACTGGCGGGAGCGCCCGGATCGACGCCGTCGGCGAGGCTATAGCTGGTCGCCGGGCCGGTCGAGGTGTTGGTGATGGTTACGTTGACCGACTGCTGGTTGGTGAAGGCCGCGCCGTTGTTGATCGTCAGGCGGCCGCTGAGCGGGACCGAGACCTGCGTTTTGACTTGCGCGTAGCGGATAAACTGACCGCCCGCGAACGATTCCCAGAAAATATGCGCCAGCGCGGTGCCGCTGCTCAAGGTCGCCGTCATGCTCAGGTTGGCTTTGAACGCAGGGCCGTCGCGCGAAACGACCTGCGGCGTGGTCCACGGATCGGCCGGCGTTTTGAAGCTGTACCACGCTTCGAACTGGCTGTTACCGGCCTGCTGGCTGATCCAGGCCAGATGCAGGTTATTCTGGGCATCAGCCACAATGCTGACCGGGCCGGCGACGCCGTTATGTGGAAACGGATTTTCGACGGTCCACTGGCCGGCGGCATTGCGATAGCCGACAAAAACACCCTGCTGGATGTTGCGCCAGGCCGCAACCGGCTGGCCGCTGGGCGCTGCAGTAACTGTGGGATTGAAATTATTGGTGGTGCTGGTGACTTTGACAGGTACAAAGGTGCTGCCGTCGAACTCGCCGACATACACATTGCCGTCGACGCCGGTCCAGCTCAGAAAAACCTGTCCGCTCGGCCCGGCTGCCAGGCTGGGCACGCCCGCGTAGGTGCCTCTTGGCAGCGCCACATCGACCATGCCCGACCAGGAAACACCGCCGTTATCCGAGAAGCTAAAGCCGATATAGGCGTCAGGGTTCGAGCCTTGATGCCGCCAGGCCGCGAAGATGCGCCCGTTGGAAGCGATTGTTGTCGAGATATAGTTGGCGAAGTTCTGGCCCGTGGCGGCGGTATGCGTATCGGACCACGCGCCGCCGGTGTTGCTGCGATGGCGAATGGTGCCGCCGTTATCGATCCAGACCACATGCACAACGCCGTTCCTGGAGGTAGTTGCCGCATTGAAGAAGCTGCTGTTGCCGCCGATCGAGCCGATTACCGGATTCGTAATCGCAAAGCCCTGAGCGGCCTCGGCGCGTACCGCATGATTGGCCTGATTCGGCGTGGCCCAGACGACGTGGAGCTGGCCATTAGCCACGGTTGCCGAGGGGAATTTATGACTACCCGTGGCAGGCGTGATCGTTTCAGCGTATTGAAACACCGGCTGCGGCGCGGCGGCCTGCGTCGGTGGAGCGATCCACGCGATCGTGCTAAGTGCCAGCAGCGCCAGCAATGAGTACAACCTTGTTCTCATGACAACGTTCCTTTATATCAGAATGTACGGGTGCAGGTTCACAGAACCTTGTCGGGAAAGGATCGCAGCGATCCGGCCCAGGCGACATTGGCGCGCTCCTGCTCGGCAACGTCGATCCTCACAGCGTACGAATGCAAGGGCAGCCGATGTCGAGAAACATGCCGGCTGGGGGTTTTGCCCATTTAAAAAGGGATAGTGCCACACGCTCACGCATGGCACTATCCCCAAGGAACGCTATTATTGAAGGTCTTATCGTCCTACTAGCAAGTGGGCGGAACTTCGACCACCGGCTTCGATACCATCGGGAAGAAGATCGGATTCTGGTAGAGGGCACGAACGCTGCTCACCTCATCGCCGCTGCTCGCCGCCGACACATCGCAGCCGATGCCGTTGATGCGCACCCGAGCATAGCGGATATACTGCCCGCCGCCGAACGACTCGACCGCGATATGCGCGTAGCCAAACTGCGATTGCAAGCTCACAGCCATATCGAGGTCGGCTTTGAACGCGCCGTTGTCGTTCGAAACCAGAATCGGATCAGAGAAGAACTGGCCGGGCTTTTGCACGGCATACCAGGCATTGGTCCGGTTGTTCTGCTTGCTCAGCCAGGTCATGTGAACATTATCGCGCTTATCGACGGCGATCGAGACAGATGAAATCTCGGGAAACGCCGGGAAGGCGCGCGAGAAGCCCCAGTTGCCGTCCGCCTGGCGTGAGCCATAGTAGACGCCCTGGCCGACGCTGCGCCACGCGATGTAGGGCCGTCCGTCGCTGGACATTGCGATCGATGGGTTGAAGAAATCTTTGGTGCCGCCAAGCCGCTGGCAGGTGATACACTCAGTGCTGAAATCGTTACCGACCCAGGTAGCCATATAAATATTGCCGTCAGTACCGGTCCAGCTGATATAGGCTGGATGATTCGTCGCGCCGGCCACAATATCGGGACGACCGGCGTAGATGCCGCGCGGCGTATTCACATCCCTGATAATCGGCCAGCTCACGCCGGTAGTGTTCGAGTACGCAAAGCCCAGGTTGCCTTCATTCGCGCCCTGATGCCGCCAGGCGATAAAAACTTCGTCGTTGCCGCGCACCGCGATGTTCAAGGTGTTGGCGAAGTTCTGGCCGGCGGCAACCGTGTGCACAGGCGACCATGTGGTCCCTGTTCGGCTGAGATGGAAGATGTTGCTGCCGCCATTGATCCAGGCGTAGTGGATCGTGCCGTTGGCGCTGGTGGCAACCGCTGCGTTGAAATAGGTGCTGTTATTACCGACGCTGCCCAGCCTGGAATTTGTAAACGCGCTGTTTGGCTCAAGGCTCTCGCCGAAGTTGGCCTCGTTCGGCGCGCTCCAGGCGACATAGACGCTGCCATTGGCTACGGCCAGGGACGGCCATTTGTTGGCAGCATTCCCGGTAATATTAAGACCTGCTTCCAGCACCGGCTGCGGCACGGCTGCCGTGGTTGTGGCGGCTGGTATAGTGAGAGCTGTTAGCGCAAAAACCACCGCTAACAAAAGCTTGAACGACTTCATCCGACCTGCTCCTTACTTTCTGTACAGCATCCAAACCGTTAAACGTGTCACCAGAGGACAAGCTGGCGCAACTGTGCCGGGCTGCGTTCGCGGGCGGCGCGAACATACGACGAGCACAAGACGACTGCCGGTGGTGCTGAATGTACCGTACAATGCTTGTCGATCTGGCTTGATCGCGACGAGTGATCCGAGGCATTGTACGCAACGGCGGGGGAGAACGCACCGACCCTAACATTATGTTGTGGGCGGCGGCATTGTACCAGTCGTTCTCGATCCGGGCAAGAGTCTTTTATGACCAGTGTGTGACTTTCAGGCTATTGATTTATTATGGCTTTTTAGTGTCGCGATCTTGCACTATTACCAGAATTCTGTCACTGATAGCCACATGGTATACTGCCGCGAAATTTCTGATACACAGCTAGCTCAAACGTGATGATGATAGACGATAGATCTGGTGAATGCACACTGACCTGTACGCCGCCGCGTGAGTCCTGGCGCTGGCGACTACTAGTATTCTTGGGCTATCTCCTGGCGGCGGTGATCTTCACCTGGCCGCTGGCGCTGTACTGGCAGACCGGCGTGATCCAAAAAGGCAGCGTGCCGGTCGACGCCGGGCAGGGCATCTGGAATCTGTGGTGGGCGCGTTACAGCTTGCTCAATGGCCGCGATCCGTATCTGACCCGCTTTTTGTTCTATCCGCTGGAGATCGATCTTTTCTGGCAGACGCTGAGCCTGCCCAACGCGCTGCTGAGTCTGCCGGCGCTGCTCTGGCTCGGCCCGATCGCGGGGTTCAATCTGATCACGCTGCTCTCGTTTGGGCTGGGCGGCTACTTCGCGTACCGGCTGGCGTACGGCGTGCTCGACGACCGCATCGGCGCGCTGGCGGCCGGCTTTGTGTACGCGTTCTCGGCGTATCACATGCAGCTGGTGCTCGGCGGCCCGATGGAAGTGATCGCGATCCAGTGGATTCCGCTCTACATCACGTTGCTGATGGGCGCGCTCCGGCAGCCGTCGCCCAGAACGATCCTGCTGGCCGCGCTGGCGCTCACAGTCACGACGCTGGCGAGCCAGTACTACGGGCTGTACAGCGCGGTCTACACCGTGGCGCATGTTGGCCTGGTGCTGCTGCTGACCGATAGCTGGTCGCGTCGACGTAGACTGCTGCTCAGCGCGGCTGCAATCGCCGGGCTGTGGATCGTTGCGCTGCTGCCGCTGGTCTGGCCGCTCTCCACGATCGGAGCCGCGCCGCCCGAGGACTGGTACGAGCGCCAGGTCTTTCACTCGGCGCAGCTGGTCGATTTTCTCTTTCCCAGCACGCTCCATCCCTGGTGGGGCGCGTGGTCGCAGCAGACATTGGGCGCGATCCATCCCTATGGCACCGAGATCGGCGCGTCGTTTGGGATCGCGATCTACGGGCTGCTGATCTACGGCGCGATCCGGCAGCGCAGACGAGCCTGGCCCTGGCTGGCGCTGGCGCTGGTGACGCTGCTCTTCGCGCTGGGGCCTGAGCTTCAATTCGGCGCGCGATCAACCGGTCTGCCGCTGCTCTTCCGGGCGTTGGACCTGGCGGGACCGTTTCGCAACAGCAGCCGTCCCAGCTACTTCATCGCGATCCTGATGCTGCTGGTCGGTGTGCTGGTGGGCTTTGGTTTTGTGGCGCTGCGTGAGCTGTCGCGGCGACCGCGCTATCTGCTGAGCGGC
>DASWTQ010000775.1:0-6814 GCA_036402055.1 Herpetosiphonaceae bacterium
GCTGCTGGCAACCCAGGTCATCACGCGGATTCGCCGCAGCTTCGAGGTCGATCTGCCGCTGCGGGCAGTGTTCGAGGCGCCCACCGTCGCGGAGCTGGCCCGGCGCATCGACGTCGCACAGCAGACGCAGCCGCTGCCGCCGATTCAGCCGGCCGATCGCAGCCAGGATCTACCGCTCTCGTTTGCGCAGGAGCGGCTGTGGTTCCTGGATCAGATGAATCCCGAGAGCACGACCTACAACCTGCCGAGCTACATTCGGCTGCACGGCAAGCTCGATCAGCGGGCGCTGGAGCGCAGCCTGAGCGCGATCGTTGCTCGCCACGAGGCGCTGCGTACGGCCTTCCCGTCGCTCGGCGGGCGGCCTGTGCAGGTGGTGGAGCCGGCCGAGGATCTGACTCTGCCGATCATCGATCTGCGCCATCTGCCTGCCGATCTCCAGCACGCCGAGACGCGCCGCGCGATTGAAGCCGACACCGCGCAGCCCTTCAACATTCGCCGCAGTCCGCTGCTGCGGGCGACGCTCATTCAGCTCGACGAGCAGGAGCATCTGCTGCTGCTGACCATGCACCACATCGTCTCGGATGCGTGGTCGCTGGACGTGCTGCTGAACGAGCTTTCGGTGCTCTACACCGCGCTCGCCACCGGCCAGGAAGATCGGTTGGCCGGGCTCTTGCCCGCGCTGCCGATCCAGTACGCCGACTATGCGGCCTGGCAGCGCGACTGGCTTCAGGGGCCGATCGTGGAGCAGCAGATCGGCTACTGGCGCGAGCAGCTGAATGGCCTGACGACGCTCAACCTGCCGACCGATCGGCCGCGACCGCCGGTCCAAACCTTCAAAGGCGCGACCTACAGCTTCGATCTGCCGCGCAGCGTCTCGGAGCAGATCCGCGCGCTGAGCCGGCAGGGCGGCACCACGGTGTTTATGACACTGCTGGCCGTCTGGCAGTCGCTGCTCTACCGCTACGCCGACCAGGACGACTTCGCGGTCGGTACGCCGGTCGGCAATCGCAGCCGGGCCGAGATCGAGGGCCTGATCGGCTTCTTCGTCAACATGCTGGTGCTGCGCGCCGATCTGAGCGGCAGCCCGAGCTTTCGCGAGCTGCTGGGCCGCGTGCGCGAGACCGCGCTGCAAGCCTACGCGCATGGAGATCTGCCCTTCGAAAAGCTGGTCGACGAGCTTCAGCCCGAGCGCGACATGAGCCGCTCGCCGCTCTTCCAGGTCATGTTTGCGCTCAATCAGGCTCCGGTCTTGCACCACCAGCTGCATGAGCTGGTGATGAGCCCGATGCTTGTGGAGGGCAACGCCGCCAAGTTCGATCTCACGCTGTGGATGGCCGAGGCCGGCGACGATCTGAGCGGCACGCTTGAGTACAACATCGATCTGTTCGACGCGCCAACGATCGCGCGCATGGCCGGGCATTTCCTGATGTTGCTCGAAGGCATCCTGGCTGATCCCGACCGGCGGATCGCCGATCTGCCGCTGCTGACCGACGGCGAGCGCGCGCAGATGCAGTTCTGGAACGCGACCGAGGCCGACTATCCACAAGCTGCTTGCATTCATGATTTGATCGCGGCGCAGGCGGCGCGCACACCCGAGGCGACGGCTGTTATCTTCGAGGAGCAGCGCCTGAGCTATCGTGAGCTGAACGAGCGCGCCGATCGGCTGGCGAACTATCTGCGGACGCTCGGCGTGCGACCCGGCGTCTTTGTCGGCATTCACCTTGAGCGCTCGATCGAGATGCTCGTCGCGATCCTGGGCGTGCTCAAAGCCGGCGGCGCGTACGTCCCGCTCGATCCGACCTATCCTCAGGAGCGACTGCAATTCATGGTCGAGGATGCGCAGATCGCGGTGCTGCTGACTCAGCAGCGGATCGCGCGACAGCTCCCGACCGACGCGGCCACCGTGGTCAACGTCGACGCCGACTGGTCGCGGATCGCGCAGGCAGCCGAGCACCAGCCGCAGGTGCTGACCACGCCGCTGGATCTGGCGTATGTGATCTACACCTCGGGCTCGACCGGCAAGCCCAAAGGCGTGATGGTCCCGCACGGCACGGTGATCAACTTCTTCCGGGGCATGGACGATCAGATCGGCGCCGAACGCGGCACCTGGCTGGCGGTTACCAGCATCTCGTTCGATATTTCGGTGCTGGAGCTGCTCTGGACGCTGGCGCGCGGCTTCGAGGTGGTGATCCAGGCCGATCCGGATCGGACCTATGGCACCGCCGCAGCGCGCAACCCGGCTCACGACAAGCCGATCGATTTCAGCCTGTTCTACTTCTCCAGTGACGACTCCGCCGACAACGATGATGCCTATCAGCTCCTGCTTGAGGGCGCGAAGTTCGCCGACCGCAACGGCTTTACGGCGGTCTGGACGCCGGAGCGCCACTTCCACGAGTTCGGCGGGCTGTATCCCAATCCCTCGGTTGTCAGCGCGGCGATCGCGGCGATCACCGAGCGCGTGCAGATTCGGGCGGGCAGCGTGGTGCTGCCGCTGCAAAACCCGATCCGCGTGGCCGAGGAGTGGGCCGTCGTCGATCGGCTGTCGCGTGGCCGGGCCGGAATCTCGTTCGCCTCGGGCTGGCACGCCGACGACTTTGTTTTCGCGCCGGAGAAATACCGCGATCGCAAGACGATCATGCTGCGCGACATCGAGACCGTGCGCAAGCTGTGGCGCGGCGAGTCGATCATCAGCACCGGCGGCGCGGGTCAATCGGTCGAAGTGCGCACGCGGCCGCGACCGCTTCAGCCCGAGCTGCCCTTCTGGATCACGGCCGGCGGCAGTCCCGAAACCTTCCGCATGGCGGGCGAGGCCGGAGCCAATCTGCTGACGCACCTGCTGGGCCAGAGCGTCGAGGAGCTGGCCGAGAAGATCGCGGCTTACCGCCAGGCCTGGCAGCAGCATGGTCACGGTCCCGGCGACGGCAAGGTAACGCTGATGCTGCACACCTTTGTCGGCCAGGACATGGCGGCGGTTCGCGAAAAAGTGCGCGTGCCGTTCACCAACTACCTGCGCACCTCGCTGGATCTGATCGGCAACCTGGCGCGCAGCATGGGCCAGGACCCGAACGCCGAGAATTTCACCGAGGCCGATATGGAAGCGCTGCTGGCCCACGCCTTCGATCGTTATGTCGACACCAGTAGCCTGCTCGGCACGCCGGAAAGCTGCCTGCGCATGATCAACCGGCTCAAAGAGATCGGCGTCGACGAGATCGGCTGCCTGATCGACTTCGGCGTCGATGTGCCGTCGGTGCTGGATAGCCTGACGCACCTGAACACGGTGCGTGAGCTGAGCAATCAGCCGGCGAGCGAGCCGAGCGCTGAGAGCGTGGACTACTCGATCCCGACGCAGATGCTGCGCCACGGCGTGACGCACTTCCAGTGCACACCCGCGCTGGCGCACATGCTCTCGGCTGAGCCCGGCATGCAGGCGGCGTTCGGCGGGCTGCGCAGAATCATGCTCGGAGGCGAGGCATTCCCGCCGTCGCTGGCCGCGCAGCTGCTGCCCATGGTGCCCGGCGCGATCCTGAATATGTACGGCCCCACCGAAACCACGATCTGGTCGACGGTTCACCCGGTGACGCGCGCCGACGACAGCATCCCGATCGGACGGCCGATCGCCAACACCGCGATCGCGATCCTGGACCGGCATCTGCGACCGGTGCCGGTGGGTGTGCCCGGCGAGCTGTACATCGGCGGCGCTGGCGTGGTGCGCGGCTATCTCCACCGGCCTGAGCTGACCGCCGAGCGCTTCATCCCCGATCCGTGGACGGCGCAGCCAGGCGCGCGGCTGTACAAGACCGGCGACCAGGCGCGCTACGCCCCGGACGGCACGATCGAATACCTGGGCCGGCTGGATCAGCAGGTCAAGCTCGGCGGCTACCGCATCGAGCTGGGCGAGATCGAGGCGCGGCTGAGCGAGCATCCCGGCGTCTGGGAGTCGGCGGTGATGGTGCGCGAAGATCAGCCCGGCGAGAAATACCTGGCGGCGTATGTCGTCCCGGCGCGGCGCGGACCACGCGCGCTGCCGCTGGCGGTGAGCGCCGAGGAGCAGCGACGGATCTTTGAGCGTCGTCCACGCTACACCCTGCCCAACGGCATGGTCATCGCGCGATCCAGCGATTTGCAGGCGCATCTCAGCTATCAGGAGATCATGATCGACGAGATGTACCTCAAGCATAACATCACGATCGACGAGGGCGACGTGATCTTCGACGTGGGCGCGAATATGGGCTTCTTCTCGATGTTTGTCAACCAGCAGCGCCCCAACACGACGATCTACGCCTTCGAGCCGATCCCGCCAACCTTCGACGTGCTGCAAACCAACACCACGCTCTACGGCCTCAACGTCAAGCTCTTTCCGTGCGGCCTGTCCGACAAGAACGAGCAGGTCGAGTTCACCTTCTACCCCGAGATGGCGGGCCTGTCCGGTCGCTACTCCGAGGCCGGCTACGATCTCAAGGCGACCAAGGCGATCATTCTGAGCGGCTTGCAGGACGGCACCCGCGACGAGGTGGCGAGTACTCTTTCGGAGCAGGATCTTGACGCGATCCTTGAGCGACAGTTCACCAGCGAGAAACATCTCTGCCAGCTGCGCACGCTGTCGGACGTGGTGCGTGAGCAAGGCGTCGAGCGGATCGATCTGCTCAAGATCGACGTCGAGCGCGCCGAGGTGGATGTGCTGCGCGGCATTCGCGAGGAAGACTGGGCCAAGATCCGGCAGGTCGTGCTGGAAGTCGATACCCAGGAAAACCGCGACGAGGTCGGACGCATCCTGGTTGAGCACGGCTTCCACGTGATCGTCGACGACTTTGTGGTGCTGGAGAACCAGGGCGACGACGGCGTGTACGTGTATATGCTCTACGCCACGCGCGCCACCGCCGACGCGCCGGCCGCCGTGGTCTGGCATGGCAAGAGCGTGCAGCAGCGGCCCGAGGAAGCCAGCGACGCGCTGTCGACCGCCGAGCTGCGAACCTATCTCAAGGAGCGGCTGCCGGAGTACATGGTGCCGTCGAGCGTCGTGGTGCTGCCGGAGATGCCGCGCACGCCCAACGGCAAGCTCGATCGCAAGGCGCTGCCCGCGCCCACCGTGCACCGGCCGGAGCTGGAGGTCGCCTTTGTCCCGCCGTCGTCTGAGCTTGAGGAGACGATCGCCGGGGTCTGGCGCGCTGTGCTGCATGTGGAGCAGGTCGGCGTTCACGACAGCTTCTTTGAGCTAGGCGGAACATCGCTGCTGATTGTGCAGGCGCGGACCAAGCTCAAAGAAGCGCTTGGCTATGACGTATCGCTGGTCGATCTGTTCCGCTACCCGACCATCAGCACGCTGGCGGAATACCTGGGCCAGAGCGGACCGACCACGCCAACGCTCGACAAGGCCCGCGCGCGGGCAGAGCCACAGCTTGCCCGGCGGCAGCGCCGCAGCGGGACGGCAGGAGAGTGAGATGGCAGATCAGCGGATAGACGAATCGATGGAGACCATAGCCATTGTGGGCATGGCCGGGCGCTTTCCCGGCGCCAAAACGCTGCGCGAGTTCTGGGAAAACCTGCGCGACGGCGTCGAGGGGATCACCTTCTTCTCTGAGGAGGAGCTGGCGGCCGCCGGTGAAAATCGCGCGCTGCTTGAGCATCCTCAGTATGTTAAAGCACGGGCCGTGCTGGAAGATGTCGATCGCTTCGACGCCGGATTCTTCGGCTTCACGCCTCGCGAGGCCGAGCTGATGGACCCCCAGCACCGGATCTTTTTGGAGTGCGCCTGGGAAGCGCTGGAAGATGCCGGCTACGTCCCGGAAAACTACGACGGCGCGATCGGCGTCTTCGGCAGCACGCTGATGAGCACCTACCTGCTCGCCAATCTGTACCCCAACCAGGAGCTGATGGAAGCGTCCGGGGCGCTGGCGGTGCGGATCGCCACCGATCGCGACTTCCTGCCCACGCGGGTCTCGTACAAGCTGGATCTCAAAGGGCCGAGCTTCTGCGTGCAGACCGCCTGCTCAAGCACGCTGGTCGGCGCTCACCTGGCGATCAAAAGTCTGCTCGACTATGAGTGCGACATTGCGCTCGTCGGCGGCGTTTCGATCTCGGTGCCGCAGACGCGCGGCTACCTGTACCACGAGGGCGGCATCTACTCGCCCGACGGCCACTGCCGCGCCTTCGATGCCCAGGCGCGCGGAACCGTCGTCGGCAGCGGCATGGGCATTGTCGTGCTCAAGCGGCTGGAAGATGCGCTGGAAGACGGCGACACGATTCGCGCCGTGATTCGCGGCTCGGCGATCAACAACGACGGCGCGCAGAAAGTCGGCTATACCGCGCCCAGCGTGGAGTCGCAGGCCGAGGTGATCACCATGGCGCAGACCGTGGCCAAGGTCGAGCCCGAGACGATCAGCTACATCGAGGCGCACGGCACCGGCACGTCACTCGGCGATCTGGTCGAGGTCACGGCGCTGACGCAGGTCTTCCGCGAAAGCACCGACGAGAAGCAGTTTTGTGCGCTCGGCTCGGTCAAGACCAACATCGGCCACCTCGACGCGGCAGCCGGCGTGGCCGGATTGATCAAGACCGTGCTGGCGCTGCAAAACAAGCAGCTTCCGCCCAGCCTCGGCTACGAGCAGCCCAATCCTGAGATCGATTTTGCCAACAGCCCGTTTCGCGTCAACGCCCAGCTCAGCGATTGGATCAGCCCCAAAGGTCCGCGCCGTGCCGGAATCAGCTCGTTCGCGGTCGGCGGCACCAACGCGCATGTCGTGCTGGAAGAAGCGCCGGAGGTTGAGTCCGATGAGCCGGAGCGCTCGCATCACGTGCTGCTGCTTTCGGCGCGCTC
>DASWTQ010000776.1:0-6678 GCA_036402055.1 Herpetosiphonaceae bacterium
CTCGCTGGGCTGTCCCAAGCCAGGCATGATGTATATGCAAGTGATCACGCCGGGCTACCGTGTCACGCTGGAACATGACGGCCAGCGCTACACCTTCCACACCGATCGCTCACATCGCGTGATTCGCTGCGAGAGGTAGATTGTAGAGAACAAAGGAACAAACGAACAAGAGAACAAAATCGACATTTTCACTTTGTTCCTTTGTTTCCTTGTTCCTTTGTTTATAGTGAAGGCGCTACAGCTCAAAGCCGACCGCACGCAGCAGGGCCAGCGCGATGATCGAGTGGCCGGCTGTGTTGGGATGAATCTGATCGTCGGACCAATCTTGAGGCGCGGTGCAGTGCAGCGCCCGATCGAATGCGGCCTGTGTGCGCACCAGCACAGCCTCGTACTCGCCAGCCAGCCGCCGCACCACCTCGCCGTACCAGTCCATCTGGCGGCGCATCAGCACGGCGCGGCTGGGCTCGATCATGTAGGGCTCCATCAAAATCAGCCGCGCGCTGGTCGCGGAGCAGGTGCGCTTGAGCAGATCGTGCAGGATCGACTCGTACTCGGGCAGCGGCACACACTCATGCGGATACAGGCCAAACGAGCGCCAAACATCGTTGATGCCGATCATCAAGACCAGCCAGTCGGGCTGCTCGGCGATCACATCGCGCTCCCAGCGATCCGCGAGATGGCGCGTGGTGTCGCCGGAAACGCCGCGATTGACGAAGCTCAGTCTCAGCTCGGGATAGCGCGCGGTGATCAGGCTGCGCACCTGGTTGACGTAGCCCGAGCCGTAGGGCGTTACGTCACGTCGCCCGGCATCGGTGATGCTGTCGCCGACAAAGACGATCTTCTGCTGTGGTTGGAACAGCACGGAGACTCCTTTCCGCAGACTGTTGAGCTACGCGCCCAGTGCCTCCGCAAGCTTGGGCAGCGACACGTCGTAGCGATACGAGATTGAGCGGTGGTCGTCGTCGAACTCCTGGTGCTCGAACGGCACATTGGCCGCTTTGAGCCGCGCCGCAAGGATACGCGCGCCGTAGTGCAGATTATACTCGTCGCGGGTGCCGCAGTCGAAAAAGAGCAGCTTCAGCCGACGCATGTTGTCGGCGTAGCGCTCGACCAGCTCGACCGGATCGTGCTCCAGCCAGCGCGACCAGACCTCGGGCCGCAGCTCGCCGGTGTAGAGATCCATCGGAAAATCGATCGGCAGGCCGGTGCTCTCGGGATTGGGCGAGTAGCAGGCGGCCATCGCCAGGACGTTGAGCGCGCCAATGTCCGAGCCGCTCTTCTTGGTCTTGGCGAAAAACGCCTCCAAAAATGCCTGCGGATCGCGATTGTAGCGGGCGATGTGGTTGAGAAACTTGGGCAGATCCGGCTTGTACACCATCTCGAAGTAGGTATCGCCGCTGTGCGAGGCGACCGCGCCGAAAATGTCGGGGTGCTGCATGCCGTGGATCAGCGCGCCGTAGCCGCCGCTGCTCTTGCCCACCACGCCGCGATGCTCTGCGGCAGCCAGCGTGCGGTAGCGCTCATCTACAAACGGCACCAGCTCGTCGACCAGGTGATCGGCGTAGCGGCCGGTGGCTGAGGAGTTAATGTACTGCGAGCCGCCGTAGCGTGTCGTGCAGTCGGGCAGCGCCACGATCAGCTCGCCCATGCCGCCGGCGATCAGCGCGTCGAGCTGCTGCTGGATCGTCGGCGTCCACAGGTTATCGTTGAGCAGCATCTGGCCGCGACCGGTAAAGCCGGCCAGAATCCAGACCACGGGATACCGGCGCTCAGGAGCAGAATCGTAGCTGGGCGGCAGGTAGATCGGCAGCGTGCGCACATGCGGATCGCCTAGTGGGTTATCGGCAAGCACACGGCTGGTGATCGTGTCGAAAACAATCCGGCTGGTCATGACTTCACCTCACTTAAAAGCAGGCCCGATTGTAGCAGAAAGCACGCGGCAGAAGCGCAGGGACAACCCGGCGCGGCTTGATCATAGCTTGCGCATTTGGAGCCGTGGATTGACGACATAACGAACGAATGGTACACTGCATACCAATCAAATAAAACCTCATCCAGAGGGGCAGAGGGACCGGCCCGAGGAAGCCCCGGCAACCCGGAACAGTTTTTGTTCGGTGGGTGCCAATTCCGGCAGACAGCAGTCTGGTAGATGAGGAGGTGCTGGATGCCTCTCTGCCATGAGAGGTTTTTTTGTGCATATGGACCCGACCGATCATAGCCGAATATTTGGGGAGCCGGAAGCTACGCTAGTCATCACCAGCCAGGGCGTGATCCGCGACGGCAGGCCGATCTTGTTTGCCGACCGCATGATCGAAGACGGCTCGTGGATCTTGCTCGACGCCGACACGATCGAGGCCGACGACGAGACAACCGCGACGCTTGGCGAGCTGCTGCGTCACGATCCGGCCGTTCAGGAGCTTGCCGATCTGCCGCTGGGTTGGCAGGCCCGCCGCCGATCGAGCAACGAGCCGTGGGTCAGGTATCCACGCTGCTGTTAGCAGCTTCTTAATCGATCAGCTAGCCGCTGGGCACAACATCAACACGAGGCATACGAGTGACACATACACGAATCTCTCCTTATCTTGAAGCGCTCCGCGAGCGAGTGCTTGTGTACGACGGCGCGATGGGCACCAGCCTGGATCTGTACCCGCTGACGGCCGAGGATTTCGGCGGCGAGCAGTACAACGGCGCGCGCGATTACCTGGCCTGGACGCGGCCCGACGTGATCCGCGAGATTCATGTCTCGTTCATGGAAGCCGGCGCGGATGTGCTGGAGACCAACACGTTCCAGTCGACGCGGATGCGGCTCGAAGAGTGGGGCCTGGCAGATCAGACGCATGAGCTGAATGTTAACGCCGCCAGGCTGGCGCGCTCGGTTGCCGACGAGTACCAGGCCAAGGACGGCCGTTCGCGCTTCGTCGCCGGCTCGATGGGCCCGACCGGTAAGCTGCCCTCCTCGGACGATCCCGCGCTGTCGGATGTGACCTTCGAGCAGCTTTCGGAGACGTTCCGTGAGCAGGCGGTCGCACTGATCGAGGGCGGCGTGCATGTGCTGCTGGTCGAAACCAGCGTGGATATTCTGGAGGTCAAGGCGGCGCTGGACGGTATTCGCCGTGCCAAGCAGGAGCTGGGCCGCGACGACGTGGCGGTGCAAGCGCAGGTCTTTCTCGATGTTTCGGGACGCATGCTGCTCGGCACCGATATTCCGGCCATGATTGCGACGCTTGAGGCGATGCCGGTCGATGTGATCGGGCTGAACTGCTCCACCGGCCCCGAGCATATGCGCGACGCGATCCGCTACCTGTGCCAGTACTCGCGGCTGCCGATCTCATGCATTCCCAACGCCGGACTGCCGATCGAAGTCAACGGCGAGACGGTCTTTCCGATGGAGCCGGAGCCGTTCGCCCGCATTCTGGGCGAGTTCGCGCGCGACTACGGCGTGGCGGTGGTCGGCGGCTGCTGCGGCACGCGGCCCACGCATATCGCCAAGCTGCGCGAGGTGATCGGCTACGATACGCAGCCCAGGCAGCGCGAGATCGAGTATGTGCCGAGCGTGTCGTCGGGCATTCGCGCGATGGCGCTGATCCAGGAGCCGGCGCCGCTGATGGTCGGCGAGCGCGTCAACACGCTGGGCTCGCGCAAGGTCAAGCGGCTGCTGCTCAACGACGACTACGACAGCGTGATGGAAGTTGCCCGCGATCAGATGGACTCGGGATCGCATGTGCTCGACGTGTGCGTGGCGATGACCGAGCGCGCCGACGAGAAGGAGCAGATGGTCAAGCTGCTCAAAAAGCTGACCATGAACATCGAGCTGCCGCTGATGATCGACACGACCGAGGCCGATGTGCTTGAGGCTGCGCTGGCGATGTATCCCGGCCGCGCGATCGTTAACTCGGTCTCGCTGGAAGGCGGTCGCGGCGACAAGATCGATCGCGTGATGCCGCTGGTGGCTCGCTACGGCGCGGCGACGGTGGCGATGACGATCGACGAAGAAGGCATGGCGCATACCGCCGACAAGAAGCTGGAAGTCGCCAGGCGGATCGCGCAGATCGCCAACGACGAGTTCGGCGTGCCCAACGAGGCGCTGATCTTCGACGTGCTGACCTTCCCGATCACCACGGGCCAGGACGAGCTGAAGCGCGCGGCGATCGAAACGCTCGACGGCATTCGGCTGGTCAAGCAGCAGATTCCGGGCTGCTTCACGACGCTGGGCGTATCGAACCTGAGCTTCGGCGTCAAGCCGCACGCCCGTGGCGCGCTCAACTCGGTCTTTTTGTATCACGCGGTGCAGGCCGGCCTCGACACGGCGATCATCAATCCGGCGCATGTGACGCCCTACGCCGATATTTCCGCCGAGCAGCGCGAGCTTTGCGAAGATCTAATCTTTTATCGTCGCGAGGACGCGCTGGCGCGCTTTATTCAGTTCTACGAGAACACGGCGGCCGAGGAGAAAGAAGAGCGCGCCGATCCGACCGAGGGCATGACCGTCGATCAGCGCATCCACTGGAAGATCGTGCATCGCAAGAAAGAAGCGATCGACGGCGACATCGACATCGCGCTCAAGAATCGCATGGACGCGGGCAAGCCGCGCGGCGAGGCGGCGGTGGCGATCCTGAACCAGGTGCTGCTGCCCGCGATGAAAGAGGTCGGCGATAAGTTCGGCGCTGGCGAGCTGATCCTGCCGTTCGTGCTTCAGTCGGCCGAGGTGATGAAGAAATCCGTCGCTCATCTTGAGCAGTATCTCGATAAGCAGGAGGGCGCGACCAAGGGCCGCGTCGTGCTGGCCACGGTCTACGGCGATGTTCACGATATCGGCAAGAATCTGGTCAACACGATCCTGGCGAATAACGGCTACACGGTCTACGACCTCGGCAAGCAGGTGCCGCTCAACACGATCATCGAGAAGGCGATCGAGGTCAAGGCCGACGCGATCGGCCTGAGCGCGCTGCTGGTCAGCACGTCCAAGCAGATGCCGCTGTGTGTGCAGGAGCTGCACCGGCGCGGCCTCCATTTCCCGGTGATCGTCGGCGGCGCGGCGATCAATCGCCAGTACGGCCAGCGCATTCTGTTCGTGGGCGAAGAGGAGCCGTACGAGTCGGGCGTGTTCTACTGCAAGGACGCCTTCGAGGGGCTGGAAACTGTCGATCGGCTGGTCGATCCGAGCCAGCGCGACACGTTTGTGCATCAGACGATTACGCAGGCGGTGCAGGCGCTGCGCGAGCCTGAGCGCGGACGCACGATGCTGGAGAAGCTCGGCAAAGAAAAGAACGTCGCGGGCATTCGCTCCAAGGTTCGCGACGACATCGACGTGCCGACGCCGCCGTTCTGGGGCGCGAAGACGACGACGCGCATCCGGCTCGACGACGTGTGGCAGCATATGGATCTCAACACGCTCTTCCGGCTCCAGTGGGGCGCGAAGAACGCCAAGGGCGACGAGTACAAGCGGCTGCTGGAGACCGAGTTCATGCCCCGGCTGCGCGAGCTTCAGCGCGATGCGCAGGAGCGCGGCTGGCTCAAGCCGGCGGTGGCCTACGGCTTCTTCCCGGTGCAGTCGGACGGCAACGATCTGATCATCTACGATCCGGCGCTCTGGGCGCAGGCTAAGGGCACGATCAAGCCCGAGTTTCTGCGCGAGCTTCAGCGCTTCGCCTTCCCGCGACAGCCCGAGCGCGAGCGGCTGTGCCTGGCCGACTACTACGCCAGCGTCGAGAGCGGGCGTATGGATGTGGCGGCCTTCCAGGTGGTGACGATGGGCCAGGTCGCGACGGAGTACGTGGACGAGCTACAGGCGGCGGGCGATTATAGCCGCTCGTACTTTGTGCATGGCCTAGGCGTGACCGCCGCCGAGGGTCTGGCGGAGTACACCAATCAGGTCATCCGCAAAGGCCTGGGCATCAGCGACGATCCCAAGCGCGGCAAGCGCTACTCCTGGGGCTATCCCGCGATCCCGGACCTGGATCAGCACGCGCAGGTCTGGCAGCTGCTCCCGGCCGAGGAGATCGGCGCGACGCTGACGGAGTCGTTCCAGATCGTGCCGGAGCAGAGCACCGCCGCGATCGTGGTGCATCATCCACAGGCGACGTACTTCTCGATCGGCGGCGCTACTCGTGAGCGGGCGGATCAGGATGTGGCGCAGGTGGCAGGATAAAACGGAACAAAGGAACAACAGAACAACAGAACAAAGATCGATCTGTTGTTGCTTGAATGTCGTTCTCACAATATGCATCAATTGGGACACGCGGGTACCCTCTGGGTGGGCGTGTCCCAACGATTCATGGCTTGACTACTCAATTGGTTCTATTTTGCCTGACCTTCACGTGCTGTCAACTGCTGCCCGCATTTTCTCAACTTCTGCTGCGTGTTTCTCCGCATTCGCATGCCCTATCTCTTGATAGAAATCAACGAGTACTTGCATCAATTCGATAGCACGTATCAGTTCACCTTGTTTGGCAAGCAAAATTCCCAAATTCCAGCCTCCCAATGCCTCTCCGTGGCGGTCCCCGATTTCCCGCGCTATGACTAGACGCTGCTCGTAATACCCAATCGCCTGTTGCACCTGCCCTAAATCCGCATACGCATTGCCCAGGTTGCCGAGAGCCGCCCCTTCCCCGCGCCGGTCCCCGATTTCCCGCACGATCACCAACTGCTGCTCGTAATACCCAATCGCCTGTTGCACCT
>DASWTQ010000777.1:0-15110 GCA_036402055.1 Herpetosiphonaceae bacterium
GTTCCATAGGCCAGCACTTCGGTCGCCATGCTGGAGATGTCGTTGGCATCGTAGCGCATGCCAATCACGGCATTTGCGCCGAGCGCCGCCGCGTGCTGCACCATCTGATCGAACGCGTCCTGGCGCGCCTGGTTGCACATATCGGTCCACGTGCCGATGTTGCCGCCGACCACAGTTTTCAAGCCCGCCTTGATCGAGCCGACCATATTCGTCGAGCGCACCGTGATGCCGAGCACGACTCCCAGGCTTTGCTCAATCCGATAGCCCGGCAGCTCGAACGCAGTGGTGATGTTGCGATGATCCAGCTGGAATTTGATCGTACGCGGTGACTGCTCCATATTGTCTCCTACAGCGGCCACGCTCGGACGGCGTCACACATCCAAGCAAGATCGCGTATCGTCGCCGGGCTGCCAAGAGCGCAACCCTGGCTGTACGACGATCGGCCGTAAGCAGAAGTTGCGCTCTCCCACGCGTACCATAAGTTGGTTGTACGGCTACGGAGCCGGAGCGTAGGCCGGCTCGGCATCGCTGGCGGGATTGTCGGTCAGCTTGACCAGGTCCGAGCCGTCGGGATTGATCGTGAAAATCTCGAAGGTGGAGTTATCGTTGCGGGCCGAGGCAAACGCGATGCGCGCGCCATCCGCCGACCAGCTCGCGTGGCGACCGCCGATCTCCTCCGAGGTCAGCCGCTGCTGGTTGGTGCCGTCGGCGCTCATGATGTAGATCTCGCCGCCCGCAATATCGCCGTCCACGATCCCGCCGCCGTCGAAGTAATCAAACGCGATGCGCATACCGTCGGGCGAGAACGCGGGGGCCGAGTTGCGCGCCAGATCGTTGGTGAGGCGCGTCACCTGGGAGCCGTCGGCGTTCATGATGTAGAGATCGTTGGCGGCCGACATGTCAGCAGGCTGGTCGCGGTAGGAGGCGAACACAATCCGCGTGCCGTCCGGCGACCAGGCCGGGTCGAAGTCGCGCTCGGGGTTTTGCGTCAGGTTGCGCAGCTCGCTGCCGTCGGCGTTCATGACATAGATCTCGGGGTTGCCGTCGCGATCCGAGACAAACGCGATCTGCGAGCCATCCGGCGACCACACCGGATTCGTGTCGATGCTGGAGCTGGTGGTGAGCCGCGTCTGCTCGCCGCCGTCGGCGTTCATGACATAGATCTCGGGATCGCCGTCGCGGTTCGACATGAACGCGATGTGCGTTCCATCCGGCGACCAGGCCGGGTTGGCGTCTACGGCATCGTTGGTGGTGAGCCGGAACTCGCCGGCGCCATCCACAGTCAGCAGATAAATCTCCTCGTTGCCGTCGCGATTCGAGGAGAACAAGATTCGTCCCGCGCTGCTGACGCGGCCACCGCCCGCGCCGGGTGTTTCGGCGGCGGGAGACTCAGAGGGCGCGGCGGAAGGCTCGGCAGATGGCGCTGCGGGCGAAGGTGATGGAGCTACCGACGCAGCAGCCGAAGCTGAGGGCTGCGCTGACGGTTGATCTGTTGAGGGCGCGGGCGTGCCGCAGGCATTGAGCAGCAGCAGCGCTAGTGCGCCCGCCGCGATATGTTTGCTGACAGACATGGTGAAGTCGATTCCCTTTCAAGTGTCGATGCAGAAATGCTGCTTGGTCGCGCGGTGTATGCTACAGCTCGATCGAGTATGAAGCATCCGCCTTTCGCAGCATCTCACGAGGCCAAATGTTGGAGCGATTAAACGCCCCAATTCCTTGTAGGAACGTCATGAATCAGGCCGGGAAAGGTTGATCAAACTGCTCGTCGCGGTAGGCCGCACAGGGCTGCGTATGCTTCGCGCAGCGATGATTATACGATAATCATGCGTGATTATGCTATACGCAGCGATGATTATGCTTCGTACACGCCTGTACATCCTTCGTACATGCTTGCGTATGCTTCGTACAGCCGTGTGCATCGTCCGCGCAGGGCTGCGCACAGCACGCTCCGCCGCCGCAATGCTGAGCGTGAGCCAGATTGCAGCGCGGAGTCGGTGGAGTGGAGCGAACAACCAGGAGTGAGCAAAGGGGACAGATTAGGAGACTACGCCGCAGCCAGCTGCGCATCGATCGGCGCTGGCTCAGTGGCAAGCGGCTGCACCGCGACGACCTGCTTGCTGAACGGCGTGTAAAAGATCGTCACGGGCTGGGCTGCATCGTAGGCGGCGTAGATCGCGGCCTCGACCGGCAGCACCACCATCGGGCCATCTTCGGTCGCCAGCGCGCGCCGGGAGCGAACCTGTATCTTGCGCAGCGGGCCGCTCAACGCGAGCACACGCCCGGCCACCAGATCGCGCCAGACCGGCCACAGTAGACCAAGCCGAACCAGCGCCATGCCGCCGAGGCCCCAGCGCAGCACTGTACCGTTGAGGCCGGTATTCGGCTGCCAGCCAAGCGCAAACACGATCGCCGCCAGCGCAAACACGATCTCGGGCAGGTTGTAGAGCAGCAGTGCCTGACGCTGGCGCGAGGTGAGCCGTCCCAGGTTATTGCGAGCGCTCGTGGCGGGCGAGGGGGTGATCGGCAAAATATTTATGCGCTGCGTAAGATTGGTCGTCAGCCACGCCAGCACATACGGCGCTGCAAACACAAAGATAATCTCGGTAATCGTCATCGTCAGGGCCTTTCCACACAAAACACAGCCTCAGGACAGTGAGGCTTCATGATACCGATCGGGCAATAAGCGGCCCAACAGGCTTTCAGTCCTCACCATCCCGAGGCGTTCGGATTGCGCTGATTAGCCCCGGCGCCCACGCTCAGGACGCGGCGTTGATCTGCTCCTGCAAGCGGCTGAAGCTGTCGGAGCGATCGCCAAAGACGTAGTGCAGCGGCAGCACGACAATGCCGGTGCTGCCCAGCGAGCGCAGATGCTCCACGGCGCGCAGCGTTCGATCGCTGTGGACCACGATCGAGACGCTGTACCAGCCCGGCCCATCGCCGCTGGTCTCACGGTCGAGCTGGGTCTTGTCGAAGACCGGCGCGATTGTCGGGCCTTGCATCCCCGCCAGCTCGGGCACCGCCGCGATGCGCCGGCCCACATCCACCACCGAGCCGCCGGGTACATTCGCGATCACCTGAGCAAAGCCGCGCGCCCGTCTCCGCGCCTCAATCAGCTCAAGGATCGTTTTGACGGTCTCAAGCTTCGCGGCATCCTGGCGCAGCGCGCGCCGCCCGCAGATCAGACACGCCTGCGAGCGCAGCATCGTGGTTCCGGCGACGATCTTGAGCCGGTTCTCGCGAAACGTCGTGCCGGTCTCGGTAATATCGGCGATCAGATCGGCGTAGCCCAGCGCGGGAGCCGCCTCAGTCGCGCCCTGCGAGTCGACCAGCGTAAACACGTTGATGCCCTGGCGATAGCAGAAGCTGCGCACCAGGTTGGGATACTTCGTCGCGATCCGCAGCTGCCGGCCTTCCGCCGCCCACTCGGCCGCGAGATCGGCCAGATCGTGCCACGACTGCACATCGACCCAGGCCTCGGGCACGGCCAGCACCAGGTCGACGCCGCCAAAGCCCAGGTCCTCGTCGGCAATCAGCAAGTTTTGGTCGTCGCTCGCCAGCTCAGCGACCAGATCCAGGCCAGTGATGCCCAGATCGACATCGCCGTTCACTACCTTCTGCACAATGTCGGCCGGGCGATGCAGCAGCACCTCGACGTTGGGCAGGCTGCGAATACGGGCCGTGTACTGGCGCGGGTTGGGCCGCGATACTTTCAGGCCGCTGCTTTCAAGAAACTGCGTCGTCGCGTCGTACAGCGAGCCTTTGGATGGAATTGCAAAGCGTAACATATGCCTCGTAAAGAACAAAAGAACAAATAAACAAAAGAACAAAATGGATGGCTTCGTCAATACATTATTCTTTGTTACTTGTTCCTGGTTCTCTAGTTGTTTGATTGATCAAACCTTCGCCCTATCGTCGCCACGAGGTGTAGGGATTCAGAGGGTTGTTCTCGTGTGGATTTCGTCTGGTTTCCTGCCCCTTTGTTCCCTTGTTCCCTGGTTCCTTTGTTCCTTCGTCAGTCCCGCTTCACGCGATCGCTCCACCACGCGGCGGCGGCCTCTTCGTGGGAGCCGTTGAAGTAACGATCCATGAAGGGCTGATACTGCGCGCGGCGCCGGGCGTAAAACTCGCGGAGCGGCTGCGGATCGTTGGATTGCAGCAGCAGGGCCGCCCACCGCGCGATCGCGTCGAGCGCCTGCTCGATCACAACCTCGCCGCTGCCTGCGGTCGCCGACATTGGCAGCTCGCCAAGAATCCCGAGATCGGAGACATGCCCGGCGGGATACTGCTCCAGCGCCCGTACCAGCGCCCGCAGATCGACCAGCGAGGGATGCGTGGCCAGCAATTGCGCGGTCTCCCAGCGTCCGGCGTGATCGAGATACTCCTCGCCCAGCAGCGCCAGCGGCGGCGTGGCCAGCACCAGCAGATTGTGCTGCTCGATCGCGCGCTCGGCGGCGTCCATCAGCACCAGCTCGTGGCCCTGCGCGTAGTGACCGCTGAGCAGCATCACCACGCGAAAGCCGACCCGCGCCAGCTCGGCGAAGAGATCATCCAGCACCGCCTGCACCGTCGTAGCCCGAAACGTGATCGAAAACTGATGCGGCAGCGTCGTGATCGGCAAATACATCGTCGGCAGCATCACGCCGCCGGTACGCTCGACCGCGCGCTCGGCGATACACTCGGCGACCAGGCCGTCCAGCCCGACCGGCAGATGCATACTGTGCCACTCAAGCGCGCCCCAGGGCACATACGCGATCGGCGCTTCCGCCAGCTGCTCGGCCAGCTGTTCGGGACGGAGCGATCCATAGGCTGCGTTACGGCCGCGACCATAGCTCATAGCGTTGCTCCTTGAGGAATGTCCATCAGACTCAGCGTTTGCTCCGAGCGATCGGCGAGATTGTACCAGCGCACCAGCTCAGGCGAGCGCGCATCGCAGATCACCACGGCGCTCGCGCCACGCCGCCCGGCATCGCGGATATTCGCGCCCAAGCTGCGGCCGCGCACATCCACCGTCGCCACATAGCCGCGCGATCGGAGCTGATCGGCGGTTGTCAGCGCGGCCGGAAAATGCGCCAGATCCTCGGCGACGACCAGCACCGCCGGCGGAGACGCAAGCTCATGCGCCGGCAGCGCCGAGGCCACGCGCTCCAATCCGTAGGCAAAGCCGATCGCGGGAATGGTCGTGCGGCCACCAAGCGCCGTCACCAGATCGTCGTAGCGACCGCCGCCGCAAAGTTGCAGACCGTCAGGAGCGGCGATCTCGAAGATCAGGCCGGTGTAATAGTGCAGGCCACGCCCGAGACCGGCGTCGAGCGTGATGCGCTCCAGCGGGATCGACTGGGCGCTGAGCAGATCCAGAATCGCGCGCAGCTCGACGATCGGCGCGCGATCGATACCTTCGGCGGCGAAGAGCGCCTCAAGCTGCGGCAGCGCCCGATCGGGAGTGCCACGCGTCGCGGCTAGCTGCGTCATCAGGTGCAGAGCGCGCTCCACACGCGGCTGCGGATCGTCGCGGCGGAGCTTGCGCACCAGTCGCGCCACAATCGCCTCGGGTGGACGCGTCGAGTTGTCGAGCCGCTGACCGACCGCGCGCAGCATCGTCAGCAGCAGCGCCTCAAGCTGCTCGTCGGGCAGATCCGCCAGCGGCCCGAGATCGAACAGCTCCTCGCCGTGAGCATCGGCCAGCTGCCGGCGGATCGCATCGGTATTGCCGTCGCGCAGACGCTCCATGTTCCACAGCAGCAGATTCGCCGTGCGATCGGCGAGACCCAGGCCGCTCAGCAGCGCGCGAATAATCCCGATATGCCCGAGCACCAGCCGGTAATCCTGCACGCCGACACGATCCAGACCCCGGCACGCCAGCGCGATCACCTCCGCGTCTGCCTGCGGTGCCGAGCCGCCGATCAGCTCGACGCCGACCTGCGTAAACTGCCGAAACGTGACGCGCTGCGGACGCTCATAGCGAAAGACTGGCCCGCTGTAGGCCAGACGCAGCGGCAGCGGCTCGGACTGTAGCTCGTTGAGATAGGCGCGCAGCACCGAGGCCGTCCACTCGGGCCGGAGCGCCAGGCTGCGCCCGTGATGCACAAAATCGTACAGCTTGCCGACCAGCTCCTCGCCGGCTTTTTTAAGATACAGCTCGCGCGGCTCAAGTATCGGCAGGTCTAAAAATTCATAGCCCCAGCGGCTCAATTCAGCTTGAAGATGCGCCTGGAGATCTGCCAGCACGCGCTGCTGTGCCGGCGGCACATCGCGCATACCACGTACAGGTTCGAGCATTCCGATCCACCATCCTTGTCTTGGCCAGATTGTAGCATAGGCGTGGTACACACATTGCGTATAAGCCGCAGGATTGCTCAAACATTAAAGGACACACATTGAGCCACTTCATCACACTCACACTCCGCGACGGCTCCACCGTTCGCGCCAAAGTTGCAGGCGAAGGGCCACCGCTGGTGCTGTTTGCCAACATGGTCTCCTGGGAATTTTGGAGCCACCAGATCCCGGTGCTGGCACAGCGCTACCGCGTGATCGCGCCGGAGTATCGCCGCGAGTACGTGCCCGGCTCGACGGCACTGGACGCGCTGGCCGACGATGTGCCCGACATTATTCACGCGCTGGGCTACGAGCGCACGCTGCTGATGGGCCACTCGATCGGCGCGATGGTGCTGGCGCGCGTGATCGCGAAAACGCCCGAGGTCGCGGCGGCCGTCGTGCTGGCTGACGGCTTCCTGCATCTGCGTGTACTGCCGCCGCCGCTGCATCATTTTCAGCCGTATCTGGTGCCGCTGCTCAAAGCGCTTTACCCGCGCACGCCCTGGGTGCTGCGGCAGCTTGGCTCGTTTGCGGCGCTGTGGGGCGATCAGCATATCTTTCTGCATCGCGAGGCCAGCAGCGAAAAGCGCAAAATGTTTTTCAGCTACCCGTTCACGCCCGACAAATCGATGGTGCTGCGGGTCGGCGCGGCGCTGGAATATCACGATCCGCCGGATTTTAGCCGCTCCACGATGCCCGTGCTGGTCGTCACCGGCGGGCAAGATCGCTGGCTGACCGTGGAGCAGGCTCAGCGGCTGGTCGACGATCTGCCCTGCGGCGAGCATGTGATCTATCCATCGGTGGGCCATATGTCGCCGATGATCGTACCGGAGCTGTTTAACCGCACGGTTCTTGAGTTTTTCGGGCGCGTGCAGAGCGACGTGTTATAATGGATCTGTGAACACAACAGCACCGATCCCCGTCACGTTTTACACCAAACCCGGCTGCCACTTGTGCGAAGATGTCGCAGAAGAGCTAGAGGTTTTGTCCGAACAATGGCCACTCGAAATCACCACGATCGACATCGCGTCCGACTTCGAGATACATCATAAGTATTGGGACAAGATTCCGGTCGTGGTGATGGGTGGGCACACGCTGACCGCGCCGATCACGCTCGATCTGATGCGGACGGCGATCGTCCGTATTGCTCAGCAAATCGCATGACGGCCCAGCGCGCCACGCCGGAGCCATTCGCCGATCGCTTCGGCCGTTTGGTCGTGACGCGCTGGTCGCTGCTGATCAGCGGCTTGCTGGCGATTTACGCGGGCTTGCCCTGGCTGAGCCCGCTGCTGCGGAGCTGGGGCTTCGAGCGGGCCGGCCAGACGATCTATGCGATGTATCGCACGCTGTGCCATCAGCTGCCGGAGCGCTCGTTTTTTATCGGGCAGTACCAGGTCTGCTACTGCCATCGCTGCACGGCGCTCTACACCTCGCTGCTGGTCATGAGCGTGATCTTCAGCATCGGCCGCTGGCAGCACACGATCTCGAACCGGCTGCTGCTGCTGCTCACACTGCCGATGGCGATCGACGGCATCTGGCATCTGCTCAACGATCTGCTGCCCGGCCTCGGTTTGCGCGCCGACGTGAGCGCGGTCGGCTCGCTCAACTTCTGGCTGCGTATCGTCACCGGCGCGCTCTTTGCGATCGGCGTCGTGCTGTGGGCGTATCCCAGACTCCAACGTGGAATCGCGCAGGACTAGCTCCTCGACGGTTTCTTGCGCGGTGAAGAGGCTTCTATGGAACAAACCCCGGATATTCTCGAACTGGCTCGTCACGAAATGGCGCAGCGCCGCGTCCAGGAGGCGCAGCGTGCCGCCGAGGAGAAGCAGCCCTGGCTGTGGGCCTTTCTTGGCCTGAGCCTGACCTTGATCGGCGGCGTGCTTTTCTTGCCGATGGGTACGCTGGATCACCGGCTGCATATGATTGTGCATGGCGTCTGTGCCCAGGCGCACTACCTCACGATCGGCGGATACACCATGCCGCTGTGCGCTCGTAACACCGGCATCTACGCCGGCTTCCTGGCGACCGTGCTGTATCTGCTGGTTCTGGGCCGGGCGCGCGCCGCCAAAATGCCGCCGCTTAGCATCACGATTGTGCTGGGGCTGGCGGTGATCATCATGGGCATCGACGGCTTCAACTCGCTGCTGCTGGACATCGGCGGCTACAACGTGTACACGCCGCAGAACTATCTGCGCGTGATCACCGGCCTGGGCATGGGCATCGCGATCGGCACGTTCTTTGTGCTGATGTTCAACATGAGCCTGCGCTACGATGCGCGCCAGGAGCAGCGCGTGCTGCGCAGCTGGCCGGAGCTGCTGGGCATGGTCGCGACGGCGGCGCTGCTGTACGGCCTGCTCTTCACCGCGCCCGAGTGGCTCTTCTATCCGCTAGCGATCTTCAGCGTGATCGGCATCGTGGGCGTGCTCTTCGTGGCGAATATGTTCGTGGTGGCGATGGTGACCGGCCTTGAGGGTCGTGTGCTGCATCTCAAGCAGCTCTCGCGTCCGGCGACCTTTGGCCTGGCGCTCACCGTGGGCGAGCTGGCGCTGCTCTCGTGGCTGCGCGTGGCGATGGAGCAGTCGCTGGGTATTGTGTAAAAATAAACCTCAGGGCGTGATACATCACACGCCTACGGGATAAAAACAACGCCTCAATGATCGAAATTGGACGTTCAAAAGAAAATATTTGGCGTAGAATCATTGTAGGGACGTCCCGAATACGTCCCTACATCTCTTTTAATCGCCGGAATGTGGATCGAATTACGGCGTTGCGGTCTCGGCGGGCGGGACGCTGGCGGCGGGCACGTTGACCAGGATCTCGGAGACCCAGCCCTCGCCGCCCGTGATCTCCGAGGTCTCGGCGCGCTCCTCGCCCAGGCGAATCCGGTACCACGTGCCGCTCTTCGCCAGGAAGACGACCTCATCGCCGACGGCCACCTGACCGATACGGCGCGCCTCGCGGCTGGGACCGTTGCGCACGTTGCCGCTGGCCTTCACGGTGCCCACAATGTCGTCGGCACCGGCGACGACCGATGGCGTTGGCGTGGCGGCCTCGGGTGTCGGCGATTCTTCCGGCTCGGCCGTGGTAGTTTCTGCAAGATCGCCGCCGGCGCTGACGACCGGCACGGGTATGTTGCCACTGGTGCTGTTCATCTGCTCACGCAGCGCCTGCACGCGATTGCCGGCAAAGGCCAGCACCGCCAGCATCGCCACAAAGACCAGCGCGGTCTTGATCGGCTCCGAGAAGCGCAGCAGCGCCGAGCGCGATTGCAGACGATCCAGCGCCAGCTGCGCGGTATCGGCCACGGACTCGCCCCAGCTGGTCTTGCCGTGATCTTCGTGCACCACGCGGCGCAGCGCCAGCAGCGTGCGCGTATCGCCGACCTCAGAGAGCGCCCGCACGACGCTCCAGCGCACGTTGCTGTTGGGATGGCGCAGCGCGTTGATCAGCGCGCCGCTCGCGCGGCCATCGCCGATCTGGGCCAGCGCCTCGGCCGCGCGGTACGAGGTAAGCCAGGGATAGTTGGGCGATAACGCCGCCGACAGCGCAGACACAGCCGGTTCGCCGATATCGACAAGATCGTTCACTGCCTGGCTGTGCAGCGGATGGTTGGGATCGCCAAGCGCATTGATCAGATCGCGGAGCCGATCCTGACTCACCCGTGGCCGCTCCTGATGGGTCTCGACCTTTCCTGTGTCGCGACGTGGCTCTTCCTCGGGCTGTCCGGCGACCTCTTGTGTACGTGTACTCATTGTCCCTGGTATTCCTCCTGTAGCCGTATGCGCGGCTACAACTTAGCTCGTTTTCGGCCCGAGCCGATCAGGCCACTTGTGGAGCACGCGCTCCAGAATCTGTTGCGCGGCCGCCGGTTTGGGCTGGCGCGGCAAGCGCTCGCTGCCGCCGTCGCTGGTGAGCAGCGTCACCTCGATCTCGGACTGGCCGATGCTGCTCACGGCATCGTTGGCCACGATCGCATCCAGGCCCTTGCGCCGCATCTTGTCGGCGGCGTAGGTCAGCAGATCGTTGGTCTCGGCGGCAAAGCCCACCTTGATCGGCTGCGTGTTCGCCACCAGCGACTGTAAAATATCGGCTGTGCGCTCCAGGGCGATCGTGAGATCGGCCTCGGTCTTCTTCATTTTATGATCGGCCATCTGCGCGGGCCGGTAATCCGCGACGGCCGCGTTCATGATCAGCAGATCGGCATCGTCGATCGCGGCGTGAACCGCGTCGTGCATCTGGCCGGCCGTCTCGACGTGCACCACGTCGACGCCCTGCGGCAGCGGCGCGGTGGTCTGCCCGGCGATCAGCACAACCTGCGCGCCCTCGTCGCGAGCCGCCTCAGCCAGCGCAAAGCCCATCTGCCCCGACGCGCGATTGCCGATGAAGCGCACCGGATCGAGCGGCTCGTGGGTGCCGCCGGCCGTCACCACCACGTTGCGTCCGGCCATCCGACCGAAGCGCCGGCTCAGCAGCTTGCGAATCTCGACCTCGATCCGCGTGATCTCGGGCAGGCGCCCGCTGCCTACCAGTCCCGACGCCAGCATGCCTTCGTCAGGCTCCATAACATGCAAGCCGCGCCGCCGAAGCAGCGCGACATTATCGGCGGTCGCCGGGTTATGCCACATGTGCGTTTCCATCGCCGGAGCCAGCAGCACGGGCGCGCCGGTAGCCAGCACCGTGGTCAGAATCAGATTATTGGCAAAGCCGGCGGCGATGCTGGCGATCGTATGGGCGGTGGCGGGCGCGATCACCACGACATCGGCGTCGTGACCGAGTTTGATGTGCGCGGCGGCGTTTTCCAGCGTCGACCACATCTCGGTATAGACCGGACGGTAGGTCAGGCTTTGAAAGGTCAGCGGCGTGATAAAGCGCGCCGCCTCCTCGGTCAGAATCACGTCGACCAGCGCGCCGGCAACCGTGAGCTGCCGCGCCAGCTCGATCACTTTATAGCTTGCGATGCTGCCTGAAACGCCGAGTACAACATGCTTACCAGCCAGAATGCCCACAGATGTTTCCTTGATCAATCGGTCATTGTATCAGCGCGGTGTACCAACGTCAAAGCCTGCTTGATTAATCAACCGCCTAAACGTGTCGCCGCGCAGCCGGATCGCGCTAGCCCTGGTTGATCTGGTAGATCCGGTGCAGACCTTCCAGCACCAGGTTATCCGCAATATAATCGATCACTTTGTCGTCGCTGGGCAGCGCGTCCAGGATCACCTGCGCCAGGCCACCGGTCGCGACGACCTTGGCCCGCTCACCCAGCTCCTCCCACATGCGATGCACCAGGCCCTCGGTCATCGCGGCCCAACCCAGCACGATGCCGGACTGCATGTAGTGCACGGTGTTTTTGCCGATCGCGCGCGGTGGTCGTACCAGATCGACCTGGTAGAGCTTGGCCGCCGAGCGTGAGAGTGCCTCCGCCGAGATCGCGATGCCCGGCGCGATCGCTCCGCCGATGTAGTCGCCCTCGCGCGAGACCACGTCGAAGACCGTCGCCGTGCCAAACTCGATCACGATCACCGGGCCGCCGTAGCGATAGTAGGCCGCAACCGCATGAGCAACACGGTCGGCTCCCAGCTCGCGCGGCGTGTCGATCAGCAGACGCATGCCGACCTTGACGCCCGGCCCGATCACGATCGGCTCGACGCCCAGGTATTTGCGCGCCAGCTCGATAAACACTGCCGTCAGCGGCGGCACCACGCACGAGATCGCGCAGCCGCTCACCAGCGACAGATCGTACTTGCGCAGCGCGAACAGGCTGCGCACAATCACCGCGTAGTCGTCGGTCAGCCGGTGACGCTCGGTCAAGATCCGCCAGACCTCGACCCGGGTATCGCCGTCGTACAGGCCAAACTTAATATTTGTATTCCCAATATCGATCGCCAGCAGCATAATATTCCTCGATGGTTAAGCAGCATTCTAGCATTTAATCGCGGCGGTGTTGTGGCACTTGACCTGCTGCTGGGCCTATGCATAATGCGCGCTAACACAAGGAGCATCTATGACGAGCAATCAAGTTGAAGCGCGCCGGGTGCAGCTTGCCCGGCAGTTCAACCAGCTATTCAATGTTTCGCCGACACTGTATACGCGCGCGCCCGGCCGTGTGAATCTCATCGGCGAGCACACCGATTATAATGAGGGCTTTGTGCTGCCCGCCGCGATCAACCGCGCCGCCTACGTGCTCGCCCGCCCACGCGACGATCGCATGCTACGGGTGTACGCCCGGCAAAAAGACGAGCAGACCACGATCGCGCTGGATGAGCTACACCCGGATCGCGTCCGGGGCTGGCCGGCCTACATCGCGGGCATGGCCGACTTTTTGGGTCGCGCCGGTCACGCGCTGGTCGGCGCGGATCTGCTGATCGACGGCGACGTGCCGCAGGGCGCGGGGCTTTCTTCATCGGCGGCGCTTGAGGTGGCGGTTGGCGCGACGCTGCTGGGGCTGTCCGGTCACCCGATCGACCGGGTGCAGCTGGCGCAGGTCGGACAGCAGACCGAGCATAACTACATCCACGTCATGAGCGGGATCATGGACCAGCTGATCTCGGCGCAGGGCAAGGCCAATCACGCGCTGCTGATCGACTGCCGCGATTACAGCACGCAGCCGCTGCCGCTGCGCTCGGATGTGCAGATCGTGGTTTGCAACAGCAACGTCAAGCGCGAGCTGGCGCAGTCGGGCTATAACCAGCGCCGGGCCGAGTGTGACGAGGCGGTGCGGCTACTCACGCCGGCGCTGCCCGATATTCGTACCCTGCGCGACGTGACGCCGGAGCAGCTCGATCAGCACACAGATCTGCTGCCGCCGATCATCCTCAAGCGCGCGCGGCATATCGTCAGCGAGAACGCGCGGGTGCTCCAGAGCGCGGATGCGTTGAAACGTGGCGATATTCAGCGCTTCGGCAAGCTGATGAACGAGGCCCACGCCAGCTACCGCGACGATTTCGAGGCCAGTCTGCCGCAGATCGAGGTGCTGGTGAGCGCGGCGCAGCCACTGCGGGGCGTGTACGGATCGCGGCTGACCGGCGGCGGCTGGGGCGGCTGCACGGTGAGCCTGGTCGACAGCAAGGCCGTCGAGCAATTTTGCAGCACAGTCGGCGCGATCTACGAGCATGAGGTCGGGCATAAAGCCGACATCTATGTGTGTACTGCTGCCGACGGTGTGGAAGTCACACCGATCGCGGAGGCTTAAACAGACAGGAGCACTTATGGATTCGCAGGAGTACGCGACGAAGCACGAGCGGCTGCAACGATTGCTTGAGCAGCACAGCGCCAATGCGGTCTGGCTGACGCAAACTACCAACGTTGCCTGGCTCTCGGGCGGCAATCGCAGTTACATCGACACCGCGACCGATTACGGCGTGGCCTCGCTGCTGGTGACGCCGCAGGAGCGCTACGTGCTGACCAACACGATCGAGGGCGAGCGGCTGCGCGGCGAAGAAGGCTTCGCTGGCTGGGAGATCGTCGCCGAGCCCTGGTTCGAAACGCCCGCGCGCTTCGGTGAGCTAACCCGTGGCATGCGCGTGCTCGCCGATCGTCCGCAGGCCGGCGCGGTCGACGTGAGCGCGGAGCTGATCGCGCTGCGCGCGCCGCTGACGCCGCCCGAGATCGAGCGCTACCGTGAGCTGGGCCGAGATGCCGGCGCGGCGCTGGCGCGGGTTGCCAAAGCCGTGGAGCGCGGCATGACCGAGTACCAGATCGCCGGGATGATCGCCCGCGAGGCCTTCGAGATCGGCGCGGTGCCGACGGTCGTGCTGATCGCGGCGGACGAGCGGCTGCAAACGATTCGCCATCCGCTGCCCACGGACAACCGCGTCACGCAGACCGTGATGATGGTGCTCTGTGCGCGGCGCCAGGGCCTGATTGCCAACCTGACGCGGCTCGTCAACTTTGGAGCGGTCTCGCCGGAGCTTCAGCGCAAAATGGCAGCCGTGGGCCAGATCGACACCACCGCGATCGCCACGACGCGACCGGGAGCGCGCATCGCCGATGTGTTCAAACAGATCCAGGCAGCCTACGCCGAAGCCGGCTTCGCCGATGAGTGGCAGAATCATCATCAGGGCGGCGCGTGCTCGTACGGCAGCCGCGATTATATCGCCACGCCGAGCAGCCGGGAGATCGTCAGCGCGCCGCAAGCTTTCGCCTGGAATCCCAGCGTGCCCGGCGCGAAATCCGAGGACACTGTGCTGATCACGGACGCGGGAGCCGAGATCTTGACGCCCTCGCCGGATTGGCCGATGCAGCGCTTCAAGGCTAACGGCCAGACGATCGAGCGGCACGGCGTGCTGGAGCGGTAAACTAGCGCTTCCGGCGATCGCTCCTGCGCACGTTGGCAGGCTGCCTGTTCGCCGGAAGCGCACTACGCGCTGAAGATCGATCTAGCGCTTCACCAGCACGCAGACCGATTGCCCGAGATTACCCATGCCCTCCATAATCCGGCCGTCGTCCAGCGTTACCGCGTGCTGAAGCGGAATATGCGGCGCGTCGCCGTCGTGCAGGGCCTCGATCTCCAGATCCAGATGCCGGCACCAGACCTGAATCGCGTCGCGGCTGACAAACGTGTTGAGCGGATGATCGGCGCTCCCGGCGGCCAGATTCGACTCGAACACATCCCAGTGGCAGGGAATCGTAAAATCAAGAAACGAAAAAATGATCTTGCCGCCCGGCCTCAGCACACGCCTGGCCTCGCGCAGATAGATAAACGAATGTTCGTGCAGCAGATGCGTAAACACCGAGAAGAAGCACACGATATTCGCCTGATTGTCCTGCTCAGGAATCGTCAAGCCTTCCGCGACCTCGAA
>DASWTQ010000778.1:0-8682 GCA_036402055.1 Herpetosiphonaceae bacterium
CCAGTCGTACAGCTCGTCTACATTGGCGAAGCCTTTTTCGCGGGCGTAGGCCATGATATTGGCGTTCTGTACAATCTCCTCGGAGGGATAGTAGAACTTTTTCTGGTCGCCCTCCTGGGCCGAAAGCTGCGAGACGGTCGCTGGATTCTGATTGCTGGTTGACATACGTGCGAACTCCTCTCTCGACTACGAGATACAGTCAGGAGCTTATACCGTGTAGCTGATCGATTATAGGTCCGATGCCTTGGCTGTGTCAAAGAGGAGCGTTGAGGCGGTGCACGATCGATGCGAGGAGCCGGGAAGAGAGCAAAAAAAGATCCGCTACTTCTGGCGCTCGGCCCACCCCCCAGTCGGTCGAACATCATCAGTAGCGGATGTGCAGAATATAACAAATTTTTAATAACTTGTCAGCCTGTCAAAAGGTACTACCAGGCTCGTAGGACCTTAAGGCCGTTTTGAAGCTCTCGCCGCCAACACAAAGACGGAGCCGCGCGGCTCCGTCCTGGCGATCCAAAGCTGAGATCAGGGATCAGACCGGCGTTGGATAGTTCTCGCCGGTCTCGTCCCAGATGCGCACGCTGTGGGTTTCGCGCAGCAGCAGCGAGCCGACGACAAACGTGATCAGCGCCACAATGATCGGGTAGAGCAGACCGGCGTAGATGTTGCCGGTCGCCGCGCAGATCGACAGGCCGATCACGGGCAGCAGGCCGCCAAACACGCCGTTGCCGATATGATACGGCAGCGACATCGAGGTGTAGCGGATCTTCGCGGGGAACGCCTCCACCAGATACGCCGCGATCGGGCCGTAGACCATCGTGACGAAGAGCACCTGAATAAAGATCAGGCCGATCAGCGCCGGAATATTCGGGTTGGGCGCGACTTTCGCCTCGATCAGCGCGCCATTCTCCAGCGTGAGCGCGGAGAGCCTGACTTCGCCCGTAACCGGGTTGGTCGTCGAGCCGACCGAGACGATGTTGTTGCCGGCCGCCGCCTCCATGCCCATATAGATCGGATAGTAGCAGATCGCCGCGATCAAGCAGCCGGCCATCATGATCTTCTTGCGTCCGATGCGATCCGAGAGCGAGCCGAACAGCACAAAGAAGGGCATGCCTAGCAGCAGTGCAATCGCGACAATAATGTTGGCGGTTCTGGGATTGATCCTGAGGATCGTTTGCAGATAGAAGAGCGCATAGAACTGGCCGGTGTACCAGACCACGCCCTGGCCGGCGGTGGCGCCAAAGAGCGAGATCAGAATGCGCTTCCAGTTGGCCCAGTTGCCGAGGCTGTCTTTGAGCGGCGTGGACGAGGTTTTGCCCTCTTTCTTGAGCGTGCTGAAGATCGGCGACTCTTTCATGCGCAGCCGGATGTAGAGCGACATGCCGACCAGCAGCACCGAGAGCAGGAACGGAATTCGCCAGCCCCAGCTCGCAAACGCGGCTCTGCCGGCCTCGACGCCGTACGCCTGCTCGAAGGAATATTGAACGGCCAGAATCACCGCCAGCGAGACAAACAGACCGAGCGTCGCCGTGATCTGGATAAAGCTGGTGTAGTAGCCGCGCTTGCCGTCCGGCACGTGCTCCGCCACATACACCGCCGCGCCGCCGTACTCACCGCCGAGCGCCAGACCTTGCAGCACGCGGATCAGAATCAGCAAGATCGGAGCAAGCACGCCGATCGTCTGGTAGGTGGGCAAGAGGCCGATCGCGGCAGTCGCGCCACCCATGATGATCAGGGTCACCAGGAAGGCGTATTTGCGCCCGACAAGATCGCCGATGCGACCAAAGAAGATCGCGCCGAACGGACGCACCACAAAGCCGACGGCGAAGGTTGAAAGATAGGCGATCAGGGCGAAGATGGAGTTGCCGGCCGGGTAGAAAAGCGGCGAGATGATCGCGGCCAGCGAGCCGAAGATGTAGAAGTCGTACCACTCGATCACGGTGCCGGCGGCGGAGGCAGAGATCACTTTCCAGATCTCCGAGCTTGAGACAGCAGCGGCTTGTTGCCTACGCATAGCGGTGTCGGCGCTCATTGAGTCAACCCCTTTCCAACGCTGATGACAGAAATCACAGGCACGATCGCATCTACGCTGAGCACGCGATCACACGGCGGGTGTTCCTTCGTCATACCGGGTTCCTCCTGTAGGAACGACGTTCGGTCAGGTTGAGCAGGCGTGGATGCGGCGGTAAGTGTGCTCCTTTCTCCATCGCGGAGATAGTGACTGGCTACACAATGATCGCTGCTCAGAGATCGCGGCGATCGGGGAAGTTATGTTCGGCGTATCTAACAGATTATGATCTATCTGTCAAATCTATGGGAAAGCGGTTGCAGATAAGATTACACGCTCATCCCTTGCACTCACAGTGCGCTTTTCGCTTGTGTGTCGCCAGTAAAGGGAAAGCGGTTGCAGATCTGCCCTGCGGGCAAACAAGGGAACAAGGAAACAAAGGAACAAAGGCAGGCGAGAGGGAAATTTGATAGTTCCTTTTGTTCCCTGGTTCGTTTATTCCTTTGTTCGTTCGTCAGGCCCTCACCCCCGGCTCGTTCCACTCGCCACCCCCTCTCCAGGCCCAGAGGGCGCCCCCGATAGGCGAGGGGGAACAGTGAAGCCCGTTTGTTCTTTGTTCTCTGTTCTTTGTTCTCTCGTTGGTTCTTGGTTCTTGGTTCTTGGTTCTTCTAATCCGGTCTGCCGATCAGCATGAACGGAGCCCAGAAGAACGGATCGGCGTACAGGCACTCGTCGCCGGACTGCTGAGCCAGCACTTTGATCTCTTCCAGCGCTGTCTCGTACTCCGGGTTTTCCTCGCACCAGCGCTCGATCGTCGCGACCAGCTCATGGCCGGACAGCTCACGCACGGCGACCTGCGCGTCGTGGAGGGCAGCCGCCGCCGAGCGGCCTTTGCGCAGATCGGTGTAGAAGCGCTCCATGACCAGCAGCGCGACCAGATCGTTGGCTTCCCAGAGCGTGCAGACCACCGTTGGCGCTCCCGCGTACAGGAAGGCGCGCTGAAGGCCCAGCAGCTCGTCGCCGGGGACGACGTGGCTTAGACCGCTGGTGCAGGCGCTGAGCGTGACCAGATCGGCCTCCAGATCCAGATTGCTGATGATCGATCGCGCGCTCAGCGTATCGTCCAGGCCGAGATGCAGCTCGGAGGCTGCGGGATCTTGCGGCCGGTACACCGCGTGGCCGGCGATGTGCAGCCAGCGGAAGCGCTGCGCTTCTTCCAGCAGATGCTCGCTCTTGGCCTCGGGACCGATCCAGGCCTGTCCATCCATCAGCCGCGCGACGGAGCGAGCCTCGGCCTCGGCATAGCTCAGAGCACGCTCGCCCTCGTCATTATAGCCGAGCGCCAAAAATTCGGTTGCGGTGCTGTGCGGCCGGTCCAGACAGTTGCGCAGCAAGATCGTGGCGCTGGGAGCCATCGCGATCGCCGGGCCTTGCTGCTCCAGCAGATACGAGCTGCTCTGTGAGCGCAGCGCCATAAACGGCACATAGTGCAGCGGCCCGTGCGGGATCAGATACAGCAGGCTGCGATCGTGCAGGAGATGCTGGACCGGCTCGATCAGGTTCTTGTGCAGCAGGCGCAGCAGATGCGGCAGCAGCAGACGACGGCCTGGACCCGGATCGTTGGGCAGCGGCCGCAGCGTGTTGGGATCGAGTCGGGTGGGATGCACCTCGAAGCTATCGCGCGTGATCGCAAACAGAATCACCTGCGGCGGAAATGCCAGATGCTCGCGCAGCCGGGTGTTGTCGCTGGGCAGCTTGTTGATCAAGCTTTCGCCACGCGGCAGCACGCCGATCGTGTAGTACTCGATCAGCAGCGCGTTCTCGGGCAGCCGCGCCTGCACATCCGCCAGCGACACGATCGGCTGATCCAACGCCGGGTAGAGCGTGGGCGACTTTTTGGTCAGCGTATCGAGCAGAGCCCGCGATCGCGCCCGCTCCACGTAATCGAAGGCTTCGACGTACTGGCCGCGCTCCAGACAAAGCAGCACCATCGCCTCGTAGACCTGCTGCGTCGCGCCCAGCAGCCCGATCTTGATCTCCTCGCCCTCGGTATCGCCGCGCAGCGCCTCGATGCCGTGGATCGCTTTGGCGTAGGCGCTGTGCGCGGCGTCGAGGCGGCCCTTGGCCTTGAAGACGTTGCCGAGTCGGTAGTAGATCAGGTTGAGCCAGTGCTTATTACGCAGATGATTGGCCAGATCCAGCGCCTGAGCATAGGCAGTCTGCGCCTCCGACCAGCGGCCCTGCGTCTGGTACAAAAAGCCGAGCTGCGCGCAGGTATCCAGCGCCACAGCGGGATCGGCGTAATCCGACGAGCGCGCGATCTCCAGTGCTCGCCGGTAGGCCGACTCGCTCTCGGCCTCTTCGCCCAGCATGTGATGCAAAAAGCCCTGGCACCAGTAGAGATTGGCCAGCCGCGCGATAATGCCGAGCGACTCGTAGAGCTTGATCGTTTCCTGAAAATGGCTCTGCGCGATATGCCAGCGGCCGAGGCCCATCGCGAAGTTGCCGATCGCGTTGAGCGCGTCGGCGGAGCGCGACAGATCGCCCAGCTCACGGAAGATCGCCAGGCTTTGGGTGGCGAAATCCAGCGCCTGCTCGTGGTAGTTGAACTCGACATACACCCAGCTCATGTTGAGCAGTGCGACGCCCTGGTAGAGCAGGTTGTGGGTTTCGCGGGCGACATCCAGCAGCTGCTGGTAGAGCTGAAGCGCGCGATCGTAGCGGGTCTGGTACCAGTGCGCCTGGGCCAGCGCGTTCAGCGCGTGGATACGCACATACTCTTCCAACTCGGTCTGGGCCAGCAACTCGGCCAGCAGCGCCTCGCCCTCGTCGTAGCGCTGCGTGCGCACGGCGACGTAGCCCTCGTAGAGCGTGAGCCGGTTCAGGTGCCGGCGCCGGCGCGGATTGGCCGCCCGCACCGCCGTAACGTAGCTGGTGATCGTGCGCCACTCTTTGCGCGGCAGCAGCTGAAAGAACAGCTCGCCCAGATGATGAACGCACTCGTCGGCGTCGGCGTCGTAGGCGTCCTCGGAGGTGGCCGCTTCCATGCGGCGTAGATAATAATCCAGCGCCTCGGTATGCAGATTCAGCTCATCCAAGGGACGCGTGGCGCGTAGCTGAGCCAGGATATTCGCCTGAATTTCGTGTCGTAGCTGGTACGCGCCAGGCAGCTCGGCAATCGGAATCACCAGATCGTCGCCGGTCACATGCGACCAGTCGTCGTCGGTGCATCCGCTCATCGTCATCAGGAGATCACGGTCAAAGCGCCGGAGGATCGCGCAGAAGGCCAGGAGCGGGAGATGATTGAGATCATATTCTTGCAGCACAGATAGCACTTTCCTGTATAGCCAGCGTGCTTACTGCTTGACGCCGGGGGGAAGCGTTACGAGTCCTGTACGCAGGGCGCGAACAGATGCCGTATAGACTAGCCTTTTATTATACGATAGTCCATGGTGTTTTGGTATGAATATTTGGCACACTTGATCACATATGCTACCTTGAGTAGAACTGCTGCTCCACGACGTGAGCCAACACGAGCGACGGCTTACCTGTTTGAAACCTGCTACTGGAATAATACCTGACTGATCCTGATCGCGCTTAAGGCGCCTGGCTCAGTGTATCCAATCTGTCAGCGTCGACTTCAGTGCCGGCTCAGTCCGAGAGTCACCTGTTGTCGAGCACAAGTCAAGGAGGAAGGGAATGAGCGAGCCCTCTCAGCGGATCGTTTTTAACAATGCTACCTCGTCCAGCACGTCGCCGGAATCGAAGCTGGGGATTGCCCCTGCCGCCCAGACCGCTGCCGCGAACGGCTCGGCGGTCTATCTCTACGCCGACGATCCGCTGATTCAGCTGGAGCCGTTCGCGTACGACGAGGCGGAGCGGCCGCGCCGGGTTCCCTCGCAGCTGGCCCGGTTGCAGGAGAAAAACATCACCGTCGACGATCCGATCTTTGACAGCGCGATCGACTGGCCTTTCCGCGAGTTCAAGGTTTTTGTGCAGGGCGGCGCCAGCGACACAGCGGCCGATCCCGGCGATACGCGGCCGGGCGTTGTGCTCGGCTTCGATCCGCCGCAGCCTCGCCGCACTCCGCAGCCGGATGCCGGCTCCGCCGGCGGGCCGACCGAGACCAGGATCTGCCTCTTCAGTGTGATCGTCGCGCTTGAGTGGCAGCCGACCGCCAAGTATGTGCAGCAGCTCAAGTGGGCCTTCCGCGCCGCCTCCGATTTCCTCTACGATGTGACCGACGGCTACTTCGCGTTTGGCCAGGTGCTGATCGGCGGGCCGGAGCTGATGGACTGCGCCGATGTGCAGATCCTGGCGTCGAATCGCCTGCTGCCGCGCAGCTGGGTCAGCGGCCTGCACGAGGATCGCAAGTACATGCCGATCCGTGTCGGACGCGGCATCTGGCACAAGAACAATCGTGTGTCGATCCCCTGGGACGAGCCCGAGGCGTATCGCACGCTGATCCACGAGTGGGCTCACTACGCGCTGGAGCTGCGCGACGCCTACCTGGAAACGCACTATGTTTCCGTGGGCGCGCCGCACAACCATGCCCACGACGCCGACTATGTGCTGCTGCGCGGCGAACATCCGCTAGTCATCCCCCAGATCAGCATCACCACCGAGTCGATCATGGCCTCGCTGGAAGGCACGAGCGAGCTGGTGCCGCAGATGGGCAGCAAAGCCGCCGGGCAGCCGGAGTCGCCCTGGGAAGAGATCCGCAAGCGCAATCGCTATCGCAATCTGGGATTCAATCCCAACAGCCGCACGCTGGAAGGGCCGGGCCGTCTGCCGCTGCCGCTGCCGGTGATCCATCTGACCGAAGAGCTTAAGCAGGCGCAGCAAGCCTGGCCGCCCACCGACGCGATCCTCAACGATTTCCCTAAAGGCGTGCAGTTCGATCACTGCTGGGCGTATGTGATCAAAGGCAGCCTGAGCGCGCCGCTGGGTCTGGTCGCGCAGGGCTCGATCGATGCGCGGGCCTCGCAGCGCGGCTTTCGGCTGCTGGGCGTGGCCGTCGACAATACCGTCGTGCTGATTGGCAGAGATCACAGCGATCACTCGATCGTCGTGGCCGGCCGGATCGATACGATCGAGACGCCCGAGGGTGAGCGGGACGCGGTGGTGAAGATCGGCGAGTGGACCAACGTCACGCCGGAGCATTTCCCGCTGGTCGATGTGGTGCCGAGCGAAGATCTGCGCGATAACGGCCAGATGGCCAAGATCGCGGTCAACGTCTCCGGCGATGACAGCAGGGCCTGGATCTTCCCACTGGGGTACGGCGAGCCTGAGCAGATCGATGCCAAGGAGTTCCGCGAGGTGCCCACGCTCGACGGTCATGTGCTGGTGACCTGGGACGACGGCAAGAAGCTGGTGATCAGCTCGTTCTCGCAGGGCGGCAATCCCCAGACCGGCACCCCGACCGGCGGTCCACCGATCACGGCGGGCTCGTCCGAGGGCAACAGCATGCTCTTCTTCGCCGACAAAAACCTGATCCGCGACTACAGCAGCACCAAGATCGTCACCACGCTGATCCACACCGCCGCCGAACTGGATCAGCTGCCCGACGGCGCGCAGGCGCGCGGCTACGCTTTCAGCCTTTCGTGCAACACCGCGCTGCCGACCGAGCTTGATCCCACGCTGATCCTGTACTTCGATCGCGACTCGGTCAACGACGGCGGCGATCTGGTGATCTATCGCCAGGATGATCTGGCCGGTACAAAGTGGACGCAGATTGCGACCTACCAGCCCAAGAACTCGTTCTTTGTGGCTGCGCCGCTCAACGCCGAGACCGCCGAGCGCCTGGTCGCCAACGATCCGGCGGCGCGCATCGAGCGCTACCGGCTGTACTGGAAGCCGCGCGCCGGTCAGACGAGCGGTTCATCAGTAGAGATGATCCGCTAGTTTGGTTGCCGGATGAGCACCGGCGCCGACAGTGAGCACGCATCTCGCTGTCGGCGCCGGCATGTGGACGCAGATGTTATTCGACTAAACGTCCCGCCATCTCGATCTCGGTCTCGTCGATCGCGGCGCTGACCTCGGGCGACGGATCGGGCAGCTCGGCGGTGGCCAGCGCGAGGCCGGTGTTCGGCCCCTCGTCGGTGAGATGCGGCAGAACCAGAATCGTGCGCTGCCACTCGGGATCGGTCTGCGGGTAGTCGGCGCGCTGGTGTGCGCCCCGGCTTTCGGTGCGCAGCAGGGCGGCGCGCACGGTCGCCTCGGCCGTCAGCAGCATCGAGCGTAGGTCCAGTGCCGCCGCAAGATCCGCCGATCCGCTCGGGCTTTCCTCGGCCCGGCGCTTGATCTGCGCCAGACGTTCAAGCGCGTTTTGCAAGCCGTCGGCGGTACGCACCACGCCCGCGCCTTCCCACATGATCGACTGAAGCTCTTCGATCAGCGCCCGCTGCCACGCGCCGTCGAGGCGGCTCAGCTCGGCCAGCCGGGCGCGCTTGCGCTTGATCTGCGCCTCGTCGAGCGGCGGCGCCGGGTTTTGGCTGGCGAACTGCGCGGCGTGCTCGGCGGCGATGCGGCCAAAGACCAGGATTTCGGCCAGGCTGTTGCCGCCCAGACGATTCGCGCCGTGAACACCGGCGGCGGCTTCTCCTGCGGCAAACAGGCCGGGTACCTCGGTCGCGTGGGTCTCGGGCGTCACGCGAATACCGCCCATCGAGTAGTGA
>DASWTQ010000779.1:0-2557 GCA_036402055.1 Herpetosiphonaceae bacterium
GGCAATTTACGGTAGATTACTACCACGCAGTTTAGATCGGCAGCCGCTGGATATCGCTGGTCAGGCGGTAGCTGACGGCCCTGGTCTCTCCCAGACGCATAATCACACCCATCTCTACCAGGCCGTTGAGATCGCTGCGAATCGAGCGCTCGGAGCGATGCGGTAGCAGTGTGCTCGCCTGGCGCGGGTTCAAGCTGCCGGCCTTGACGATATGCTTGAGCAGAACCAGCTGCGGCTCGCTCAGCCGCTCGACAAGCTCCATGCTCAGCCCGGTCGGCTGGTGGCCTTCGATACTGATGAAAAAGTTAGCGGCTGCAACATCGATGCGCGGCTCGGGCAGATCTTCACGCGCCATGGTTTCAAGAATAGTCCGCAGGCCGAGCCCGAACGCCTCGCAGAAGCGCACCTGCCACAGCAGGCGCATCAGCGTGGGATTGCGCGCGTGCGAGCTTTGCATCAGCCCCTGGAGCGGCGCGGCCACGGGAGGCCCGCCCGGCGAAGCAACCTCGATGCGATTGGGAAACATCGACACGCGCACCGCAGCGCCCGCCAGCGAGTAATCGCGATGTCCCGCCGCATTGACCAGCATCTCGCGCAGCACCACGGGCGGAAACTGCGGTCGCTCACGGCGCTGCGGCCCTTCCTCGATCGAAAAGCCGCGCTCCATATGCGAGACGATGAACTGCTCGACTTTGCGGATCTGCTCCGGCAGCGTACCGCCATAGCGCTCTAGATGGCGGCCTTGCTCGGAAGTAGCCTTATCGCCTGGAAAGCGCCCCAGCACAAACTCAGCTTGCGGCAGCCAGCGCTGCGGATCTTTGCCGAAAAAGAGGATGCCCGCCATCGTCGGCACAGTCTCGCCGTCTACCTCCGTCAAACATCGGTGATAGCGCAGAAAAGCCTCAGGCGTTCCGGCCTCTTCCGGGCGCATCAGGCGACCTTCGCTGCGGGCCTGATCGATATGCTGTGCGACCTGCTGCACGTTGAGATCGTCGAGAGTTGTGCCGGGAATCGGTTCTTCTTCAAACGAGCGCTGCTCGATCATCGTTGGTCCTCTTCAGTAGCCGCACCGTGACGTTCGATGGCGGTATCTTACCATATCAATGTCTTTGCTATGCACCGCTGCGGCGTGGTGCTGCGTCAGTGCATGAGCCGGTAGACTTTCGACTGATTGACATTCCCAAAATAGGTGTATATACTCGCATCATGGTCACGAAAACAAACTGCACCTGTGTCGCGGTCCGGCGCGCCTCGCAGGCGATCACCCACTTTTATGATAGCGTGCTAGAGCCGAGCGGTCTTAAAGTGACGCAGCTTTCGCTGCTGCGCGCCGTGAGACGGCTGGAAACTGCCAAGATCTCATCGCTGGCCGAAACGCTCCAGCTCGATCGCACAACGCTGGGCCGGAATCTGACTGTGCTTGAGCGCGACGGCCTGGTCTCGATCACGCCCGGCGACGACTCGCGCATGCGCATCGTGACGCTGACGGAGCAAGGCTGTGAGGCGCTGGATCGGGCTGCGCCGCTGTGGGACGCTGCTCAGGCGCGGCTCGTCGAGCAGCTAGGCAGCGACCGTCTGCAAACGCTGCGCGAGATGCTGTCCGACATCGAGGCGCTGGCCTCCTGATTTTTTTACGCCGATACGCGTATATACACCTGTTTGAAAGGATCGCCGTATGGATACACCGCTGGCTCGTCCACGCCTGCACTATGGCTGGTTTGTGGTTGCCGTCGCCTTTGTTCTGCTGCTGGTGACGGCCGGTATTCGCTCGGTGCCGGGCGTTTTGATGCTGCCGCTGGAACAAGAATTCGGCTGGACGCGCGATCTGGTCTCGCTGGCGGTAGGAGTCAACCTCCTGTTCTTCGGACTCTGCGGTCCGTTTGCCGCCGCCGTCATGGAACGTTTCGGTATGCGCCAGGTGATGGTCGGGGCGCTGGCGGTGTTGGTGCTCGCGGTCGCGCTGACGACGCAGATGGACGCGATCTGGCAGTTCACGCTGCTGTGGGGCATCTTTGGTGGCCTGGGCAGCGGCGCGCTGGCTGGCTGGGTGGCGGCAACCGTCGCCAATCGCTGGTTCACGACGCAGCGCGGGATCGTGGTAGGTCTGCTCACGGCCAGCACCGCAACCGGACAGCTGATCTTTCTACCTGTGCTCGCGGCGATGGTCGAGTATGTGGGCTGGCGCAGCGCGGTAGCTTTGATCGCCACAGTCACCGTTGCGATCATTCCGCTCGTGGCGCTGGTGATCCGCAACCGCCCGCAGGATATTGGTCTTCAACCGTATGGCGCGACCAGCGCCGAGCTTCCACCGCCCGCGCCGACCTCCAAGAATCCGTTTCGGCTGGCCTTCCAGACGCTGCGTGATTGTATCCGTTCGCGTGATTTCTTGCTGCTAGCGGGCAGCTTCTTTGTCTGCGGAGCCAGCACCAACGGCCTGATCGGCAGCCATCTGATCCCGGCCTCGCATGACCACGGCATGACCGAAGTCGTCGCCGCAGGCATGCTGGCCACGATCGGCATCTTCGACGTGATCGGTACGCTAGCCTCAGGCTGGCTC
>DASWTQ010000780.1:0-11424 GCA_036402055.1 Herpetosiphonaceae bacterium
CGCGCAGATAGATAAACGAGTGCTCGTGCAGCAGATGTGTAAACACCGAGAAGAAGCACACAATATTCGCCTGCTCGTCCTGCTCAGGAATCGTCAGGCCTTCCGCGACCTCGAAGCGCCAATCAGGACGCTCCACCAGCGATCGCGCATAATCGACCAGATCCGGCACAATATCGATACCGAGATAGCGGCCACGCAGATAGTGCGCCAGCGGCTTGACCAGACGACCTGAGCCGCAGCCGATGTCGATCACGTAATCGTCGGGCTGTAGGCCATACTGGATCAGCAGATCGCGCTCGATGACGCCGAACGCATCGAACTCCGCGCCGATCGCCAGGTGCATGGCTTGATCCGGCTCGTACTGGTGCTTAACCGATTGCACAAAGTCACGGTAGCTGCGCCGCAGATCAACCTTTTTCATACGATATAGCTCCTCGGGAAGTGCTTATATCTAAAGAGATTGTGTTTGATGCAACTGTTGGTTGGGGCCGTGCCAGATTATAGCACAGGCGAACATCCCGGCCTCCGCTACCCAAATCTCCCACTACACTATCAACCGTAGCAGTGTTTCCTGCTTGCGATGATCAAGTATAATCGCCTCGCAGAAGGGTCTACTTCTGGATCGCGATGCGTGTCGCCGTAAGCTACACCCCGGTTCTGCGACGACGCATCCGCGCAACGCCTCATTGCGGCACAGCACCGGTGAAGCAACGTAGATCCGCGCTGGTTTTGGAGGATAACCGTGCCACAAGTTCTGGCTGATCTTCTGACATCGACCCAATGGCTTGGCGCGATCGCCGCCGGGCTCTGCTACGTGGGCGCGGTGCTGGGTGTGTTTATTACCTTTCGGGTCTTGTCTTTCCCGGATCTGACGATCGAAGGCTCGTTTCCGCTCGGCGCCGGCGTGGCCGCGATCTTCCTGATCAACGATTGGTCGCAGTGGCTCTCACTGCCGATCGCGTTCGTGCTGGGTGGCCTGGCCGGCGCGACTACCGCCTGGCTGGCGACACGGCTCAGGATCAACGGGCTGCTGGCCTCGATCATCGTGGCGCTGGGCCTGTACTCGATCAATCTGCGGCTGCTCGGCCTGGCAACCAACGATCGCGCGCCGACCGCCAACCTGCCGATCCCGATCTCGGGCGCGCCTTCCGTCGAGCGCTCTGTGCAGCCGCTGTTCGCGGGACTGAAAGGCATCTGTCTGGCCGAAGGCAGCTGCATCAACGACGCCTATATCAACTACAGCGCGCAGGCCCTGATCTTTCTGCTCTTCGCGATCGGCCTGGTTGCGGCGCTCTACTGGTTTCTCAACACCGAGCTTGGCCTGGCACTGCGCGCCACCGGCGACAATGAGCAGATGGTCCGGGCGCAGGGGCTGAGCGCCAACACGCTCAAAATGATCGGGCTGGGCATCTCCAACGGCCTGATCGCGCTGTCGGGAGCGCTGATCGTCGCGCGCTTCGGCTATGCCGAGGTCAACCTGGGACGCGGCCTGATCATCACCGGTTTGGCAGCAGTGATTATCGGCGAGGTGATTATCTCGCCGCGCACGCTGCGGACCGCGCTGATCGGCGTGCTGGTCGGCTCGCTGCTCTACCGCATGTTCATCACCCTGGCGCTCAATAACACCCGCTCGATCGGCCTGCAAGAAACCGATCTTCAGCTGTTGACGGCCTGCATCGTTGTGCTGGCGCTGGCGCTGCCGCAGCTTCGGCGCTTTGTGCTGCCCCGGCGAGGCGTATGATGATTCAACTACGCGGAGTCCACAAGTTCTTTCATCGCGGCGAGGGCCATGAGGTTCACGCCCTGCGCGGCATCGATCTCGACATCGGCGCGGGCGAGTTCGTCACGCTGATCGGCACTAACGGCGCGGGCAAGTCCACGCTGCTCAACACGATCGCCGGCGTCTACGCGGCCGACGAAGGCACGATCGCGATCGCCGGCCGCGACGTGACCCGCCAGCAGGAGCACCAGCGCGCCGGACTGATCGGACGCGTCTTTCAGAACCCGCTGGACGGCACCGCCGGCTCGCTGACGATCGAGCAGAACATGGCGCTGGCGCTACGACGCGGCCAGCGGCGCGGCTTTGGCTGGGGCGTTACGCGGGAGCGCCGCGAGCGCTTTCGCGAGGTGCTGAAAAGTCTGGGGCTGGGACTGGAAGACCGGCTGCAAGCGCCCGTACGCCTGCTCTCCGGCGGTCAGCGCCAGGCGCTTACGCTCTTGATGGCCACGCTTCAGCGGCCGCAGGTGCTGCTGCTCGACGAGCATACCGCCGCGCTCGATCCCGGAGCCGCCGCGCAGGTGGAGCAGCTCACGCGCACGCTGATCGCCGAGAACAACCTGACGGCGCTGATGGTCACGCACAACATGCAGCAGGCGCTGTCGTTGGGCACGCGCACACTGATGCTGCACGGTGGCCAGGTAATCCTGGATCTGCGCAGCCCACAGCGCGACGGCCTGACCGTCCAGGATCTGATCGCCCACTTCGCGCGCACTCGCAAAGAAGTGCTGGCCGACGACGAGCTGATGCTGACGTAACGGAGAACCAAGAACCAAGAACCAAGAACCTAACGGGGAACAAAGGAACAAACGAACAAGAGAACAAAGCAGTCCCACCTTCCCCCTCGCCTGTCGCAACCGAGGCCGAAGCCGGCCGAGGTTCGGGGAAGGGGGTGGCCCGCAGGCCGGGGGTGAGGGCCTGTTCTTCTCGCATTTATCGCTATCGTTCGCACAAGGAGTTTTTCATGCCACGTATCCGCAACTTCGCCGTCCTACTCCTGTCGTTGATCATGGTCGCCTGCGGCACGCCCGCCGCGACCGACAGCCCATCCAATAGCGCGACTACCGGAGCTGCTTCGACTGCGCCCGCAGCCAGCGCTGCCGCCGGCGGCAAAACCTACCGCGTCGGCATCGTGCAGCAGACCACGCATCCCGCGCTCGACGCCGCCCGCAAAGGCATCGTAGACGCGCTCAACGAGTCCGGCCTCAGCATCGAGCTGACCGAGAAGAACCCGCAGAACGATCCGGCCACGCTGGCGACGATCACCGACGGCTTCCGCGACGAGAAGCTGGATCTGGTCTTTACCGTCGGCACGCTGCCGGCACAGGCCGGCTTCAAAAGCCTTTCCGGCTCCGGCATTCCGATGATCTTCAACACGATCGTCGATCCCTACGCGGCCGGCGTCGCCAAGTCCGAGACCGATCATCCGGGCGTGACCGGCATTCAAGCGCTGCCGCCAGTCACCGAGGCTTTCGATCTGATGCTCAAGATGCAGCCCGAGACCAAGAAAATTGGCAACATCTGGACGTCCAGCGAGAAAAACTCCGAGGTTGTTACGGGCATCGCGCGCGAGTACGCCAAGACCAAGGGCATCGAGTTTATCGAGCGCAACGTGACCAAGGCCGACGAGGTGCTTCAGGCGGCGGAAAGCCTGGCCGCAGAAAAAGTCGACACCTTCCTGATCCTGACCGACAGCACCGTCGTCTCGGCGCTGGAATCGGTCGTCAAGGTCGCCAACGACAACGACATCGGCCTGTACTGCGGCGATCCGGCCTCGGCAGGTCGCGGCTGCGTCGCCGGTCTGGGCCTCGACTACTACGACAACGGCTACATCAGCGCCAAGGAACAGGGCATTCCGATCTTGCAGGGCGCCAAGCCGGAGGATCTGCCGATCCGCAAGCAGGAGAAGAAAGTGATCGCGATCAACACGGCCGCCGCGACTGAGCAGTCCGTGACGATCTCGGACGAAGTTGCCAAAATGGCGACCCAGACCATCGACAAGATCACGCCCAAACAATAACCCGTTCACGTGAGCATCCGCCGGGCGAAAGAGCACACCGGCGGATGCAAAAATGGACGGATCGCGGTTGGCCTAAAGTACCACCCCCCGGCACGGCGACTTCAAGCACAGCTGATGGTCGCCGTGCTATACTTTGGCGCAGCCTTGCTATGTGGTACACCCTATGCACACAACCACGAAGCCTCTTTCGATCAGTCGTGAAGCCGATGTTTATATCGCGATGGGCTACGGGCGCAACATGGCCTCCAGCCTTGGCTTTAACGACATCGAGCGCACCAAGATCGAGATCATGATCTTAGAGCTGGCTCGCAACATTTTGCGTCATGCCAACGGTGCCGGCGACATTACGGTTGAGATCGTCGAGCACGAGCAGCGGCGTGGCCTGCTGATCATCGCGCGCGACGACGGGCCGGGCATTCCCGACATCGCGCAGGCGCTGCAAGACGGCTTCAGCACCGCAGGCACACTCGGCGCAGGGCTGCCCGGCGTCAAGCGGCTGGCTGACGCGTTCGAGATCGAGTCCGCGCTAGGCAGTGGCACTGTGGTTAAGGCATGGAAATGGCACAACCCACCCTTACGAGGAAGGCGATAATGCTGGATATAGGTGTTGCCGAGCGACCCAAGGCTGGTGCAACGGTCTCCGGGGATAGCTACCTGGTCAAAAGCAACGGGAGCACGGAGCTGGTCGCGGTGATCGATGGGCTAGGCGGTGGCACTGCCGCTGCCGAAGCCGCCAAAAAAGCCTACGACGCGATCGAGGCCAACGCCGATCGGCCGCTCTCGACGATTATGCAGGCCGCGCATCATGCCTGCCAGGGAACACGCGGCGCCGTCGTCGGGCTGCTGCGGCTGGATCACCAGAAGCGCGAGGCGACCTATGTGGGTGTTGGCAACATCGGTATTTACGTTGTCAGCAAGCACGTGATCAAGCCGCTGTCGCGCAACGGCATCGTCGGCTATCGCATGCCCTCGCTGATGGAGCAAAAAGCGACCTACGACGCCGGCGATACGTTTATTCTGTTTAGCGACGGCATTTCAATGCGCTTCACGGAAGCACCGCTGATGCATGAAGGGCTCGCGCCGCAACCACTGGCCGATCGAATTCTCGAAGCATTTGGCAAAACGATCGACGACGTAACGATTGTTGTCGCGAAAACGCCGCAGACCGCCCCCCAAACAACTCCCTGAAACCCACGCACCTGGCAGCCGGAGCGTAGCTCCCATCGTAGAACCTGGAACTCTGACTATGAGCGAACGCTTAGCCCACTGGCTAGAAACCCAAGAGTCCGAGATCGTCCCCCGTTGGGCGCGGCGCATCCGTGAGCGCGGCGTCAGCGACGAGCGGCTTGGTACCGCAGAGCTGCGTACCAAGTTCTTTGTGCAGGCCTACGCCGGTTTGATCGCGGCGGCGCGCGGCGACTACGCGGTGCTGACCGAGGCGCTCAACGAGACCGCGCATCTCCGGGGCCGCACCGATCGGACGCTGCCGCAGCTGCTGGAGATCCCGTTTCAGCTGCGACGGCTGGCGTGGGACATCGCGCTCCAGGACGACGAGCCGCAGACGACGATGCAGGTGCTGGCCGAGCTTGAGCCGCTGACCGAGTGGATGGTCGGCGTGCTGTCGCGGCAGTTTGGGCAGGAAATCGAGCGGGCGCTGCGGGAGCGCATCGACGAGGCCGAGTTCATGGCCACGCAGCTGGCGATGGCGACCGAAGAGGCGGATCTGGTGGCGATGCGCGTCAACCGGCTCTTCAAGTTCTCGCAGGCGCTCAGTAGCAGCCTCCAGCTTCACGATCTGGTCAACATCATCGGCCAGGAGCTTCAGCAGGCGCTCAACGCCGAGCGCGGCACGATCTGGCTGCGCACCGATCAGCATCTGATCAACGCTCGCGCCTGGGGCTACACCCAGCCGCTGGAGCTGGTGCGCTACGCAATCGAAGAGACCAGCCTGGTGCCGCAGGCGCTGCACCGCTCGACGCCCTGGCTGCTGCCAGATCCATCCTCGACGCAGGATGGAGGCTGGGTCGATCCCAAGGAGGCGCTGCTGGCGCTGCCGCTGCTGGCGGGCGAGGATCGCCTGGGCGTGATCGTGCTCCAGGGGCCGCAGGATAAGCTCAGCACCGAGCAGATCGCGCTGGCCCAATCGCTGGCCAGCCAGGCCGCGCTGGCGCTGGAGAACGCCCGGCTGTACGAGCAGATCGTGCGCTTCAACGCCGAGCTTGAGCAGCGCATCCAGGAGCGCACCCAGGAGGTGCGCGCCGAGCGCGACCGGCTGGATCTGCTCTACGCGATTTCGAGCGCCGTGATCAGCACGCTCGACGTAGACACCATGCTCAACGAGCTGCTGCATGTGCTGGCGCAGCGCATGTCGGTCAGTCATGGCTCGGTGCTGCTGCTCGACAGCGAGACCGCGCAGCTGGTGCGGCGCGCGACGCTGGGCGGCGGCAACAACAAAGAGATCAGCCATTTTCCGGTTGGGCTCGGCGTCGCCGGGTGGGTAGCGCAGCATCGCGCGCCCGTGCTGATCGACGATGTGGCCTTCGATCCGCGCTGGGTTGAGCCCAACGTCGCCGACGGCGATCACAAACATCATGGCGCGCTGCTGGGCGTGCCGATCATCGCTTCGGATGAGCTGCTGGGCGTGCTGATTCTGTCGCATCCCGAGATCGGCTACTTCAAGCTGGAGCACCAGCGCGTGCTGACAGTCGTGGCCAACGAGGTCGCCAGCGCGCTGCGCAACGCCGATCTTTATCACTACATCAGCGAGCAAGCCTCGAAGCTGGCCAATATGGTGCAGGCCGAGCGAGCGGCGTCGAGCCAGAGCCAGGCGATCCTGCAATCGATCACCGATGGCGTGGTGGTGTGCGACTTCGACGGTCAGATCATTCTAGCCAACCCGATGAGCGCGCGCATTCTGGAACAGCCGCTGGAAGAGCTGTTCATGGCGAATGTGCATGAGGTTCTACGCACCTTCAAGATCACCGGGCCGGAGCGCTCGCCGCTCAAAGATCTGCTGGCCGATCCGCTGGACGAGCAGGGCCAGCCGCGCCAGTTCCATACCACCTTCCGCATCGGGCCGCGCTCCGTGGATATGGCGCTCGGTCCCGTGCTCTCCGAGAGCGGCGAGCTGCTGGGCGGCGTGGCGATTCTGCGCGACATCACCCGCGAGATCGAGTCGGATCGGCTCAAGACCGAGTTTATCGGCACGGTGAGCCACGAGCTGCGCACGCCGATGACCGTGATCAAGGGTTATGTGCAGCTGCTGGGCATGGGCTCGATGGGCGAGCTTAGCCCGACACAGCGCCAGCTGCTGGATACGATCAAAGGCAGCGCCGAGCGCATGACCGCGATCATCAACGATCTGCTCGACATCACCAAGATCGAGTCGGGCAGCGTCGAGCTTGAGTTCAAGCCGGTGCGCGTCCTCGACACGGTGAGCATGGCCGTCAGCAACCAGCAGACATTACTGACCAATCGCGAGCAGCAGTTGCGGATCGACGCGCCGATCGAGCTGCCGCCAGTGCTGGTCGATACCGTACGCTTCCAGCAAATCCTGGACAATCTGCTCTCCAACGCAATCAAGTACACGCCCAAGGGCGGCCAGATCACGATCACCGCGCGGCAGCTCCAGGGCAAAGATATTCCCGAGGAGCAGCGGTCGGGCCTGGCAACGCGGCGATCGTACATTCAGCTTGACGTTGCAGATAGTGGCATCGGCATCGCGCCCGAGGACCAGGAGCGCATCTTCGAGCGATTCTATCGTGTCGAGAGCGACCTGAAGGTTGAGGCCGGCGGCACAGGTCTGGGCCTGGCGATTGTTCGACCGCTGATCTCGCTGATGGGCGGGCGGCTGTGGCTGGAAAGCGAGCTGGAGAAAGGCTCGACCTTCACGCTGATCCTCCCGGTTGCAGCTTAAGCAAACCGATTTCACAATACAAAACGAAAACGCCCGCATAGCTAGAAACTATGCGGGCGTTTTCGTTTATGTCAATGTATGAGCGATTAATGAGCAGCTAGATCGTGCTCGACAGCGCATCCGCTTGTCGCCGGCGTCGAGCATCACTGGTAAACACCAGAAAAGCAATCCCGGCAACCGCAAGACCTGCCAGCAGCGCCAGAAATGAGCAACCGGCCCAGTAGTGGAAGCGCAGATACAAATTCCAAAACAAGAGGCTACCAACTCCACCCTCTGATTGGCTGAACGACCACGCAACACCGCCCGAGTCGAGGGCCGCGATCCCACACAGAATCGCGACGATGCCACAGAGCGCGGGCCAGATCGTCAGCTTGCTGCGGGCAGCAATCGCACTCATCTCCAGACCCACAAGCAGAGCAAGGAAGGCGCAGAATCCCAGGATCTGGCAGTTGAGATGGGCGTCCCAGAACTCGGCGCTACCGATGCCTGACTGCTCTGCGCCGAGCTGTCCGGCGATCTTGACCCAATTAAAGGCCGTAGCGGCAAACACGATCGCCGCGATCAGGCTCAACATGATCAAGGGGGTTACAACAGATCGTCGCATGATGACTCGCTCCTCACTTGTGTAGTCGCATTGGAATCAGGACATAGCAAGGAAGCTTACGATTGGGCAGATGGAAAGGTTACTCGGCACGTGCCGATCCTGATCGCTTGTACCCAACCATGGGCTTGCTTTATCTATCAAAATGGTCGTTGCCAGTGTTTTATTCGCCGAGCTGCGATTCGACCTTAAACGCCAACGCCCTGGCATCAACCAGGGCGTCACCTAAACTTGCGATCATTTAGCGCGGGACGTCCGGTCCAACGGCCAGCGGCTGGCTGATCCGTCCGCGCTCGTCGCGGAAGCGCACATAGACTTTGCGCTCCTGATTCTCCTGCCAGTTCCAGACGCGCACATCCACGAACGGCTCCCACACGGCATCGCGGAAATCTTGCCGGTTAGAAAGCTGCATCTCGACATGCTCGCTCAGCCACATCTCGCGCGATTGCGTGCCGTTGGGCTCAGGGTCGATGCCTTGCAGCTGCCAGCCCAGCACGGCCGCCGTATCGAAGGTGGAGCGCACATCGGCGGTGGCTGTGAGCGGCGCCTGAAGCTCAAGCGTGGTAGTTACCACCGTCTCGTTGTTGGCGCGGTCACGGTAGCGGATCGCAAAGGTGTGCAGCCCCTCAGTGCCGCTGATCGTCCAGCGGTAGCTGTCGTGATAGGGCAGCGGATCGGACCAGGGCTCGTCGTCGCGGCGCAGCTCCACGGAAACAATGCCGCCCTGTGGATCGATCGCGTTGGCATCCAGCACGACGGTCGGATCTGTGACAATGGCGGCGGTGCTGATCGGGCCGGCGTTGCGGCTGTACACGTCCTGGCGCTCGGCCAGTCGCTTGATCTCACGCGCGCTCAGCGTACGTGCGAAGAACGCCAGCTCGTCGAGCGCAATCCCGCTCGCGCCAAATCCGGCGATAAAGCGCCCCAGCTGAAGCCGCTCGCCGAATGATGCCGGCAGATTGATCGCGCTGGCCTGTGCCGCGAGCTGCCCATCGATAAACAGCGATTTGCGGCCGGTCGCGCGATCCCACTCGACCGCGAAATGGTGCCAGGCATCGGGTTGCAGCGTATCGGCGACGGTCAGGTTATGCGTCACGCCGGCAGTGTCGACGGTCCACAGATTCCATGCGCCGCGATCGTCGGTCTGCTCACGGCGGAGCGCAAGCGTGTCTGTGTAAACGTCGCCGTCTTCGGGATGCGCGCTGGCGGCAAAGAGATAGTGGCGCCCGGTGCGGCTGGCCGGATATTCGGCGGGCAGCTTGGCCCAGAACGCGATCGTGCCCTGCTCAAGCTCCAGGTTGCCGCTGATCGGATAGCTCAAGCCCAGCGTCGGGGAGAGCTGCACCGCCTGGCCGAAGACGCCCTCGGTAAAGCGGGGCTTGACGCCGGCCGCGCCGGTGAACTCGACCAATCCCTGGCCAATCGTGGGAACAACCGTCTCGTCGAAGTGAGCCAGCAGACCCAGGTCGGTATCCGGCGCGACGGCCAGGCTGCCGGTCGGCGCCTCCCGATCTTGCGGCGCCGGAGCATCCGGGCGGGTAAAATCGTAGCTCCCGCTCAGGCTCTCATCCCACAGCCAGACGCTGGACTCGCAGCCGGCGGACCAGGCGGCGCAGGGATCGGAGCCGGGACCATACCAGCCATACGGATCAACCTGCTTGCCGTTGTGCCGCACCTCGAAATGCAGATGCGCGCCGCCGTCGGTAAAGCCGGATTTGCCGCTGGTGCCCAGCACCGTGCCCGCTTCGACCGGCACGCCGGCCCCTTTGCCGATCTTGCCCTCAAAGATCGTGGTGAACTGATCGAGATGCCAGTAGACCGTCTCGTAGCCCGCGAACGGGCCGCTGTGACGGATCACAACGCCGTTGCCGGGATGCGTATAGGCGTAGGCGATGCCGGGAGCTGACGCCAGGATCGGCGTGCCGGTCGGCTTCTCGGGAAAGTAGTAGTCGTGGCCGTCGTGGGTGTTGTACGACAGGTTGCCGCGACCCAGATAGTTGACGATAAACGAGTTGCCGTCGTTGCCGCGATCGACGGTAGGGTACACATGATCGAAGTACGAGGAGTGGATCATCTCGACGCCGGCCGGCCAGGGTAGCTTCAGAAACGGCCGCGCGGCTGCGGGAGTCGGGGTTGGCGGCGCTGGCTCGTTGCCCCAGATCTGAGTGTACAGCGGCACATAGCGATCGATCAGCTTGCGCCACTCGTCCTGCGTGCGACCGCTGGCCAGGAAGCGCTGCACCGCGATCAGCGAGGGCTCTTGTTTGGCATCGAGCGTGAGACTGGAGCCGTCGACGAATTTGACGCTCGGCGCGACAGCGTAGGGACCGAAGCCGGCCCGAATATCGCGCACCGCCCACTCGATCTGCCGGGTGAATCCATCCGGTCCGGTCGCGCCAAACGGCCTGCGCACCGTCTCAGGCGCGGGATTACCATCGGTCAGCAGGCGCGGCCCAAGCTCCAGCAAGGTCAGCAGAATGCGCGGATCGAGGTTGTAGTACGACGTGTAGGAGTCGATCACCTGCGCGGCAGTGTATTGCCCTTCGCGGTAGCTTTTGAGCGTGCCGGTCTGCGCATCCAGAAACTTCTGGATGTTAAGCTGCGCAGCTGCGCCGGACGGAGCGGCGGCAACTGGAGAGGCTGGACTGGCAAATGTGCTGAGGAGAACGACGAAGCAGATCAGCAGATTCCAAACGCGCATTAGCACCCTTCGCTGTCAAAGAGAGGAGGAGACAGGCGGATAGTACCATGTGCTACAGAGCGCGTCAATGAGATGCGCCTGAGTTTAATGAGAACCAAGCTTGACCTTTAGGAGCAGCAGGCGCGGGACTTCCGGGCCATCAAGCCCCGCGGGCAAACAAAGGAACAAGCGAACAAGCAAACAAAGGGCTTCGATACTTTCTTTTTGTTCGTTCGTTCCTTTGTCCTTTGTTCCGAGTTCAAGGCCCTCATCCCCCAGCCCCTTCTCCCATTGCGATAGGAGAAGGGGAGCAGCGGTACTTGCTTTTTGTTCTTTGTTCTTTCTTCTCGTCCCCGGTTCTTGGTTCTTGGTTCTTCCCATTGTTCCTTCGCCCAAAGGGCACCCGCTTTGTTCTTTTGTTCTCTCGATG
>DASWTQ010000781.1:0-18389 GCA_036402055.1 Herpetosiphonaceae bacterium
AGCGCGTCGATGTTGTCGAAGAGCTCGATCCCGAGATCGGCGCCGAGCTGCTGATCGAGCTGGACGAGGACGAGCGCACCGATGTCGCCAACCGCCTGGATGTCGAGTCGCTCTCCGAGTTCCTGGACGAGATGGCGCCCGACGACGCCGCCGACGTGCTGGGCGACCTCAGCGCCGCCAAGGCCAGGGCCGCGCTGGCCGGCATGGATCAGGACCAGTCAACCGAGGTCCGTGGCCTGCTGGAGCACGACGAGGAGAGCGCGGGCGGCCTGATGATCCCGCATGTGGTCGCCTTCCGCCAGTCGATGACGGTCCACCAGGCGATCGAGTTTTTACGCCGCGCCAAGCCCGACGAAGAAACCAGCTACTACCTGTTTGTCACCGACGACGCCGACCGGCTGATCGGTGTGGTCTCGCTGCGCCAGCTGATTGTCGCCGATCCGCTGACGCCGCTGCGCGAGATCATGAGCGAAGATGTGATCGCGGCTGAGGTCGGCACAGACCAGGAGGAGTGCGCCCGGCTGCTGGCCCGCTACGATCTGCTGGCGCTGCCGATCGTGGACGACGACCGCAAGCTCGTGGGCGTGGTCACGGCCGACGATCTGATCGACGTGATCGAGGAAGAGGCAACCGAGGACATTTATCACCTGGCGAATCTGGATGCCGACGAAGATGTGTACGACAATATCTTCCGCTCGTCGCGCCGCCGCCTGACCTGGCTCTTTATCAACCTGCCGACGGCAGTGCTGGCCGGCTGGGTCGTCAGTCGCTTCACGGGCGTCATTCAGGTGGTGCCGATCCTGGCGGCGTTCGTGCCGATCATTGCGGGGCAGGGCGGCAACGCGGGGATTCAAACGCTGACGCTGATTGTGCGCTCCCTGGCGCTGGGCGAGATCACACTGCGCGACAGCTGGCGCACGCTCAGCCGCGAGATGGCGATCGGCCTGGTCAATGGCCTGATCTTTGGCATCTGTGTGGGACTGCTGGGCATGATCTGGCAGGGCAGCCCAATGATCGGCGTGGTGGTCGGCGGCGCGATGATGCTGAATCTGGTCGGCGCGGCGATCTCGGGCACGGTCGTGCCGCTTGGTCTGCGCTTCCTCAAAGTCGATCCGGCGCTGGCCTCGGGCGTGATCGTAACCACCGTAACGGATGTGACCGGCAACTTTGTGCTGCTGGCGCTGGCGACGCTGCTGCTGGTGGCGAATACGTAGAGCATTCAGGGCGTATGCAATACGCCCCTACGCGATTCTGATTGGGTCTATAGCCATTTGATGCGCCGGAAAAAGGCGATCACGCCAAATGCAATCGCCACCATGAGGCCGAGCGCCCAAAGATAGCCGTAGCGCCAGTGCAGCTCGGGCATATAGTCGAAGTTCATACCGTAGATGCCCGCCACGATCGCCACCGACATCAGCACGATCGAGGTGACCGTCAGCGCCTTGACGACCTGATTCAGCTGGTTCGACTGGACCGAAAGAAACGTATCGAGTGAGCTGGCCAGCAGATCGCGGTAGGTATCGATGGCGTCCACCACGCGAATGATGTGATCGTACACATCCTGGAGATAGGTCACATCGTTCTCGTCGAAGACGCGAATATCGCGCCGCAGCATCACGTTGAGCACATCGCGCTCGGGCGTGACGACGCGCCGGATTTGCAGCAGATCTTTTTTGAGCTGAAAGATCGACTCCAGCGCTGTATCGTCGAACTTGCCGAAGATCTGCTCTTCCAGATCTTCTACGCGGTCGGCGATACGATCCATCACCGGAAAATAATCGTCGACGATTGCATCTAATAATGCATACACCAGCGAGCCCACATCCTGGCCCAGCGGCGACGACGGCGATTGCCAGCGGTGTACGGTCTCCTTGATCTGCGTGATCGGCTCGTCGTGTACCGTGACCAGATAGTTCGACCCGATGAACAGGTAGAGCGGCGAGGTCGAAAGCTTGTACTGCTCGTTCATTTCCATGCAGTAGAAGACAACAAAATAATAATCGTCATAGCTATCGACTTTGGGCCGCTGGTGATGGCGGGTGGCATCTTCGATCGCCAGCGGATGAAAGCCGAACTCCTCGCGCAGCTTGTGAAAGTCTTCCTGGCTCGGCTGGGTGATGTCGAACCATAGCGTTAGATCAGGATGTGCGCGGAGGTCGCTAATATCTTCGGCGGTAACTTCTGAGAGAAAGCGGCCTTTTTCACGGCACACAATTAATTGATGCATAGCAAAAGCTCTCCCGTCCGGCACGTCATCATGTGGAGACCACGCTATCGTATCACGAACCAGGCCAAGGACAAGCCCCCAATCGAGCCCTTGATACGAGGACATATCGTATGTGTGGATGCGTGACTTGACGGCCGCGCCGGTTGGCGTTCACAATACAGCCACATGCGAGATACAGCTCACGATCACATCATGGCACGAGCAGCACGGCAACGACCGGTACTCGATAGTCTCACCTGGCTCACGGCGGCAGCGGCTGCGCGGCGTCCACGGGTCGGGCCGCTCCGCAACGGAATCGGCGCGGGTCGCTTCCAGCACGGCGAGTGGACTGCGCTGCTGAGCCGATTTACGCATATCGATGGTACGATCGACTATGGTACAATGGTCCGCGTTCGTCGGCTGGTCGAGGTCTATCTCCGGCGGCTGGCGGATGCCGATCCCGAAACGTTCGCCGATGCCGACGACCAGCTCGCGTTCTACCTCAACGCCTACAACGCGATCGCCGTACATCAGGTGCTGCTCTCCTACCCGGTTCGCTCGATCCGCCAGATTCCCGGCGCGCTGACGAGGCCGTATCCTATCGGACGGCGTAACGTTTCATTAAATATATTGCACGCCAGCGTCTTGCGGACCTTCGGCGATCCGCGCATCCACACCGCGATCAATCCTGCCACGCGTGGCAGCGGACCGCTCCAGCCGCAGGCGTTTAGCGGCTCAGGGTTGCAGCACGAGCTTGACGCAGCCATGCGACGCCTCCTCAACGATCCAGCCCACGGCGCGCGCCTGGACGTAAAAACAAAAAGTATTTATATTTCGTCTATTTTTCGTTTATTCGGCGGCGACTTTTTACAGCCTCATACAATGCCCAGCCCTGTGGGCCTCGCAGCCGTATGGATGAACACAGCACCACTGGTGATGGTTTTAGCGCAGTACTTGCCGTCGGAACTAGCGATTGCAGTGCGGCAAAATCAACCAGACGTTCGGTTTTTGCCCTACGATTGGACACTCAACGACCGCGTGTCCACCAATTAAAAACCATCGTCATCTAGCTGCCACTACAACCTTTCAGCGCTCCACAACCATACCAAAACCCTTAATCAACACTTAAGAACATTTGTAAAAATGATCTTAATAAGTTACAATTAATCAACTATTTGTCCTCGTATAGATTGTCGGCAGTAGCTATGAGTCAGTCCTCACCAGAGCCAAGTGTCTCTGCTGGACTCGCGCCATCAATCGCCGCCATCAGCCGTGCCCATAACCGTAGTGAACTACTCGCAACTTTACAGGCACAGCTTGAGCAGCACACAGACGCGCGATCCATGCAGCTCATATGGAGAGCCAAAGGTTCAAACCAGAAGCTCTTCCGTAACCAGCCATCGCTGCGCATGCCCGATCCGGGCGAGCGTCTACAGCTGGCCGCCGGCGAAATCGTCGAGACGGAGAGCTTGACGTATCTACCGATTCTGGTGCTGGGCAAACTTCGTGGCTGGCTCGTCCTGCAATCGCTGCAAGTCGATCCCGCTGTGCTGGAGCTGGTCACCCATGCCGGCACTGTTCTATCGCTGACCGAGCGACGTGGCCCGCAGAGCGAGGCCACCCGCGAGCTGGCGATCATGGACAGGATCGGCGCGATGCTCTCCAGCACACTCCAGCTTGATCAACTGATGACGAATCTGGCCGAGATCGTCCGGGAGCTGGTTACCGCCGACGACTTTTATATCACGCTGGAAGACGATCGCACCAATGAGATCTCGTTCAGCTATATGTCCTCCGAGCTGGCCGACGCGCTGCCGGATCGGCGCTGGTCGCGCAACATCGGCATGACCGGCCTGATTATGCGCACGGGCGAGCCGATTGTCACCGACGATTATCTGACCGAATGCTCTCGACGCGGGATCACGCCGCAGGGCCCGCCAGGAATGCCCTTCAGCCATGCCTGGCTCGGCATGCCGTTGCGCCACCATGATCGCATCCTGGGCGTGATGGTCGCCAGCAGCCACGATCCGTCGTTCCGCTACGACGAAAACGATGTGCATCTGCTCTCGTCGATTGCCGCGCAAGCAGCCGCAGCCGTCGCCAACGCGCAGCTCTACCGGCGTGTTAAGCAGCAGGCCACGCAGCTCCAGGCGATCAATGAGATCGGGCGCAAGATCAGCGCGACCCTGGATCTGGATCAAGTGCCGATGCTGATCATGGATGGCTTGAAAAAGGCGCTGGATGTTGAAGACGGCGCGATCCTGATCGAAGACTCGCAGACGGGAGATCTGGTCGTCCAGTACAGCATTCTGCCCAAGCCGGCCAAGCGGCTGCCGAAGGGCAAAGGGCTGGCTGGAGTTGCGCTGCGGACGCACAAAGTCCAGATCGCCAACCAAGTCGAAAACGATCCCCGGCTCTTCACCGTCACCGAGCATAAAGATCTCAACGGCGTCGCTCCTACAACCTCGTTGATCTGCGCGCCGCTCGAAGGACGGCAGCGGCTGCGCGGCGCGATCCAGCTGCGCAACAAGCGCAGCGGCAACTTTACGCTCGACGATGCCCAGCTGCTGGGCGCGGTCGCCGAGCAAGCCGCCGTCGCGCTCGAAAATGCCGAGCTTTACACCGACGCCGACATCGCGCTGACGATGCATATGACAGATCTTGAGCAGCGCAACCGGCAGCTGACCAAGATTGTCGGCCTCAGCGATGCGCTGCGCTCAAGCAACGACCTGCGCGAAGTCGGGCAGCAGATCGTCACGACGATCCAGGGCATGACCGGCAGCCCGCGCGTGGCACTGGCGCTCGCCGAGATCGAGCGCCCGCATCTGCGCGGCCTGGTGCAGATCACCGGCGACGGCAAAGTAGTCATGCCCGCGCGTGGACAGCGCCAGCAATGGTTGCCGCTTACAACCGTCGACGAGGTGCTGAGCCAGGCGGAAAAGCTGAGCACCCTGACCTATCACATCGGTTCTCACGATCTTGCGCCGGACTTCAAAGACAGCGTCGCGCTGACGCTGCTGGATAACGCCGGCGCGCTGGCAGGCTTGATCCTGATCGACCAGCCGGAAGATCAGCGCAATTTCTTCTCCCGGGCGATGCTCCAGGAGCTTGAGATCGTGGCTAACCAGGCGGCAGCGGCGATCGTCAACGCGCGCCTGGCCGACGAGCAAGAGCAGGCCGTGGATCGGCTGACAGCGCTGAACGCGCTGAGTCTGGCCGTCACAACCGCGCGGCTATCCACCGACGAGGTCATGGATATGACTGTGCGCGGCGCGATCGGCACGACCAACGGCGTGGGCGGCGGTGCCTACGTGCTGGGCCGCGACGATCAGCACCGTCATATTGTGCTGAATCTGCCCGAGGGCTCGGACGCAGCGCTGGTGCCGCAGCTCAGGCGCATCACCGACGACTATATCGAGCTGACCGACGGCGCGATTCCCGAGACACTGCGCGATCAGGGCGTGCAGAGCCTGCTGATCGTGCCGGTGCGCGGCGCTCAATCAACGCTGGGCGGCCTGTGGATCGGCTACAGCTATCCGATGGTTGCGGCTGCCGAACGCGAGATGGTTGTGCTCTACGCCAAGACGGCGGGCGCGGTTCTGGAAAACTGGCACCTGTTCGATCAGGTCAGCAACGCGCATGATCGCCTGGCCTCGATCCTGGCCTCGACCGCCGAAGGAATGCTGATGGCGACGCGGCAGGGCCAGATCGCGACTGTGAACGAGGCGCTGACCAATCTGCTCGGCATTCCCAACGAGTCGCTGGAAGGCCGCATGATCAACGACCTCTGCGGGCATCCAGAGCTGGAAGCGATCCGCGAGCATCTGAACGAGATCTGCAACTCGATCCGCTGCGTGTCGCGCGGGCACTGCTCGGCGCATGAGGGCGAGTTCGTGCTCTCCGGCCCGGTGACGCGCAATCTGGCCTGGACGGTCATGCCGGTGCGCGGCAATACCAAGAAGCACACGGCGGCGCTGCTGGTGCTGCAAGATGTGACGGCGGAGCGCCAGCGCGAGAAGCTGCGCCAGGATCTGGCCTATATGATCGTTCACGATCTGCGCTCGCCGCTGACCAACATGATGGTCTCGACGGATCTGCTGCTCAAGCAGATCAGCGGCCCGATCAACAACGCCCAGGAGCGTATCATCCAGATCGCCAGCGACAACAGCGAGCAGATGCTGGATCTGGTCAACGCGCTGCTCGATATTCCGCGCCTTGAGCAGCGCCAGCTTGAGCTACAAAGCCAGCCGGCGGAGCTGTTCGAGCTGGTCGAGGGCGTGTTCGCTCGCATCGAGCGCATCGCGGGCGAGCGGCATATTCGGCTGCATAACAACACCATCGAGCTGCCGCCGATCTGCGTCGATACTTCGCTGACCCGCCGCGTGCTGCAAAATCTGGTCGATAACTCGACCAAGTTCAGCCCGCAGAACGGCCAGATTTTTGTCAACGCTCAGGTCGCCACGCCGGAGCAACTGCCGCCGAATCACGCGCCCGGCAGATGGGCGCTCCTTGAAGTAGCCGACGAAGGGCCGGGCGTGCCCGAGGCGTTTCGCGGGATTATCTTTGAGATGTACGGCCAGGCGCCGCAGGGTAAAGGACGCGGCACAGGTCTGGGTCTGGCCTTCTGTAAGCTGGCGATCGCCGCGCATGGCGGGACCATCTGGATCGAAGATCGGCCCGAGGGCGGCGCGCTCTTCCGGTTCACGCTGCCGCTGCTGTAGTTTGAACATGCTCATCGTCGAGCTGAGAGCCTCGCGTACTGCGAGGCTCTTATCTATGCAGCGGCGGATGTTCGCAAACTTGTGCTACCCTTAGCGCAGAGGTACAATAAAATAGCCAACGCACATACAATCATCCCCGCAATGTAACAAGCCAGAACATGTAGCAGGTAGCATGCCAGATCTAACCTATACCTCAATCAAAGATCCTGCCGCCTTCGAGGAGCGGCTCAAAAATGTTCCGCTCTCGCCGGGTGTCTATTTATGGAAAGACACAAACGGTAAGATCCTGTATGTCGGCAAATCCAAAGTGCTGCGCGACCGCATGCGCTCGTACTTTGGCGCGCCAAAGGGCCTGAGCGGCAAGACCCGCCGTCTGGTCTCGCTGGTTGCCGACTTCGATTATATTCTGACGTCCAGCGAGCTTGAGGCACTGGTGCTTGAGATGAATCTGATCAAGCAGCACCGCCCCAAGTACAACGTCCTGCTCAAGGACGATAAAAGCTATCCCTACATCAAGATTACGCTGCAAGAAACCTGGCCGCGCGTCTTCACCACGCGCAAGGTCGCCGACGACGGATCGCGCTATTTCGGGCCGTTCGCCTCGGCGGGCTCGGTGCGCGCCACGCTCAAGCTCCTGAACAAGCTGTTCAGCTTCCGCCCGCCCTACGACTGCTCCGACGTGAAGTTCGACCGGCACCGGCGCATGGGCAAGCCCTGCATGTACTACGACATCCGGCGCTGTCTCGGGCCGTGCGTGCCGAATCTGACCTCGAACGAGGAGTACCGCAAGGCGATCCAGGATGTTTGTCTGTTCCTTGAGGGCAAGTCCGAGCAGATTGTGCGCGATCTGCGCCGCAAGATGCTGGTCGCGTCCGAGAATCTGGAGTTCGAGCGCGCCGCCTACATCCGCGATCAGATCGAGTCGTTGGAAAAAGTGCTGGAGCGGCAAAAGGTGCTCAAGACGGCCTCGACCGACCAGGATGTGATCGCGTTTGCCCGCGAGGATGGTTCGGCGGTGGTGCAGGTGTTTTTCGTGCGCGGTGGCAAGCTGGTTGGCGCTGAGCCTTTCACGCTGGAGGGCGCCGAAGACTCCGACAATCAGGAGCTGCTGACTCATTTTCTCACGCAGTTCTACGACTCGGCAGCCTCGATCCCGACCGATATTCTGCTGGCCGAGCATCCCGAAGAGGCGGAGATTATCGAGCGCTGGCTGGAGCAAAAAGGCGGGCATCGCGTGTCGCTGACGGTGCCGCGCCGGGGCGAGAAGCGCCAGCTGCTGGATCTGGCCGCCAAAAACGCAACCCAGAAGCTGGAAGAGGTGCGGCTCAAGTGGCTCAACTCCTCGCAGCGCTCGATCGGCGCGCTGACCGAGCTGCGTGATCTGCTGGATCTGCCGGGATTGCCCCGCCGCATCGAGTGCTACGATATTTCCAACACGCAGGGCACCAACTCGGTCGGCTCGATGGTTGTGTTCGAGAACGGCGAGTCGAAAAAGGCCGAGTACCGGCGCTTCAAGATCAAAACTATTCAGGGCGCGAATGACGTGGCATCGCTGCAAGAGGTGCTGCGGCGACGCTTCCGGCGTGCGCAGCAGGCGCAGGGCGAGCTGGTCGAGATCAACAGCGCGACCGATCCCGATCAGCCGCCGCCCGATCTCGTGGACGCTCCCGATCCCTCGGATCGCGGCCAGACCAGCGCCGACGGCCAGGAGATCGACGAGCGCTGGGCCGAGCTTCCGGATCTGCTGATTATCGACGGCGGCAAGGCGCAGGTCAACGCCGTCAAGAGCGTGCTGGACGAGCTGGGCTTTGGGCATCTGCCGCTGGTCGGCGCGACCAAAGGCGTCAACCGCGATCGCTTCGACCTCCAGCTGCCGGGCGCTCCCAAGCCGATCGAGCTGCCTCGCACATCGCCGGCGCTGCATCTGGTGCAGCAGATCGACGAGGAGGCACACCGCTTCGCGATCACCTATCATCGCAAGCTGCGCGACAAAAACACCTTCACGTCGCCGCTCTTCGACGTTCCCGGCATTGGGCCGAAGCGCAAGCAGGCGCTGATCAAACACTTTGGCTCGCTTGATGCTATTCGTCAGGCTTCGATCGACGAGCTGGCGGCGGTTCCCGGCATGAATCGCAAGGCCGCCGAGGAGCTGAAACAGTTACTATAGAACAAAGAACAACGGAACAGGCCCTCACCCCTGTCTCGTTTCACTCGACATCCCCTTCCCCGAACCTCGGTCGGCTGCACCCAGAGGGTACCCGTCGGTTGCGACAGGCGAGGGGAAAGAAGGTACTTCTTTCTTTGGTTCTTGGTTCTTGGTTCTCGGCTAGCTTGCCACATGCTACTCATGCTCGTACAATAGAAAACCATGATATTCGGAAAGGGTTCGCATGTCATTGACGCATACTGCTCGTCCTGTTAGAGCGCTCTTTGTCCTGTTGCTGGTTGGGGCGCTGTTGCTTGTGGGATGCCAGGGAATAACGACGATTCCCGAAGTGCCAGTTGCTGAGGCGCCAACCTCATCTGCCGCGCCGTCTCCCGCAGCCACGTCCACGCCCGAAGCCTCCGCAAGCGCAGAGCCGCTGAGCGAAACAGCAGAGCCATCGAACTCCCCCTCCGATGCCACGCCAGAAACTACACCCCAGTCTAGCGCTCCCGCCTCAGCCGCGACACCGCAGACCACCACGGATGCCAGTCTAGCTACGATCGAGTCGCTGAGCGAAAACTTTATGCCGCGCCGCGATCAGATCGAGCTGGCGTATGAGTTTGGCCGCACGCAAGGCAAGGAGCGCACTGCGCGCACGGAGCCGCTGGATGTACAGGTCGGCGACAAGCAAGCCTTTAACGTCACCAACGTTAACACAAACGAAAACTACGTTGTTACTGCGACGCTGGTGCTGGCACTTGAGCATGTGCTGGTCTATGTCGAGGACGGCGTCGAGCTTGATATGCAAGATCTTGAGCAGTCGGCGCGCCAGTTCAACGACGAGATCTACCCGCGCAATCGCGAGCTGTTCGGCTCCGAGTGGTCGCCCGGCGTCGACGGCGATCCACGGCTGACGATTCTCAACGCGCGCATCGAGGGCGCCGGCGGCTATTTCTCCGGCAGCGACGAGGTGCCGCGCAGCGTGAATCGCTTCTCGAACGAGCGCGAGATGTTTTATATCAACATCGACGATCGCGTGCCGGGCACGACCTCTTACGGCGATGTGCTGGCGCACGAGTTCCAGCATATGATCCAGTGGAACGAATCCGAGCGACCCACGACCTGGACCAACGAGGGCCTGTCGCAGCTGGCCGAGGAGCTGAACGGCTTCACCGAGTCGGTCATCAACGTGGCGCCCTCGTATCTGATCAACCCTGATCTCCAGCTCACCGACTGGGCCGACAATCCGCAGGATGCGATCGCGCATTACGGCGCCTCGTATCTCTTTCTGACCTATTTCTATGAGCAGTACGGCAAAGATCTGGATCTGAAAACGCTGATCCGTGAAGGCGCCGGCGAGCGGCTGGAGCTTTTCGCCGAGACTGCCCGACAGCTCAATCCCGACATCCAGGACTTTGGCGACATCTACGCCGACTGGTCGATCGCCAATCTGATCAACGACTCGCGCTTTGGCCAGGGCCGCTACGCCTACTCGCAGCTGCCTGACGAGTTCAAGGTCAGCCCCGAGCAACTGCCCAACAACGGCGATGAAGAAACGGTCGCGCAGTTCGGCAGCGATTTCTATGAGATTCCCCAGGACGGCCAGGAACGTATTTTGAGCTTCGATGGAAGTGATACAATTGGGGTAGTCGACACCGAGCCGGAAGGCTCCGCAATGTGGTGGAGCAATCGCGGCGACAGTGGCAACAGTACCCTGACGCGCACGCTCGATCTGCGCAACGTTTCCAGCGCGACCCTTCAGTTCCGGCTCTGGTACGACATCGAGGCCGACTACGACTACGGCTTTGTTGCGGTCTCGACCAATGGCGGTGAGACATACACCACACTTCAGGGCCGCTACACCACCACCGACGATCCGCAGGGCGCGAACTGGGGCAACGGCTACACCGGCGTCAGCACCGACGAGGGCGATCTTGCCGAGTGGGTCGACGAGCAGATCGATCTGACGCCCTATGCCGGCCAAGAAGTTCTGCTCCGCTTCTCGCTCGTCACCGACGACGCTTTCAACCGGCCCGGCATGGTCATCGACAATATTCGCGTGCCGGAGATCAACTTCAGCGACGATGCCGAGAGCAACAGCGCGGGCTGGAGCGCGGCGGGCTTTACCCGCACGAACAATCTTCTCCCCCAACAATGGGAGATTCGGCTGGTTCGGATCAGTGGCCGCGCTGTTACGTTTGAGCCACTACAGCTCGACGCGCAAAACCGTGGCGAGTATCGGCTGGGGCCGAACGAGCGCGGGGCGCTGGTTGTGATGGCGACCACGCCGCACACGACCGAGCGCGCCACCTATTCAATCTCGGTGACTAATCCTTAGCAGGGATAAGGTTGTTCAGGCTAAGCGGTACGATGGAAGATGAGGCGCGCTTCTCTAGCGATCGCTAAACGCTGCTCAGTAGCGCCTCGTCTTCCAGATCAAGCTTTAGATACAGGATCAGGAAGTGACACAGCAATCAACGAAAGGAGCAGCGGTAATGGAGCACGCGCCGGAACAACTCTCGATGGAACTACCGCAAGCCGTCGAACAGCCAGGTGTGGTCCTTGTCGTCGAGGATGATCCAGGCACCGGCCAACTCCTCACTGATTTCCTAAGCTCAGAAGGCTATGATGTCCGTTGGACGAGCGATCCCGAAGAAGCGGTGGCGCTTGTCGAACAGGGTGTTCCTGATCTGATTCTGCTGGATGTCATGCTGCCGCCGATCAACGGCTACGAGGTGTGCCGGCGGATCAAAGCGGTGCAGGGGCTGTTCACGCCGGTGATTCTGCTGACGGGTCGCAACAGCGTCAAGGATAAGCTGCGCGGCTTCGAGGCCGGCGGCGATGATTATGTCGTCAAGCCCTTCATCAACGACGAGCTGCTGATTCGTGTCCGCTCCATGATTCGTATTCGCATGATGGAGCGCGAACATGTGCGTCTCTCCGCCGAGCTGGCGATGATGGTCGAGACGAACGCACAGCTCTACGAGCAGGCCCGCGACGACGCCGACATCAAGGCCGCGCTGCTGCAAGAGCTTAACCATCGCGTGCGCAATAATCTCGCGGCGATCAGCGGCTTTCTGGAGATGGAGCTGTCGCGCGCCGAGCCCGGACCGGCCCAGGATGTGCTTCAGCGCGCCACGGCCCGCGTGCGCTCAATGGCGATCGTGCATGATGTGCTGGCCTCACACGAGAATCAGCTCGCGCCGTTCCGCGATGTCGCCGAGCGCCTCGCCCGCACAATTCAGCCCTTCTACGATCCACACATGCAGGCGACTACCACCGTCACCGGCGACGCGCTCCTGATTCCGCCGGAGCAGGTCTCGCCCCTGGCTATGGTGCTCAACGAATTGCTGACCAACAGCTTCCGCCATGCGTTCCTGCCCGGCCACACCGGCAACGTCGACGTGGTCCTTTCCGAAAAGCCGCGCACCTACCAGATGAACGTGCGCGACACCGGCATTGGGCTGCGCAACGACCAGGAGACCGCCGGTCGCCGTAGCGGGCAGCAGGTTGTGCGACGCATCGTCGGATCGTATCTCAAAGGCACCTGCACCTGGATCAGCGACAATGGCACGACGGTGTTCGTCGAGTTTCCCAAGCCCAAAGAGCAGACCAAATCCTAAGAACAAAGAACCAACAAACAAAGAACAAAGGATCAAGGCTCATCGCCGACCTTTGTTCTTTGTGTTTGCTCTGAAGAAATGATCGAACTCTTCAGCGTCTCAACGCCTCAGTTCTTGTCTTTTTCGTCTCTTGGTTCTCAGTCCTTGGTTCTTGGTTCTTGGTTCTTGGTTCTTGGTTCTTCCTACGCCTCTTCCGGCCTCAGCGCATCGATAATATTGCCGCCCAGCCCATAGGTCATATAGGCGATCGGCAGCAGGAAAAACCAGTTCGTCGGATCGATCAGCGCGATGACGAACAATCCAAACAGCGCGACCCGAATCGCCAGCGGCGAGTCGAAGATCAGCTGCTCGGGATTGGGAAAACGCAGCGTGCTGATCATCAAAAAGGCCGCGAACAGCACAATCACCGCCATCAGCACCGCGTTCAGCCGCGAGGGAAACATCGCCAGGCCGGTGATCGTCAGGCCGGCTGCCGGGATCGGCATGCCCGTGAAGAAGCGGCCGGTAGTCACTGAGATATTGTAGCGTGCCAGCCGCGCGGCTCCGCAGCAGACGAACAGGCCCGAGATCGTGACCCACAAGATCCACTGGCCCGGCAGCGAGTTGTCGCGAAAGAAGCCCTCATAGACCAGCAGCGCCGGCGCAACCCCAAACGACACCACATCGGAGAGCGAGTCTAGCTCCTTGCCGAAGAGCGAGCTAACCCGCAGCGCACGTGCCACCCGGCCATCCAGCGCATCACAGAGCGCCGCCAGGCAGATCGTGAGCGCGGCCCAGTGAAATGAGGTTTCCCCCTCGATACCCGTTTCCATCGCATGAACGACCAGCGTGATCGCGATAAAGCCGCAGAATAAATTCGCGGTCGTCAACAAGTTCGGAAACCAGCACCGCTTATCCATTCCATACTCCCATTGGCGTTACGCCTGCTGATACACGCATCCCAGCAACTACCAAGGGACGTGCCGCAGTTGCGGGGACCAGCACATCCGTCCGCGATCCAAACTTAATGATGCCGAAGCGCTCTCCGGCCTGTAGTTCGTCGCCAACAGCGGCGTGACACACAATTCGTCGTGCGACCAAACCCGCGATCTGAACAATCAACACCGGCCCGTGCGGCGTGTCCAGGCCAACATAGTTACGCTCGTTGACCTCATGCACATCTTCGCCCCAGGCCGCCGCAAAGCCGCCCGGCATATGCTCCACATAGCGCACCGTACCCTGTGTCGCCGAGCGATTCACATGCACATCGAAGAGCGACAAAAACGTTGCTATCCGCAGCGCGCGCCCCTTGATGAAGCGCGGCTCGTCCACCTCTTCCACGCGCAGCACGCGTCCATCTGCGGCGCTATAGAAAAAATTCGCGTCGGCCGGTAGATCGCGCTGTGGATCGCGGAAGAAATAGGCTGCGCCCAGCGTCAGTGCCAGCGGCAGCGCGGCGCGACGGCGTGAAAAAAACGCCGTCGCTCCGGTGAGAGCGGCGCCGGCTCCGAGGATCGATAGTCCTTCGGGAGCGATGCCGGGTACACTCTGAGCAAGGCGTTGTGATGGTGTATTTCTTAATTGCATTGGGTAAAAAAGTTATGAAGATAAATCAGTTGTGTGCATTATACGGAAAGCATGACTTATTGACAAATAGAACGCCGTGTACGTTGTTAGCAGTACACGGCGCGTCATCGCTTCCAGGACTATTGAGCTAGGGAATATCGACAATCTTGATGAAGTTGGTCGCTCCACGCGCCGGCAGCGGATGGCCGCCCGTCATCACGATCCGGTCGCCGCTCTCCACACACTCGTGCTCCTTGAGCATATTTTGCATATAGCTCGTCAGATCGTCGAGCCGGTCGATCGGCGGGCAGATGAAGGGCTTGACGCCCCAGTAGAGCGACAAACGGCGCGCCACGTGCTGCTCCGGCGTCAGCGCAAAGATCGGCACGGGCGGGCGATCTTTCGAGACCAGCCGCGCCGTGTAGCCCGACTGCGTAAACGCGACGATCGCGCGCACATCCAGCGTCCGGGCAATCGTGCGGGCGGCGTGGCTGATCGCCTGGGAAGAGTCGGCGTGCTTGCTGACATGATGGGTGCGATGCAGAACATCGCTCTGCTCCCGGTAGCGCGCGCTCTCCTCAGTCGTCACGGCGATGCGATGCATCATCTGCACAGCCTCGACCGCGAACTCGCCGACGGCGGTCTCGCCGCTGAGCATAACCGCGTCGGTTCCGTCAAAGATCGCGTTGGCTACGTCGCTGGCCTCGGCGCGCGTTGGGCGTGGATGATGGATCATCGACTCCAGCATCTGGGTGGCGGTGATCACCATCACGTTATGGCTGGCTGCCGCCTGAATGATCGTCTTCTGCGCCAGCGGCACCTGCTCGGGCGGCATTTCTACGCCCAGGTCGCCACGCGCAACCATCACCACATCCGTTACTTCGAGGATCGCCTCCAGGTCATCCAGCGCCTGTGGCTTCTCGATCTTGGCCACAACCGGCGTGTTGGCTCCATGCGCGGCGATAAGATCCTTGAGCTGCTGCACATCGGCGGCGCGGCGCACAAACGACATCGCTACGAAATCGACGCCGTGTGCCAGGCCGAACTCCAGGTCTTCGCGATCCTTGTCGGTGATTGCCGAGGTGCTGACCGCTGTACCCGGCAGATTGATGCCCTGATGCTCACGCAGCGAGCCGCCCTGCACTACCTGCGTCACCACATCCTGGCCGCGTACCGCCGTCACCAGCAGCTCGATCAGGCCATCCGAGAGCAAAATCCGGTCACGCGGCTGGACATCACGCGGCAGATCCTGATAGGTCGTGGACACACGGCGCGCATCACCCTCGATCTGCTCAGTCGTGATCGTAAACGACGCGCCGTCCTGTAGCAGCACCGGCATGTCGTTTTTGAGCGAGCCTGTGCGAATCTTGGGACCTTGCAGATCTTGAAGGATCGCAACCGGCTTGCCCACCGCCTCCGACTGCGCCCGAATGCGCGTGATCCGCTCGGCGTGTTCTTCATGGGTGCCATGAGAAAAATTCAAGCGGATCACATCAACACCGGCTTCGATCAAACGTCGAATGCTGGCGTCGCTATCGCTGGCGGGGCCGAGAGTTGCTACAATTTTTGTACGTCGCATGGCAGTTCTGGCAAGGTAGCAAGTACAAGCGCACGGAGCCTTACTTGGCTACCCAACTAGGGACCAACTGTTATGTGATCCTTGATGTTGTTAAACAACGCGGGGCCAATGCCTTTGACATCCTGGATGTCTTCGATCCGCTTGAATGGGCCGCTGGTCGTACGATACTCGACAATCGCCTCTGCTGTCGCCGGCCCGATACCATCTAAGCTGTCCAGTGTCGCAGCATCCGCCTGGTTGATGTCGACGGTACCATCGACTGAGTCTGCGGCTGACGCCTCTGCTAGCTCTGGCTGCGCTGACTCACCAACCCTCGGAACACGAATCTGCTGACCATCCGTCAGGTGCGATGCCAGATTAATCTTTTCGCGATCGGCATCTGGTGCGAAGCCACCGCTGGCTTCGATCGCATCCACGATCCGGGCCGGGCTTTCCAGATAATACACGCCTGGCTGTTGAACAGCGCCGATCACATCTACGCCGATCCGTAAGCCAGGTGTTGGTGTAGCGCTTGGGATCATCGCTGGTGATACCGATGGAGCAGCCTGGTCGTCTTCTTTCACCAGCAGCGCAGGATCGGCGTCGGTGTTGGTTTTGAAGAACGAAGTTAGCAGGATCAAGACCACTAGCACCACAACTGCCGCGCTGGCTATCCAGCGCACTCGTTCGGGCGGCAACGTAGGCATATGTTCTCCAGATCGGGGGGACAACACCGATTGTACCGAGGATGCATCAGCCAATACAACAGTTGACGCTCCTACTCACCACCACGACTTCTGGAGAACTGCGGTACGCGTCTACGAGCTACATAAGTACTATCTAACAACGTGAGGACACTAATCGTCTGCTCAAATGGAGCATGTGTGTCAGACGATCGAGGAGCTTGCGAGTGTTGCAGCGGCTCGATCGTAATGAATTCCTAAGCTGCATGCTTTTAAATGCAGCTACGAGCTTTTTATCATGAATAGTAAGCCTTAAAACCCTCTGAAGTGGCGCGGGTAAGCGTGTTTGGACGGATTGGAAATCTGCATGCGCGCAGTCTATGACGCTAATGTGTCACCTACTGTCACAGGTTGTGAGCAACGGCGCTACCACCAATCTAACGCCTGGATGAGACCGAGGCCAAAGGTCTGAAGCGGAAGCGCAGTAGCAGGCCGGCGCCAAACAGCATCGCGATCAGAGCGATCCACAGCGCGGTCGCTCGCCCGCTCTGCACGCTGGTCTCGGGCATCATCACTGCGGTGCGAAACCGAATCTGCCTCACGACCGGCGGCGACAGCGGCGAGTGATCGTTGTTGACAAGCTCGACCATCAGCTGGTGTTCGCCGGGTGTGATGTTGTTGAAGGTGTACGGCTCGGTATGTTCCCAGACCACAATCGGCAGCAGATCGAGCATAAAGTGTAGATGGCCCTCGCCCGGCCGGTTCGCGTCAGGTCGCTTGCCGGCCTCAGTCAGCGGCACACCCGACGGCACGAGATTTACACCCGTAACCTGAAATGCGACCGCTACATCGGTTCCGGCGATCGTCGCGCCCTCGGCTGGCGTGCTGACCACAAGCTCCGGGCTACTTTGGGCCGCGCTGGCGTATGGACTGATGAGCAGCAGCAACACGGCTACGAAAACAATCATTCGGCGCATACGAGCCTCCTTTGATGGAATATCAAGCGGGCCGGTCATCGTCGACGGGCGACGAGCTGCGAGCTATTGGATGCCGTCTACCGGCGGCAGAATCTCGATCGGCGTATTCCAGCCGGGATAGGTCACAGTCAGCGTCAAGCCGGTGCTGCGTGTGTGACGCTCCAGCAGCAGCGGCGTGCTGGTTTCGCGATCGACGGTCAGCGTTACGTCGGCATCACGAGTGGCGTCATACCAGCGCAGCAGCGCCCGGTCCTGCTGCTGGCTGTAGCTTGGGTCGCTGCCGTACTGGGCTCCCGGCAAGAAGAAGCGGATCTGATCCCACATGCCTTTGCGCGCTGGAACGGAATTCCAGCTTTGTTCGTCGTGCCGCTCCCAGGTACGATCGCCGATGGTAATCTCCTCGATCGTTTGTGTGCTGGACGCGCTCTGATAGGCAGTTTTGAAATCGAGGCGCGGCAGGATTTGCGCAGTGCCGAGATCGAAGCGAACCTGTGCGGAGGAGCGCGATCCGTTACCGTAGTCGATCACGGCCTCCAGCTCTCCACTGCGCAATCCGGCCTCAGCTGCCACAATCTGTTGAAACAGTGCGGTCGCCGGCTCAGCGGTTGCCGTGATGACGGTAGTAGACGCCGGCTCGTCTGTGGCGACAGCAGGTCTGCTCGGCGGGGGGCGTAGGGTGGGTGTACGGACGATGGCAAGCGGCGCGGCCGGCGTTGGCGAGGGTGTCGTCCTGGCGATGGCGGATGGACTGGCACCTGACGAACGCCGCGATTGGACGACTCGACCGGTCAGATCGGTGCTCAACAGCCAGCCAAGCAAGATGCCGGACCCGATCGCCGTTGTCAGAAGCAGCCCAACGATTCCCGCCTGCCGGAGTCTCGGGCGCAGAGGATGATTCATAGATTCTTCTTTCTTCTCTCGCAAGGAGCA
>DASWTQ010000782.1:0-11361 GCA_036402055.1 Herpetosiphonaceae bacterium
CCCGATCCGCCTCAGGAATGCCCAGCAGCTCGGCGATGACCGTCACCGGGATTGGCTGGGCATAGGCGGTCAGCAAATCGACCGACCTCTGCTGCGCCGCCCGGTCAAGGAGATCGTGGGCCAGCGCCTCGATGCGGCCACGCAGCCTGGTGACGGTCCGTGGCGGAAATGCCTGCTGGACGAGATTGCGCAGGCGACGATGGTCCGGCTCATCGGCAATGATCATGCTTTCCGTCATCACCGCAAAGGTCTTGGGCAAGGGGATTGGTGTCCGGCGGGCTTTGCCCGTGGCGGTCGTGCGGTTGCGCACGAAGCGCGGATCTTTGAGCATGTGCAGCACGTCGTCATAGCACGCCAGGACATACATCTGCATCAGCCGGCCCATGCGCGCTTTGCTGACGGGTGCATGGGCGCGCAGCCAGCGATAGTAGGCATATTCGTTCTGGGCTGTTACGAACTTTTTTGTAATGAACAACGCTATCGATATTTTTCACACGCTTTCCGATGCTCATCTCGACCTGAACCCACTCTGGCTGCGAGGAGCCGCAACGGAGTACCCTTGGATTGCTGGAATAGCGGTGGATCGCATGAACAGATCGTCCTGAAGCAGCCCCTGCTGATTGGAAGAGTCTGTGGGATCTGTCTCCGCTCCTGTGTCTCATGTGCGCTTGTCAGCATTCCTGCCCCACATAGTGCACATCACTGGACTATCCTTGACCCTTCATGTGTGGCAGCACAGCATCCGCCACACCGTGCCCGCTCGTTTAGGGCGTGGCCGGAAGGAGCGGCAGTGTGACCCGAAACGTACTGCCCTGGCCTTCGGTGCTTGCCACCGCGATGCGTCCGCCGTGCCGCTGCACAATCTCGTGCACAATATAGAGCCCCACGCCAAAGCCGCTGGCCTGCCGGCTACCGTTGCTGGCCCGGTAAAACGGCTCGAACAGCCGCGCCTGGTCCGCAGATGGAATCCCCATGCCGCGATCTTCCACCTCTAGGATGACCTCCGTCGCCGTGGGCTGGACGCGTACGTGCACCGGTCCGCCCTGCGGACTGTACTTCACCGCGTTGCTCAACAGATTCTGGAGCACTTGTTCCAGGCGCGGTGCATCGCCCGCGACCAGGATCGGCGCATCTGGGTGCTGGAACGCGACCGTGTGCGTGGTTCCCTCCGGCAGGGTGATGCGAAACTCGTCCACGACCTCCGCGACCAGCGCCGCGAGATCCGTCGGCTGCGGCTCGATCACAAACTGCCCCTGCTGGAGCCGCGATACATCCAGCAGTTGGTCCACCAACGCATTGAGTCGGTGTGCCTGGCGAGTGATTCGTTCGCTCAGGCTGGCAAGCTGGTCTGGTCCCTGCGCCGCCAGCGTGGGCAGGAGATACACATTGCCGATGAGCGCGGTCAGGGGTGTGCGCAGCTCATGCGACGCGATCGATAAGAATTGCTCACGGGTCGTGAGCGCGGCTTCGGCCTCCAGCCGCGCCGCGTGCTCGGCCACCAACAGGCGCTCCCGTTCAGCCTCCGCCTGTTTGCGTTCCGTGATGTCATTGTAGGTGGTGAGGATCGCACCGGGGCGACCCTGCGCATCGCGATCCAGCGCCCAGCGGCAGGCGGCGGTGATGTGCCGGCCCTCCCGCGTCACCTGCACCACCTCCCCCTCCATCCGATCGTGCTGTTGCAGCAGGACGACGAGCTGTGGCAAGGGCGCTTCAAATTCCGTCTGCAACAGGGTATGCAGGTGCTGCCCGACCGCCTCGTCGCGGGTCCAGCCGTACAAGTCGGTGGCCCCATGATTCCAGTAGATGATGCGATCGTCCACATCGCGCACAATGATTGCATCGTTGCTCAAATCGAGCAGGCGCGCCCGTTCCGCCAACGCCGCTGCCGCCTGCGTGCGCTCGGTGATGTCCACGCAGGTAATGACGATGCCCGCAATATGGTCGTCCGTCGTGCGGTAGGGCCGGATCTGCACGAGATACGCGTGGCCGTTCGCACTGGCCAGCTCACGCGCGATCGGGATCAGCGTGCGCAACACCTGCGCCGCATCGTCGGCGAGGTGCGCGTCTTGGAGCGTATGGGTGACGTGGGCGAGGGGGCGGCCCCGATCGGTCGGGATCAGATGGAAGATCGTCTCTGCGCTCGGCGTGTAGCGCGTGATGCACAGCGCGCGGTCCAAAAAGAGCGTCGCGATTTCCGTGGCGGCGATCAGGTTCTGCAAGTCGTTGTTGGTCGCGGTCAGCTCCGCGACCGTGTGCTTGAGCTGCTGATTCACCGTGCTTAACTCTTCATTCACCGCCTGCAATTCTTCCTTGCTGGTTTCCAGCTCCTCACTCGCCGCCCGCAGCTCCTCGTTGATCGCCTGCAACTCCTCGTTGGCCGCTTGGTACTCCTCACTGCTGGTCGCGTACTGCTCGATCGTGATCTGGAGTTGCTCCTGGGTCCGCGCGAGGTCCGTGGACAAATCGCGCATGACCCCGTCCCCCTCCGGCATGCCGCCCGGCAGGCCCGCGGTTGCCGTCCCAGCATCGGCGAACAGCACCAGCAGCGCGCCGTCGGGCACGGTCCCATCCGCCACCGGCTCCACCAGCAGGTCCACCAGCTGGACCGTCGCGTCGACCGTAAGGCGAACCCCCCGCCGTTCGACGCGTTGCTGCCCCTGCCCGGCCTGAAACAGCAGGGTGTGCAGATCCAGCCGCAGGTCGGGGTGCACCAGGCGCAGGAGATTGGTCGACGGCTCCCCTTCCAGGTGCAAGAACCGGTTCGCACCCCGCGTCAGATGCACGATCTCATAGTCGGCGCTGATGAGCGCGCTCGCCGGCATGTGTGCCAGCAGCAGCCGCTGATGGAGGTCGCCCGCCGTGCTCGGCAGCGCCGGCGGGGGCGGGCGGTCCGTCCCCCCCGGCCTCGGGGACCGCCCGCCCCCGATCGTCAGGACCGGGGGCGGGCTTAGCTGCGTGGAGCGCCGGTACAGATGCTGGGCTTTGGCGACGGCGACGAAGTGCTCATCCGTGCCATCCAGCGACTCGGCAGTGCCGAGCAGGAGATAGCCGCCCGGTCGCAGGCTGAACTGGAAAATCTGGATGACCTGTGCCTGGGCCGCCTGGGTGAGATAAATCAGCAGGTTGCGGCAGGTGATCAGGTCGAGCTTGGTGAACGGCGGGTCGCGCAACACATTATGCGTGGCAAACATCACGAGTTCGCGCACCTCCTGGCTGACCCGGTAGCGGCCCTGCTCCAGCACAAAGAACCGTCGGAGCCGCTCAGGGTCCACATTGCCCGCGATCGTCTCCCGGTAGGTCGCACGCCGGGCCTGGGCAATCGATGGCTCGTCGATATCGGTGGCGAAGACCTGGATGGCCGGGGGATGATCCAGGGTTAGGGCATGGTCCAGCAGCAGCATGGCCACGGTGTAGGCTTCCTCGCCGGTCGCACAGGCCGGGACCCAGACGCGGATCTGGTCGCCCGGTCCCTTGCCGGCGAAGAGCTGGGGGATGATCGCCGCCACGACGGTCCAGACCGGCGGGTCGCGGAAGAAGTTGGTGACACTGATCAGGAGATCCTGGAGCAGTGCCGGCACTTCCTCCGGTCGCTGGCGCAGCACCGCAAGGTAGGCCGGGAGGTCGGGCACCCCCACGACCTGCATCCGCCGCCCGATGCGGCGCAGCACCGTGGGCCGCTTGTACTGGCTGAAGTCATGGTGGGTATGCACGCGCAGCACCGCCAGGATCTCCTGGAGCAGCGCATCATCGACCTCCACCGCGCTGCCGTCGCCGCCGGCCACCAGGACCGGGTCCTGCCGCCAGTAGCTGATGAGGCGCTCCGGCATGCGCGCCACGGGCAGCACGTCATCGACCAGCCCGGTCGCGATGGCACTGCGCGGCATGCCGGTGAAGGCCGCTTCCTCGGGGTCCTGGACAAAGATGGCCCCACCCCACTCCTTGATGCGCATGATGCCGATTGTCCCATCGCTCCCGCTGCCGGACAGAATAATCGCCACGGCATGGCGGGTGTGGGTGTCCGCCAGCGTGCGGAAGAAATGGTCGATCGGCGCATGGCGATCCTGCTCGGTCTGGGGCTGGGCGAGCCGAATATGCCCGTCCACCAATTCCAGGTGCTGACTCGGTGGGATGACATAGACGTGGTTGGGCACGAGCGGCACGACCGCGGTCACCTGCTGCACCGGCATGGAGGTCTGGCGCTGGAGCAGCGCGGCGGCCTGACTCTCGTGCGTCGGTGAAAGATGGAGAATGACCACGAAGGCCATCCCGGTGTCGGGTCGCAGGTGCGCGAAAAAGGTGTGGAGCGCTTCGAGGCCCCCCGCCGAGGCCCCGAGGCCAATCACCGGAAACGGCGAACCGCCGGTGCCCGCCAGCGCCGAACCAGGGGGGCGCTGCCCCGCCTTTGCTGAATCTCCCTGTTCCATCCCTCCGCCCACCTTTCTCGGTTTTCCGTTGACTGACGGTCGTGAATCGCGCCCGACGGGGTGATCCTGGCCGGGGATCGCGTATTACGGGGGGGTGGGATCACCGTCCAGGTGTCCGCTGCGGTCGGGCAGGTGCTGCTGTATGGCCACCGCCCGGATGGCGTGCGTCTGCTGGTGCGCTACGTGGACCTGGGCACGGAGGCGTTCCGCTGCCGCCGGGTTGCCCGCCTCCTGCAATTGATGCGCCACCTGCGTGAGCAGGAGCACGTGCTCATCCATCGTCCGCACCACACTCCACAGATTCGCCTCGATCCCCGCGGCGGCGTGCGCGAGGAGCGCATCCGCCGTGAACGCATGGCCGGTGTGACAGCGAAAGCGCAGCGGCGCACCGCCGCGGAGTTGAATCAGGACGCCATGGCACTCGGGACAGGTATAGAGCGAGGGCGTGCCCAGCTGGGTGACGCCCAGGTCCAACGCAGTGTCTTCCAGGGCAATCCGGTGTTCCAGGTTCAGATCCTCAGACACGGGTCGGCCTCCCTGCTCGTCGACCGGCGTGTGCACCAACTGCGCGAGCACCGGCCCCAGCAGAGCTGCCGGTCGGCGCTCATCCACCGCGACATACTCCAGCACGCTCGCGGGCATCGACGGATACAGCGCCGCATCCGGCTCCTGCACGACCGCCAGCCCGCCCCGATCCTTGATGACCCACATGCCGGCGGTGCCGTCATCGAGCAAGCCACTGAGCACGACGCCGATGACACGGGGCCCGTAGGCGATCGCTGCCGAGCGGAACAAGGGATCGACGGCGGGGCGGAAGTGGTTTTCCTTGGGCCCATGGGTCAAGCGCACTCGCCCCGGCTCCAACAAGAGATGCCAGTCCGGGGGCGCGACATAGATGCGCCCCGGTTCAATCAGCTCGCCATCGCGGGCATGGCGCGCGGGCAACGGTCCGGCCCGCGTGAGCACGTCGGGGAGGACGCCCACACTGTGCGCGGGAAGGTGCCACACAACAAACAGCGCAGCGGGCAGGTCCGGCGGCAACCCGCGGACGAGGTCCTGGAGCGCCTCCATGCCCCCGGCAGACGCGCCGATAACGATGATATCATGGATGGGCATACCCGGCTCCTTCGCTGGCCGGGCATCAGCCGCTGGGCGACACGCCGACACCTCTATGATACCATCCCGGCCAAGCGTCGGCATGCCGACCAGCACGGTGGCGTGACCGGGGAAGACACCGGTTGCTCGATGTCGAGCGTCCCACCACGTGCGTCACACCCTTCAACTGGGTGATGGCCGCCCTTGCTGCCTAAGCTCGGTGACCTTCGCTACCAGTATCACTGGGGGTAAAGGTCCACCCGTTCCGTTTTGCCGCCCGCACAATCAGATCAATGACCACCTGCGATCCACGCTGCTGGCGCTGTGCCTCAAGAAAATGCAGCGCCGCCTCGACCTCCGCCACCCGGTTGGCAGGCACCGAGATCAGCAGATGCCCGCCTTTCCCTGTATCTGATCGGCGTGTCACCTTCATAGACTCTTCTTTACTACTAGCATGTATATACAAGATATTATAGAATATCTTGTTGGATCGGGCAATATATACATAGTATTTATTGCTATTGTATATACACCGTGGTATAATGTGTATATACACTAAGTGACATCTTCCTGAGGATGACCGTTCCGCATGATCCGCAGGGATTGGAGGGACGAGCATGGAACGCACGACGACGCTGGTGCGCGCGTACATCAACCAGCAAGCATTTGTTGCCGACGAGCAACGACTCGGCCTGGAAGGTTGATCCGTCGAATCAACGGTCAATCCGCATGCGCAGCAGGGTCTACTTGACCGCCTCGGCGCGCTCTTCACCCGCAAAGCCATGCACCTAGTCGTTCCCTATCATCGCCCGGCATCCTGCTAGCTTCCCGCTTGATATGTGGATGCGAGCAGCGCGGTGGACAAACATACCTATCTGTGAACGGAGCTACCCATGAAATTAGAAGACGTACGTTATGGTCAACGCATCAAGGTCAATGTGCCCGGCATCGGTGATCATGGACAGATCGGGACGGTTACGCGGGTACGCGACACCCGCTGCTTCATCCACCTCGACTGGGATCAACGCCCGCGCCATGCCGTCGTGTTCTATGCAGCGGATCTTGAACGCATGCCTGACGAGTCAGTCCAGCCACGCTAGCCGGATCAGGGTACCGACATTCGGTGCATAACCCACCAGATACGTACCAGCACGGCACGTGCGCCAGGGAGATGCGATGAGCACATTGATCGAAACAACAGCATTACGCCATGGGAACATCTTTGAACTGCCCAACGGAAGTGTGTATCTGGTTGAAGCACAGGCAGACCCAGCACGAACGCTTCAGGCCCGCCTGTGGTGTGCGCATCCTCCCGATCCCAGTACCGCTCATCCTCCGCTGATTGACCTGCCGCCTGGACCCGTTCGCTTGCTGATTGACCGGCATGAAACCGGCATCCATGTGCGCCATGAGGGGTACGTGAAGCAAGTGTTCGTGGCCGAGATGAATCGTCGCCACGAGGATCAAATGACCGGCGTGTACGCACGTATGAAGCGCACGGCAGAAGCGGAGCGCAAGCAGGCCTACGATCGTAAGCCGTGGTGGAAAAAACTATTTGCGTAGATCGCTGCACTGCCGGGGTGAGCACGTTAGATAGAAACTTAAAGCGAGGGATGCTATGCCAAATTATCTTCGCAATGAGGCCGAGGACGCCGCCCGCCGCCGCTCAGCGGACAACGAACGGCGCAGTGATCAGCAGGCCCGCCAGGAACGCGCCAATCTGGAGCGCTGGCGGCAAGCGCACGACCGCCGCGTAGCCGCGGATGACGCCCGGCGTCGGCGGGCGGACGAAGAGCGCAGCCGTCGCGTCTTCTAGCGCAGACGCTTCAGAGCGGACGGCGACGGTTCTATTGGCACCACCTGTAGGAGCACGCATGAATCAAACAACAACATGGCAGGACATTGCTACCTCGGTCCAGCGGGCCATCGGGGAGCACCTGGATCTGATCCCGGAGGACGGACTTGTGCAGCGGAGCGATATGTTGCTCACCCGCCTACCGCGCCACAGCGGGTCGCAGCCGATCAGCACGGCGCTGTTTCTTCGGCGCTACCACATGGCCTTACACCAGGAGCTATGTCAGGGAGTCCAACCACGCATCATCTCAGCCACCGTCGAGGATGAACTCCGCGACCTGACGCGCGCCGTGATGCTGACCATCGGCAGCAGCGAGGGTGTTTCCGTCGAGGCAGCGGTTGGTCTGGCGCTCGTCTTGTACAAGCGTGGTGTTACTCGCTTCTGCGCCTTGTCGACGGTGCCGATCAGTACCGCATAGGTATACGTCTACGTACACGAACTGGAGTGCTCTCATGCTGTGGGTCAAACGACTATTCGGCCTTCCGCCCAATCCCATCCAGCTCAAACAGCACCATGAAGTTCCGGGGCTGATCGCAGCACTTGGGCATCCATTTCCCTGGATACGCCGCGATGCCGCCCAGATGCTGGGCCAGATCACGGAGTCGCGGGTGCGAGCACCACTGACCGCTGCGCTCAACGATCGTGATTCTGAAGTTCGCCGCGCCGTGCAAGATGCGCTCGACACGCTCAATGCTCCCGCTGTGCCTCAGGTGAATCTAGGTGGAGCCTCCATACCACAGCGTTGACGATCCACGGATCGACCGCCTGGTATGAGCGACCTGGTAAAGGAGACGCTCGATGATTACCGCTCCTCAACAGCAGATCGATTTCGAATACACCAAATACGGTTTCCGCGACGAGGAGCACTATACGTACAAGTCCGAAAAGGGCTTGAACGAGGGTGTTGTTCGTACGCTGTCCGCGATGAAGGGTGAGCCCGAGTGGATGCTCAAACGCCGCTTGAAGGCGCTCGCCATCTACTTCAAAAAGCCGGTTCCGCTGACCGGCATGTGGGCTAATCCCCGCCTTGCCGAGCTTGACGATCAGGATATCTATTACTATGTGCGTCCGGGCGAGAAAGCCGAGAAGAGCTGGGACGATGTGCCGCAAAATATTCGCGACACGTTCGAGAAACTCGGCATCCCCGAAGCTGAGCAGAAGTTCCTGGCCGGCGTCGGCGCGCAGTACGAATCCGAGGTCGTCTATCATTCGCTACGAGCAGAGTGGGAGAAGCTGGGCGTGATCTTTCTGGACACCGACTCGGCCCTGCGCGAGTACCCAGAGATGTTCAAGGAATACTTTGGCACGATCATTCCCGCTGCCGACAACAAGTACGCCGCGCTGAACACGGCGGTCTGGTCGGGTGGCTCGTTCGTCTATGTGCCCAAGGGCGTCAAAGTCGATATTCCGCTGCAAGCCTACTTCCGCATCAATGCCGAGAACATGGGCCAGTTCGAGCGCACACTGATCATTGTCGACGAGGGCGCGGAAGTCCACTATATCGAGGGCTGCACGGCACCAGTTTACACAACGAACTCGCTACACTCGGCGGTGGTCGAGATCATCGTCAAAGCAGGCGGCACGTGCCGCTACACGACGATCCAGAACTGGTCGAACAACATCTTCAACCTCGTCACCAAGCGCGCCGTGGCCTACACGAACGCGTCGATGGAATGGGTGGACGGCAACATTGGCTCGCGGCTAACGATGAAGTATCCTTCGGTGTATCTGCTCGGTGAGGGCGCGAAAGGCGAGGTCTTGTCGGTGGCGTACGCTGGGACCGGACAGCACCAGGACGCGGGCGCGAAGATGGTCCATGCCGCGCCGAACACGACCAGCCGCATCACCAATAAGTCGGTCTCCAAGAACGGTGGGCGTACCACCTACCGCGGCCTGGTTAAAGTGTTGCCGGGAGCAGTCAATGCGACGAGTAACGTCGTGTGTGATGCCTTGATCCTCGATGAGCAGTCCGCCTCCGATACGATTCCCTATATCGAGATCGAAGAGAATCGCGCAACCCTGGCCCATGAGGCAACGGTTGGTAAGATCGGGGTGGAGCAACTGTTCTATCTCCGCAGCCGTGGCCTGAGCGAGGCCGAAGCGCTGTCGATGATCGTGCTGGGCTTCATGGAGCCATTCACCCGTGAGCTGCCGATGGAATACGCCGTCGAACTCAATCGACTGATCCAGATGGAAATGGAAGGGTCAGTCGGCTAAGGACTCTGTTATGAACACACCTATGACACACCAGGACGTCCGCGCCAGCGTCGAGGATGCGCGCCGACAGGGACGGCCTATTCTCTTGAATGGAGCGAATCTTGAAGGGTTGTTCCTCCAGGGTATCAACCTCAGCGGCGCGTGGCTGCAAGGCGCGTGCCTTAGGAATGTTAACCTCCAGGAGGCCAGCCTGCGTGGCGCGTATCTCCAGTACGCCGACTTGCGCGGGGCCAACCTGGTGAGCGCGGATCTGCACGGGGCTAACCTACATAACGCTAATCTCGCGGCGGCGAAGCTCCAGGGGGCGAACTTACAGAACGCCCAACTTGGCGACGCAAACCTGACGCACGCCGATCTGCGTGGAGCCGATCTGCGTGATACCTATCTCGGGGTACGCGACATTGACCGTGTTGATCTCAGCCTGGCTCGCCGCTCACACGGGATGATCGCAGCCTTTCGGGATCGTCTCTGGAGCCTGGTCGGGATCTCTCGTCGCCGTCACCTGCGCCCTGCGCTGGTACCCGTGAGAGCGGAGATCACCAGATGAGTGATAGAACACGCCGTATTGATGCCACCGATGAGATCATCGTGCAGGGCAGTTGATCTCGGCAGCTCTACCGCCTGTGGGTTTGCTTGTGTGTCATCTTCTCAAAGCGGGCCGACTCATGTACCCGAAATGGGCTACTCGGCGAAGGACGATTGACACTCCGTGCTACGATCTTGCATACGTTTCAAGGAGGTCAAAGGAGGTAAACTTATGAACATGCGACAACGCAGCGCCCGCTTGAAACAGCGCAAGCTCACCCAGGGCATGGTGCTCATCGTCGTTTTGCTGGTGGTCGTAGGGAGCCTCGCGCTGTTCTTGTACCTCCGATAAGTCGCAGTTGCCGTTTTGTAGCCAAAGAACGCGCAGGCAAGCATAGACAGACTCGGTGTGACATGCTGAGCCTGTTTTGCTGCGCCGGTCGAAAGATGCTTGAGCCATGCGCCTGTTCCGACGGATGCAGCAATCGGTTGGCGAGTATAACGCCGGGTGTGCTATGATAGCGATGCTCCTGCTTCACCAACCAGCATACTAGCGCCGGGCGGGACACCATCCGTCGCCGATCGGTCCTGCCGTCTCCGCCTTGCTGCACCTGCCATGTGCTGGTGAGCATCCTGCACGCTCGATCGACGGCGGAATATAGATGATCATCGCACATTCGCAGAAACAGGTATCGCATGTCAGAGCCAGCACTGCCGGTCCAACTCGTCGTCGTGGGTGCATCTGCCGGTGGGATTGAAGCGCTCTCAACGCTGGTCGCGACCCTCCCTGCCCAATTTCCGGCCCCAATCGTGATCGCGCAGCATCTTGACCCAACGCGCCCCAGCCATTTAGGCGCGATCCTGGCGCGGCGCGCGCCCCTGCCGGTGATCACCGTGCAGGATCATGCGCCGCTGCACGCCGGGACGATCTACGTCGTGCCGTCGAACCGGCATGTAGAAATCACCGATCACGATATGACGGTATTGCCGGATGGCCCACAACGCCCGAAGCCGTCGGTGGATTTGTTGCTTTCCAGTGCCGCCCAGATCTTTGGCGAGCAGCTGATTGCGGTCATCTTAACCGGGACTGGCTCGGACGGCGCGCTCGGTGCGCAGGCCGTCAAGCACGCCGGCGGCACGGTCGTGATTCAAAACCCGGCGACGGCGGCGTATCCCGGCATGCCGATGTCCCTCGCGCCGCAGACGGTCGATATTGTGGCTGATCTGCCGGAGATCGGACGCATC